>NZ_JBQENK010000002.1:4637-236233 GCF_052044735.1 Pseudomonas sp. 22526
CGCTCCTACAGGGGTCATCGCGCCCTCCAATAAAAAAGCCCCCGTCACCACTGAGGTGACGGGGGCTTTTGCTATCGCGGCCGCTTACATCTCGATCTGCGTACCCAGTTCGATCACCCGGTTCACCGGCAGCTTGAAGAAGCGCAGGTTGCCGTTGGCGTTCTTGAGCATGAAGGCGAACAGCGTCTCGCGCCAACGCGCCATGCCGACGATCTTGGAGGTGATGACCGTCTCGCGGCTGAGGAAGTAGGTGGTGCGCATCGGGCTGAAGTCCAGCTCGTCCAGATGGCACAGCTTCAGCGCTTCAGGCACGTCCGGCTCGTCGGTGAAACCGAAGTGCAGGATCACCCGGAAGAAGCCTTCGCCATAGGAATCCACCTCGAAGCGCCGTTGTGTCGGCACCCGTGGGATATCTTCATAGACCACGGTCAGCAACACCACTTGCTCGTGCAACACCTGGTTATGCAGCAGGTTGTGCAACAGCGCATGGGGCACGGCGTCGGAACGCGCTGTGAGGAACACCGCGGTGCCCTGGACCCGATGCGGCGGCTGCACACGGATGCTGTTGATAAAGATCGGCAGCGGCAACGCGCCCTCGCCGAGGCGGTCCATCAACAGTTCCTTGCCGCGCTTCCAGGTGGTCATCAGGGCGAACAGCACAATCCCCGCCACGACCGGGAAAGCACCGCCCTGGAAGATTTTCGGCACGTTGGCGGCGAAGAACAACCCGTCCACCAACAGGAAGCCCACCAGGATAGGCACCGTCAGAATCGGCGACCACTTCCACAGCAGCAGCATCACCGCCGACACCAGGATGCTGGTGATCAGCATGGTCCCGGTCACCGCCACGCCGTAGGCCGAAGCCAGTGCGCCGGAAGACTCGAAGCCCAGCACCAGGAGGATCACACCGACCATCAGCGCCCAGTTCACCGCGCCAATGTAGATCTGCCCCTGCTCCGCGCTGGAGGTGTGCTGGATGTACATGCGCGGGATATAACCCAACTGGATCGCCTGGCGGGTCAGGGAGAACGCGCCGGAGATCACCGCCTGGGAGGCGATCACGGTGGCCAGGGTGGCCAGCACCACCAGCGGGATCAGGGCCCAGCTCGGCGCCAGCAGATAGAACGGGTTACGCGCCGCTTCCGGGTTCTCCAGGAGCAAGGCGCCCTGGCCGAAATAGTTGAGCACCAACGCTGGCAGCACCAGGGCGAACCAGGCGCGGGCGATCGGCTTGCGACCGAAGTGGCCCATGTCGGCGTACAGCGCTTCGGCACCGGTCAATGCCAGTACCACGGCGCCCAGGATGGCCACGCCCATGCCCGGATGCACGATGAAGAACCGCACGCCCCAGACCGGGTTCAGCGCCTGCAGCACTTCCGGATGCTGGGCGATGCCGTAGACCCCCAGCCCGCCCAGGGTCACGAACCACAGGACCATCACCGGCCCGAACAGCTTGCCGATGCGATCGGTACCGTGTTTCTGGATCAGAAACAGCGCCACCAGCACGATCAGCGCCATCGGCACGACCCAGTGCTCGAGCCCGTCGAAGGCGATCTCCAGCCCCTCTACCGCCGACAATACGGAAATCGCCGGGGTGATCATGCTGTCGCCATAGAACAGGGCCGCGCCGATCAGGCCGAGGATGACCAGGACCATCCGCAGTCTCGGATAGGGCGTCGACGCCCGCCGGGCCAGGGCGGTCAAGGCCATGATGCCGCCCTCGCCCTGGTTGTCGGCCCGCAGGATGAACAATACGTATTTGATCGAGACCACCCAGATCAGCGACCAGAAGATCAATGCAAGAATGCCGAATACACCGTCGTGGTTGACCGGAACCCCATAGTGCCCCGCAAATACCTCCTTCAAGGTATAAAGCGGGCTGGTCCCGATATCGCCATAAACCACACCGACCGCCGCGACCAACATCCCCAGGGGCCTGGCCCTGGAATGCTCGCTGCCCACCGCCTGACTACTTGCCTGACCCATCCACCACTCCTACTACCCAGACCGGGGCTTCTTATTAAAAGGCATGACATTCAAGACAAGGCTAAGCTTGCAAGACTCTCGTGAATGCCCATGCAGCATGCACCCTTTTACTTACAGTTACAGAGGTTCTGTTGACTGTAGGAATTCACCTGGGCGCAACGGCGCGAAGCATAGCGCAGCACTCGTCGTATTTCCCTGCATAAAGCTGGTCAAGTGCGCCGGCCATCGCTAGAATTGCGCACTTTTTGATCAGAGGCGCCCCTAGCGCCCGTTCGTCGCCAGCGGTTTTATCCAAATCGCCGAGCGACCCGACACCTATACCGAGGTTAGACATGTCCACCCCTACCGCGCCAGCCAACCCCAAGGTCGGCTTCGTTTCCCTGGGTTGCCCGAAAGCGCTGGTCGATTCCGAGCGCATCCTCACGCAACTGCGTATGGAAGGTTATGACGTGGTGTCCACCTACCAGGACGCCGACGTCGTGGTGGTCAACACCTGCGGTTTCATCGACTCGGCCAAGGCCGAATCCCTGGAAGTGATCGGTGAAGCCATCAAGGAAAACGGCAAGGTCATCGTCACCGGCTGCATGGGCGTGGAAGAAGGCAATATCCGCGACGTGCACCCGAGCGTGCTGGCCGTGACCGGTCCGCAGCAGTACGAGCAAGTGGTCAGCGCGGTGCACGAAGTGGTGCCGCCGAAACAGGACCACAACCCGCTGATCGACCTGGTACCGCCACAAGGCATCAAGCTGACCCCGCGCCACTACGCGTACCTGAAGATTTCCGAAGGCTGCAACCACAACTGCAGCTTCTGCATCATCCCGTCGATGCGCGGCAAGCTGGTCAGCCGCCCGGTGGGCGACGTGCTGGACGAGGCCCAGCGCCTGGTGAAGTCCGGGGTCAAGGAACTGCTGGTGATCTCCCAGGACACCAGCGCCTACGGCGTCGACGTCAAGTACCGCACCGGCTTCTGGAACGGCGCGCCGGTGAAAACCCGCATGACCGAGCTATGCGAAGCCCTCAGCACCCTGGGCGTCTGGGTCCGCCTGCACTACGTCTACCCGTACCCGCACGTCGACGAGCTGATCCCGCTGATGGCCGCCGGCAAGATCCTGCCGTACCTGGACATCCCGTTCCAGCACGCCAGCCCGAAAGTGCTCAAGGCCATGAAGCGCCCGGCCTTCGAAGACAAGACCCTGGCCCGGATCAAGAACTGGCGCCAGATCTGCCCCGAGCTGATCATCCGCTCGACCTTCATCGTCGGCTTCCCCGGCGAAACCGAAGAAGACTTCCAGTACCTGCTCGACTGGCTGACCGAAGCCCAGCTCGACCGCGTCGGCTGCTTCCAGTACTCGCCGGTGGAAGGTGCGCCGGCCAACGACCTAGACCTGGAAGTGGTCCCGGACGAGGTCAAGCAGGACCGTTGGGAGCGCTTCATGGCGCACCAGCAGGAAATCAGCTCCGCACGCCTGCAACAGCGCATCGGCAAGGAAATCGAAGTGCTGATCGATGAAGTCGACGAACAGGGCGCCGTGGGTCGCTGCTTCTTCGACGCCCCGGAAATCGACGGCAACGTGTTCATCGACGGTGCCGGCGACCTCAAACCAGGCGACAAGGTCTGGTGCCGGGTGACCGACGCCGACGAATACGACCTGTGGGCCGAAGTCCTGTAAGGCGTAAAAAACCGCAAAGCCCCGCTCTCTTCGCGAGATGCGGGGCTTTTTTACGTCTATCGTTTGCTCAGGACCACGGATGCGTCACCACACAGGAGCAGGCGGCATGCGCCATCATTCGGTCATCCATACCCCGAAACACAGCGACTACCCGGAACTGACCCGGGTCTGGGAGGCCTCGGTGCGCGCCACCCACGACTTCCTGCCGGACAGCTACATCGAACTGCTGAGAAACTTGGTGCTGAACCGCTATCTGGATGCGGTGATGCTGATCTGCACCCGGGATCAGCGCCAGCACATCACCGGCTTCGCCGGGGTCGCCGCCGGCAAGATCGAAATGCTCTTCATCGACCCCGACCATCGCGGCCAGGGCCTGGGCAAGCAATTGCTCAGGTACGCCATCGAACACCTGAACGCCGACGAGCTGGACGTCAACGAGCAGAACCCGCAAGCCCTGGGCTTCTACTTCAAGCAGGGCTTCGAGATCATCGGCCGCTCCGAGCACGACGGCATGGGCCAGCCCTACCCGCTGCTGCACATGCGTTTGAAACAGCCCCAGCAGCAGGCAGTGCGCGGCTAAAAGCCACAGCGGGCAAATGGACCCGCGATTAACCGGCGCCGGGCAGGTACAATGCCTGCCCCCTTTTGTTACGGCCCCTGTCATGACTGACCCGATTCGTCTCTCCAAACGCCTCATCGAACTCGTCGGCTGCTCCCGCCGGGAGGCTGAGCTGTTCATCGAGGGCGGCTGGGTCACCGTGGATGGCGAGGTCATCGACGAGCCGCAGTTCAAGGTCGACACCCAGAAAGTCGAACTCGACCCGCAGGCCAAGGCCACCGCGCCGGAGCCAGTGACCCTGCTGCTGAACGTGCCGGCCGGCCAGGACGTCGACAGCGCCATGCAGTCGCTGAGCGCCGCCAGCCTGTCCGAGGAACACCGCTTCGGCAAACGGCCGCTCAAGGGCCACTTCCTGCGCCTGACCGCCAGTGCCGACCTGCAAGCCAACGCCAGCGGCCTGCTGGTGTTCACCCAGGACTGGAAGATCCTGCGCAAGCTGACCGCCGATGCGGCCAAGATCGAGCAGGAATACGTAGTCGAGGTGGAAGGCGAGATGGTCGCCCACGGCCTCAACCGCCTGAACCACGGCCTGACTTACAAGGGACGGGAACTGCCGCCGGTCAAGGCCAGCTGGCAGAACGAAAACCGCCTGCGCTTCGCCATGAAGAACCCGCAACCGGGCGTGATCGCCCAGCTCTGCGAAGCGGTAGGCCTGAAGGTCGTCGCCATTCGCCGCATCCGTATCGGTGGGGTTTCCATCGGCAAGGTGCCGGTCGGGCAATGGCGCTACCTGTCCGCCAAAGAGAAATTCTAGGCCGACACCCATTCAGACGCCGCGCTTGCCTGCGGCGCTCAACGTGAACAGACCAGGACTGTAGACATGATTCATAACGATGTACTGCGCAGCGTGCGCTACATGCTCGACATCAGCGACAAGAAGGTCGTCGAGATCATCAAGCTCACCGGTTTTGAAGTGAGCCTGAACGACATCGTCGGCTACCTGAAAAAGGACGAGGAAGAAGGTTTCGTGCATTGCCCGGACGAGGTCATGGCGCACTTCCTCGACGGCCTGGTGATCTTCAAGCGCGGCAAGGACGAAAGCCGTCCGCCGCTGCCGATCGAACTGCCGGTGACCAACAACATCATCCTGAAGAAGCTGCGGGTCGCCTTCGAGCTGAAGGAAGACGACATGCACGCGATCCTCAAGGCCGCCGACTTCCCGGTGTCCAAGCCCGAGCTGAGCGCGCTGTTCCGCAAGTTCGGCCACACCAACTACCGCCCCTGCGGCGACCAGTTGCTGCGCAATTTCCTCAAGGGCCTGACCCTGCGCATTCGCAGCTGATTCCTCCTCGATCCGCGGTGGCCACCCTCGGCCACCGCCCTGCATGACCCTTCATTCCCCCGCACAATAATGGCTCCGCTCATCGCGACTGACGACTAGGGTATGCACTGACCCTCAGCCCTCAGGATTCGCCATGCATCCCTACTTTTCCCTGCAAGGCCGTACCGCCCTGGTGACCGGCGGCACCCGCGGCATCGGCAAGATGATCGCCAAGGCCTTTGTCGAGGCCGGCGCCACTGTCTATGTCTGCTCCCGCGATGCCGAAGCCTGCCAGCAGACCGCGACGGAACTCGGGGCCCTGGGCAGCTGCCACGCCCTGTCCGCCAACCTGGCGAACGAAGAAGGCATACAACAACTCGTCTCCCGCCTCGAAGCCCAGGTCGATCGACTGGATATCCTGGTGAACAACGCCGGCACCACCTGGGGCGCGCCGTTGGAAAGCTACCCGGTCAAGGGCTGGGAAAAGGTCATGCAATTGAACGTGACCTCGGTGTTCAGCTGCATCCAGCAATTCCTGCCGCTGCTGCGCAAGGCAGGCTCCGCGGCCAACCCGGCGCGCATCATCAATATCGGCTCGGTAGCCGGGATCTCGTCCTTTGGCGAGCAGGCTTACGCTTATGGCCCGAGCAAGGCCGCGCTGCACCAGTTGTCGCGGATCCTCGCCCGCGAACTGGTCAGCCAGCACATCAACGTCAACGTGATCGCCCCCGGGCGCTTTCCGAGCAAGATGACCCAGCATATCGGCAACGACCAGCAGGCCCTGGCCGAGGATACGGCGCTGATCCCGATGAAACGCTGGGGACGCGAGGAGGAGATGGCCGCCCTGGCCATCAGCCTGGCGAGCACCGCCGGGGCCTATATGACCGGGAATATCATTCCGCTGGATGGTGGGTTCAGTCTGTAAGGACCTATCGCGAGCAAGCTCGCTCCTACAGGGCCTGCGCGGTCTGTAAGAGCGAGCTTGCTCACACGGCTCCGACAGCGCTCTCGGGTTATCATGGCGTCCTTTCCCTGTCTCGATTCCAGACCATGACCTACAGCGTTTCCCCCATCGGCTTCGTGCGCTCCTGCTTCAAGGAAAAATTCGCCATCCCGCGCCAGCCGCAACTGGCCCCGGCGGCCCGTGGCGTGCTGGAGCTGGTGGCGCCCTTCGATCAGGGCGACGCGGTGCAGGGCCTGGAACAGGTCAGCCACGTCTGGCTGTTGTTCCTGTTTCACCAGGCGCTGGAAGACAAACCGCGGCTCAAGGTCCGCCCGCCGCGCCTGGGCGGCAACAAGTCCATGGGCGTATTCGCTACCCGCGCCACCCACCGCCCCAACGGCATCGGCCAGTCGGTGGTCAAGCTGGACAAGGTCGAAGCCAATCGCCTATGGATTTCCGGCATCGACCTGCTGGACGGCACGCCGATTCTCGATATCAAGCCCTACGTGCCCTATGCCGACATCATCGACAGCGCGAGCAACAGCATCGCCAGCGCGGCGCCGGAGCTGATCCCGGTGCAGTGGAGCGACAACGCCCTGCAACAGGCCCATACGCACGCTCAACGCCTGCAGGAACCACTGGTGGAGCTGATCGAACAGTGCCTGGCCCAGGACCCGCGCCCGGCTTACCAGACGCCCACTCCGGAGCGTGAATACGGCGCGCAATTCTGGGACCTCGACGTGCGCTGGCACTACCCGCAGCCGGGCCTGATCCAGGTCCTGGAAGTGGTTCCCGCGCGCTGACCGGCAGCCGGAAACGAAAAAGCCCGCGCTGCCTTCTCAGGCAACGCGGGCTTTTTCTGTGCTGCGAGTCGCTTACTTCTCGACGAAGGCGCGCTCGATCAGGTAGTCGCCCGGCTCGCGCATGCGTGGCGAAACGGTCAGGCCGAAGCTGTTGAGCACTTCGCTGGTCTCGTCGAGCATGCTCGGGCTGCCGCACAGCATGGCGCGATCGTCCTGCGGGTTGATCGGCGGCAGGCCGATATCGCTGAACAGCTTGCCGCTGCGCATCAGGTCGGTCAGACGGCCTTCGTTCTCGAACGGCTCGCGGGTCACGGTCGGGTAGTAGATCAGTTTTTCACGCAGCGCTTCGCCGAAGAACTCGTTCTGTGGCAGGTGCTCGGTGATGAACTCGCGGTAGGCGACTTCGTTGACGTAACGCACGCCGTGGCACAGGATCACTTTTTCGAAACGCTCGTAGGTTTCCGGATCCTGGATGACGCTCATGAAGGGCGCCAGGCCAGTGCCGGTGCTGAGCAGGTACAGGTGTTTGCCAGGCTTCAAGTCATCCAGTACCAGGGTACCGGTAGGCTTTTTGCTGATGATGATCTCGTCGCCTTCCTTCAAATGCTGCAGCTGGGAAGTCAGCGGACCATCGGGAACCTTGATGCTGAAGAACTCGAGATGCTCTTCCCAGTTCGGGCTGGCGATCGAGTAAGCGCGCATAAGCGGGCGGCCGTTGGGCTGTTGCAGGCCGATCATCACGAACTGACCGTTCTCGAAGCGCAGGCCCGGATCGCGGGTGCACTTGAAGCTGAACAGAGTGTCGTTCCAGTGGTGAACACTGAGGACACGCTCGTGGTTCATGTTGCTCATGTACGGGGGACTCCTGGAAAGTTGTCGGCGCCTGCTCTGCGACAGGCGAGCCGAGCGCAATTGCACAGCATTCTAAAGGCGGCGACAATATCTGTTAACTGGATTATTAAGATAAGGGTTATCGGTTATATCGATATGCGATTTACTCTCCGTCAACTGCAAGTATTCGTCGCCGTCGCCCAGCAAGAGAGCGTTTCTCGTGCTGCCGGCCTGCTGGCCCTGTCCCAATCGGCGGCGAGCACTTCGATCACCGAGCTCGAACGGCAATCCAGTTGCCAGCTGTTCGATCGCGCCGGCAAACGCCTGAGCCTCAACGCCCTGGGCAAGCAGCTGCTGCCCCAGGCGGTGGCGTTGCTGGACCAGGCCAAGGAAATCGAAGACCTGCTCAACGGCAAGTCCGGTTTCGGCTCATTGTCGGTGGGCGCGACCCTGACCATCGGCAACTACCTGGCGACCCTGTTGATCGGCAGCTTCATGCAGGTCCACCCGGAGAGCCAGGTCAAACTCCATGTGCAGAACACTGCGCATATCGTGCAACAGGTCGCCCACTACGAAATTGACCTGGGTCTAATCGAAGGCGACTGCAGCCACCCGGACATCGAAGTGCAAACCTGGGTCGAGGATGAGCTGGTGGTGTTCTGCGCCCCGCAGCACCCCTTGGCTAAACGCGGCCATGCGAGCATGGAAGAGCTGACCCACGAGGCCTGGATTCTGCGGGAACAGGGCTCGGGCACACGCCTGACCTTCGACCAGGCCATGCGTCATCACCGCAGCGCGCTGAATATCCGGCTCGAGCTGGAACACACCGAAGCGATCAAGCGCGCGGTGGAGTCGGGGTTGGGGATTGGCTGCATTTCCAGACTGGCGCTGCGCGACGCCTTCCGCCGCGGCAGCCTGGTGCCGGTCGAGACGCCGGACCTGGACCTGGCCCGGCAGTTCTACTTCATCTGGCACAAACAGAAGTACCAGACCTCGGCGATGCGCGAGTTCCTCGAGCTCTGCCGCGCCTTTACCGCCGGGGTGCAGCGCAGCGACGAGATCGTGCTGCCGAGCATTCCCTAGATCAGGATCACGGCCCAGACCACGGTGATCATGCTCAAAGCCACGAGTTGCGCGGCGCTGCCCATGTCCTTGGCATTTTTCGACAGCGGATGGCGATCCAGGGAGATACGGTCGATCGCCGCCTCGACCGCCGAATTGAGCAATTCGACAATCAACGCCAGCAGGCAGACCGCGATCAGCAACGCCCGCTCGACCCGGCTGACATTCAGCAGGAAAGACACGGGGATCAGAATCGCGTTGAGCAGCACCAGCTGACGGAACGCTGCTTCGCCGGTGAAGGCGGCCCGCAGGCCATCGAGGGAATACCCCGAGGCATTGAGGATGCGTTTAAGACCGGTTTGACCTTTGAAAGGCGACATAAGTTAGGCAACTAGAACAATAAGGAATAGGAAAGCTAGTTCAACCAAAGTCAAAAAAGCGTGAAGAAAGAGCCGGTTACTGGCTGGAAATTGACTCAAGTTGTTGCAGGAGCAACGCCGCCTGAGTGCGGGTACGCACCCCCAGTTTACGGAAGATCGCCGTCACGTGGGCCTTGATGGTCGCTTCCGAAACGCTCAGTTCATAAGCGATCTGCTTGTTCAGCAAGCCTTCGCAGACCATGGTCAGCACGCGGAACTGTTGTGGCGTCAGGCTCGCCAGGCCTTCGCTGGCCGCCTTGGCCTCGGCGGAGACGCTGACCTGTTCGAAGGCCTGCGGCGGCCACCAGACGTCGCCGTCGAGCACGCTGCGCACGGCCTGTTGAATGACTTCGAGAGAACTGGACTTGGGAATAAAACCGCTGGCGCCAAATTCACGTGAACGCACCATCACGGATGCTTCTTCCTGGGCCGACACCATCACCACCGGAATCTGCGGGTACTGCCCGCGCAACAGCACCAGGCCGGAAAAACCGTAGGCGCCAGGCATGTTCAGGTCCAGCAGCACCAGGTCCCAATCGGCCTTTTCGGTCAGGCGGGTTTCCAGTTCGGCAATGCTCGCCACTTCCACCAGACGGACATCCGGGCCGAGGCCCAGGGTCACCGCTTGATGCAGTGCGCTACGAAAGAGGGGGTGGTCATCGGCAATCAGGATTTCGTATGTGGCCATTTTTCAAATGATCCTGTTTTTTATGGGAGAACCGATGCATTCGGTCCTCGCCAAGGCAACACAGGTGTCAGCCAGAATGCTGCACCCAAAGAGCACGATCAACGCCAAGAGCCCGTAAATACGGCGTTTCAAGGATAGGTCGCGCCCTAATCGGCGCCAAGCATGCCCAGCGAAGCCGGGGTGGTCAAGCTTCGGGCTGTGCGCCATCTTAGCTTGCTAACTAACAAGGGTGCCATCACGTAAAGCCACGCCCTGCGCGGCTGTGCCTCGATGCTGAGGGGGATACTGGTGGCACAACTCTGGCCGAAAAAACTCCAGCCCCTTGCCTCAGGCCTTACAGAAAAGGCTTGAGGCATGTGTGCGTCTCATCATCAGGGTCGATCTCAAGCTGGAACTTGGCCGACAGATAATGGGTGCTGAACACATCCAGATAGGCATCCAGTACTTCACTGGCCTGCCGGTCCGCGGCCAGCTCCAGGCACAGCGCCGCAACCTCCGCGGTGCAGAAATGGTCATCGCGCTTGGAACGCCGCAGCTTGTAGCGCGACAACTGCTCGGGCTCCAGGCTCAAGACCGGCAGGTGTTCAAGATAAGGGCTTTTGCGAAACATCTTGCGCGCTTCGCTCCAGGTCGCATCCAGCAGGATAAACAGCGGGCGCTTGCCCTCCTCCAGGCGGACTTCGCTCACCACCCGCTGTGGCGCGACGAACTCTCCGGGGAATACCACATAAGGCTGCCACTGGGGATCGGCCAGCAAGGCCAGCAATTGTGGGTCGACTTCTGTTCGCGACCAGGGGAACGCCAGGGTGTCCTCTATGACATCGGCGATCAGCCAGCCGGTATTGCTCGGCTTCATGGGTTCGACGTCATGCATGATCAGGCACATCGCCGATTGCGCGGAAACCTTGGGGCGCCAGGCACACATGCAGTGGCTGGGAATCACCCGACAACCCGCACAGCGTTCCGCCCGGGAACCCCGTGCGGTAAAAGGTCTGACAGCACGCGCGAGACGTTGGGCACGCAGGCGGGAAACGGCGTGACTCATTAGAAGCCGCCCTGGCAGAAAGAAGGAATCGACACGAAAGGAACTCGGAAAGCTGAAAAGTCGCACAAGTTTATCAGAGCTGTCTGCTCAAACCTGTACCGCCTACCCTCGCTCCCCTATAATTCGCCGCCACTGAACGCACAGTCGCGTGACTGGTCGAAGCATCAGTCACTGAACCAGGAGAGTTTCATGTTGCGCTTTATCGTTCCCACCGCCGCCCTTCTGCTGGCCTTGCCGTTCAGTGCTCAGGCTGCATCGCTGCAAGACTTCGAACTGAACAAGACCCTGCAGAAAACCGCCGAGGAAAGTAACGTCGGCACGCCTCGGGAAGTCAACGAGAACATCCTCGACCAGGGTTATACCGTAGAAGGCAAGGAGCTGATCAACCACCTCAGCGTCCAGGCCGAACACGCTGAAAAAATGCGCGCCAACCCCAAAGCGGTGTACCTGCAACTGGGTGCCAGCGTTTGTCGTGACCCGAACTACCGCAAGCTGATGGCCAAGGGCGCAATCATGCGCTACGAATTCACCGAGAACCGGACCAACCGCCCGGTCGCTTCGGCGCGTTTCCAGGAGTCGGACTGCCCGGCCCCGACCAAGAAGAAAAAGTGATTCAATTCCCTGCTGCGTGCCGCTGTTGATCATCGGCCCGCAGCTCCGCCAACAGGGCCTGCAAATAGCTCGAACGGCGCTCCCCACCTTCAAGCCGGCGTCGGCATTCCTCTTCAAGAGTCAGATGATTGGCGTCTGCCGCTGACTTCAGCAGTTGATACAGCTGCGCATCTATATCCAGCACGACTTTGTGCATGACCAGCCTCCGTGCCCCCACTCGCCATTACCTGCGCGACAACCCCGACCTGTGCATCCTGCCCTTTGACGCCAAGCTGTCTTGCTGGCGCTGTAACCTAGTAAATCAGAGCCTCCAGCGGTCGGTATGCGTTCAGACAGGCGGTGAAAACACTGCATGCCACTGTCAATAAGTGATTGCCAGCCTCGACTTTCAAGGGCCATGATCAAGTCAGCGCGAATCATCATGAAGGTCTAGATTTCAAAGTGTTCATGCTGATTTTTCCTGGGTGGATCCGGAGGCCGCCCAAGCGCGTCTTGCAGTGCAGATGCTTTCTAAATCAAGGAATAGCAGAACCTGTATGGATGGCCTGCTGGCCACGGCAGGGTTTTCCCACCCTGGCGAATCAGCCGCCGATGTCGGGTTGACAGCGACACATGCAGTGTCGTGACACCAACGAATGCTTCGTTCGTGTCAAAGGTTCTGTGCAGAAGGAGAAGTTGAATGCCTTACGAACCGAATGACCTCCTCAGTCGTCATTTTCAGAGCAACGGTATCGACCTCAGCAAGGTCGAAGAACA
This sequence comes from Pseudomonas sp. 22526, assembly GCF_052044735.1. NCBI lineage: Bacteria > Pseudomonadati > Pseudomonadota > Gammaproteobacteria > Pseudomonadales > Pseudomonadaceae > Pseudomonas > Pseudomonas sp. 22526. Next base: position 17,333 of record NZ_JBQENK010000002.1, read on the forward strand.
ACTCAACCTGATCGCCCCCAATAGCCCTAACATCCCTCTTTATCGCGACATGATTCTCACCGTCCTGCGCATGGCCCAGGACGACCTCAACCGCTGGAACGCAAAAATCACCCTGCAGGCCCTGCGCGAACTGGAACATGCTTTCCGCGTACTGGAACAGTTCAAGGGGCGACGCAAGGTGACGGTATTCGGCTCCGCGCGCACGCCGATCGAACACCCGCTGTATGCCCTGGCACGAGAACTCGGCGCGGCCCTGGCCCGCTCCGACCTGATGGTGATCACGGGTGCCGGTGGCGGCATCATGGCCGCGGCCCACGAAGGTGCCGGTCGCGATCACAGCCTGGGGTTCAATATCACCCTGCCCTTCGAGCAGCATGCGAACCCGACGGTGGACGGCACAGAGAACCTGCTGTCCTTCCACTTCTTCTTTACCCGCAAGCTGTTTTTCGTCAAGGAAGCCGATGCCCTGGTGTTATGCCCGGGTGGCTTTGGCACGCTCGATGAGGCGCTGGAAGTATTGACCCTGATCCAGACCGGCAAGAGCCCGCTGGTACCGGTAGTGCTGCTGGATGTCCCGGGAGGGACCTTCTGGCAAGGGGCGCTGGACTTTATCCACAACCAGCTCGAGAACAACCGCTACATCCTGCCAACCGACATGAAGCTGATGCGCCTGGCGCACAACACCGAGGAGGCGGTGGAGGAAATCAACCAGTTCTACAGCAACTTCCACTCCAGTCGCTGGCTGAAACATCAGTTTGTCATTCGCATGAATCACAAGCTCAGCGAACCGGCGCTCGAGCAGATGCAGACGGCTTTCGCCGACCTGTGCCTGAGCGATCGCTTCCATCAACATGCTTACAATGTCGAGGAACACAACGAACCGGAGTTCAGCCATCTGGCACGCCTGTCATTCACCTTCAACGCCCGCGACAATGGTCGCCTGCGCGAACTGATCGACTTCATCAACCTGCCGGAAAACTGGGCAGTGAATCAGGCCAGGACGCCACAACGCAGCAGAGAACCGATCAAGGTCACTTGAGCGGAGAAGCAGCGGCCCGCGCATTCGACTCGCGGGCCCTACAGGTCAGTCGTCCACCCTTCGGCCGCTCAACAAGCGGCCGATCATGTCCATCGAATATCCCCGATAGCCCAGAAAGCGGCCTTGTTTGGCCCGCTCCTTGGCATCTATGGGGAAATGCCCGGCGAATTTGCGCTGCCAGACCTCTTCCAGCTGCGCTTGCCAATCGATGCCGCTCTCACGCAAGGCGAGTTCGATATCGGCACGCTGCAAACCGCGCTGGCTGAGTTCTTCGCGAATACGCATGGGGCCGTAGCCGGAACGGGCACGATAGGAAACGAAACTTTCGAGGTAGCGGGATTCGGATAACAGTCCCTCTTCCGTCAAACGGTCAAGGGCTGTTTCGATCATCTCGGGAGGGGCGCCGCGCTGACGCAGTTTACGCGTCAGCTCGACTCGACCGTGCTCGCGTCGCGCGAGCAGGTCCATTGCGGTTCGCCGCACCGCGACGAGGGTATCGAGTACGGCGGTCATCGGATCGATCAGATATCCGCGTCGGCCATGTCATCGATGGTCTCGTTGACGGGCAGAGCCTTGGCATCCCCGTTCGGAGCCAGCAGCTTGTCGCGAATCTGCTTCTCGAGGGCATTGCCGATTTCCGGATTGTCCTGCAGGAACTTGGCCGAGTTGGCCTTGCCCTGACCGATCTTGTTGCCCTGGTAGCTGTACCAGGCACCGGACTTCTCGAGGAAACCGTGCAGCACGCCCAGATCGATGATCTCGCCGTTCAGGTAGATACCCTTGCCGTACAGGATCTGGAATTCAGCCTGACGGAAGGGTGGAGCCACCTTGTTCTTGACGATCTTGACCCGGGTTTCGCTACCTACGACTTCGTCACCTTCCTTCACCGCGCCAGTACGACGGATATCCAGACGAACCGAAGCGTAGAACTTCAGGGCGTTACCACCGGTGGTGGTTTCCGGGCTGCCGAACATCACGCCGATTTTCATACGGATCTGGTTGATGAAGATCACCAGGCAGTTGGCGTTCTTGATGTTACCGGTGATCTTGCGCAGCGCCTGGGACATCAGGCGAGCCTGCAGGCCCACGTGCATGTCGCCCATTTCGCCTTCGATCTCGGCCTTGGGTACCAGCGCCGCCACGGAGTCGATCACGATCACGTCGATGGCATTGGAGCGCACCAGCATGTCGGTGATTTCCAGCGCCTGTTCGCCGGTGTCCGGCTGGGAAACCAGCAGGTCGTCAACGTTGACCCCCAGTTTGCCGGCGTATTCCGGGTCCAGTGCGTGCTCGGCGTCAACGAAGGCGCAGGTAGCGCCCATCTTCTGTGCCTGGGCAATCACCGACAGGGTCAGGGTGGTTTTACCGGACGATTCCGGACCGTAGATTTCAACAATACGGCCTTTTGGCAGACCGCCGATGCCGAGTGCGATGTCCAGACCCAGAGAGCCAGTGGAAATGGCCGGGATCGCCTGGCGATCGTGATCGCCCATACGCATTACGGCACCCTTGCCGAATTGACGTTCGATCTGACCCAGGGCCGCAGCCAAGGCTTTCTTCTTGTTGTCGTCCATTAAAGTCCTCACGTAATCAATAAGGCCTGACGGCCAACACCTGTATAAGTAGCCAGTATTATTCCACAGCGTTCGTGGATCGCCTACCCCTGTTTTGAGATTTCTGCCGCGGCATGTTGCAGCAAGCCCTCTAGCGCGGCCTTCACCGTTTGTCGGCGGACTTCGTCCCGATTCCCGGCGAAGTGTCGGCACTCGGCCGTTACCGCCTCTCCGACGCCCCAGGCCAGCCATACGGTGCCCACCGGCTTCTGCGGCGAGCCGCCATCCGGGCCGGCCACACCGCTGACCGCCACGGCATAACGCGCCCTGCTTTTGCCCTGCGCGCCCCGCACCATCGCCTCGACCACTTCGCGGCTGACCGCGCCGACGGAAGCGAACAACACTTCCGGCACCCCCAGCTGCTGGGTCTTCTGCCGATTGGAGTAGGTCACATAACCCGCCTCGAACCAGGCCGAACTCCCGGGAATGCGGGTGATGGCCTCGGCAATCCCGCCACCGGTGCAGGACTCGGCGGTGGTGACGTGGGTATTCAGAACCTGCAAGCGTCTGCCAAGTTCAGCGGCAAGCTGGGTGATTTCGTTCACGGTCCTCTCCTGATCGGGTTGGCGGAGGTCTTACCGTACACGAGCGATAGGCGCTTGCAAGGCGCGCAGCGGATCAAAATGTTTAACGGCCCAGCGCCCTGACATAGGCCTGACACGCCTGCAGGGCGATCAGTCCCCGGTCGCCGGCATCGGTGATGGCGACAATTCGTTGAGCATGCGCCGGGTCAAGTCGGGCTCGCGGGGCTCCATGAACCAGGCCGCCGGTGGCGGGGGTGGCAGGCACTGTGCAGCCGGCGGCGCTGTCATGGGTGTCGAGGAGGACTGACAGGCGCAGATCAGCAGTGGCAAGACGGTCGCGCAGGCGACCTTGATCACGTTGTGCATCGCTCAAGGCTCGATAGTGGGTTTGATCGCTGGCTTGCAGCTGTTGCTCCAGGGCCAGGCGTTTGTCCTGCTCGCCCCGCTGCCGGGCAGCCGCCGCCAGGTTCAGCTGATTCAGCGCTTCACCGTGCAGCCTGGCCTGTTCCGCCAGTTGCCGGCCAAAGCGCCAATCCTGGACCTGCCAGGCCAGCGTCCCGGCCACGCCGGCCACCACGGCCAGCAGCGCAACGACAGCCATTGCCCGGTAAGACAGAGGCATCAGGCCGAAGGCTGGCATAACACCTCCCGCGCCCGTGCCCAGAGCTGCAGACGATCCTCCAGCCCGTTCAAACCGCCGTTGATCCGCCGGGTAATGCTGTTGAACTGGTCGCGGTCGGCCAGTTCGTTAAGGCCGTTCTGCTGCCAGAACCAGGCGGCCGACTCGGCGGCCCACTGCGGCTGCTCCAGCAATTCCGGCAACGCCAGCAAACGTTCGTCGCCAAACAGTCCGAGGCTGCATTGCCGGTAATTGTTGCGCCCGGTGACCTGGATCAGGCCACGGCCACGGTATTTCTGGCCGTCGCCATCGGCCTCCGGGGTATTGCCCAGACGGGCCGCCAGGCTGCCGGTGTCGTATTTGCTCAGGTACTGGTCATTACCCAGCTCCCGCACATAACGCAACTGCCCCGACTCATGACCGATCTGTGCGAGGAAGGCGGCCATGCGCTTGGGTGTGTTGATATAGCGGTGCGCCATGGCGGTGTTAAGCGCAGAAACAAAAACGCCCGCTTGGGAGCGGGCGTTGGGCATGATGCGTTGAATCATTTCAAGGGTGACAGGCATTTCACTCCATCTCCTCTGTATCGAGGACGCTCAGAACAGACAGGGTCATTTATGCTCCTGCAGAACAGGTTCAAGCCAACCTGGCTCGACAGGCCGATACTCGGCGTTCGGAAAGTCGGCGGCCGAAGGCCAATCCCGCAATCCCTGTCGATAGGCCAGCAGCTCCTTGAATTGCTCGGTACTCAGCGTCGTACCTTCGCCCATGTCCATTTCTTCGTTATCGCGAATAACCAGCCACTGAGTGGACTCCAGCATCTTGCTGCGCCATGCCCGCTCAATCGCCTCGGCTTTCCGCACAGAAGCGCCTGCTGTCGATACAGCAAGAGCAGAAACCAAACCGATATTGAGAGACGGTCTTGCGACAACAGAAGGAAAATCTGAGGACTCCGGCCAGCTACGCAAAGCCCGGCGGTAGGCTTGTAAGCTCTCATAGTCAGCAGTTGAGATCGTTGTATCGCCCCCAGCCTCCAATTCATCACGATGCCTCGCGACAAGGCCATCAGTTTGTAGAAGCTGCGAGTCACGCCAGACACGCTCAGCCCCGTCCGACTCAGTATTGATCGTGATCGCTTGCGGCTCTCCTCCATAACTCAGCCATTGCAAGTAGGCAGCCCAATCGCGATTGGCCAAGTCTTCTGGAATAAAAACCGAATCGGCAAGGCGATAGACCCCATTAGCGGTCAGTTGATAGCTCATATGGTTTTATCCCTATAGTTCGGCATCTGCCGTTGCATGGATGTAATAGGTCTGAGGTGCCACTGCCACATCCGAGTTATATACCCAGGCTCCTCGTGTAGAGATTGAATAGGGACGCGCATTGCCGGACGAAATCGCGTCGCTCCCGGAGCGCCACTGACCAACAGTTCCGCTCTGCGAGATCCTGTACAAGGCAATGCTGGGAGTCGTTCTTTTTTCCACCTTGAAAGACCACTGTGCCAAGGGTTGGGAAAAAGAGCCTATCTGCCCCTCCATGACGATAGATATGAGAGCTCCAGCAGCAGAGCTTGATGTATCGCCTGGCTGAACGTCCTGTCTGAGTGTTTTCTCGTAATAACGTTGACAGAGCATCAATTCTTCGGCGGGAGTTCTCAATTCAAAAGGCGTTGAGACCACGCCCTCTTCAAGTTGAACTTGCGCCAGATCGATGGTTTGCAGGACATTCAATGGCAGATCGAAGGCCAGCCTAAGAGAGTCGTTCTCCGCGCCGCCCAGGACTTTTCCGGCAATCGATGGAATCTTCACAGTCGCTGTATAACGCGCCCATGTAGTGGTCAGTTTAAACACTCCCACAGTCGTGACCACAGACTCAGAACCGCCACCAAAAGACTGGGTCACCGTCACCGTGATATTTCTCTCTGCATCGGCTTTCGCCCAGAAAGTCACGGTTGCCAGCTTTCCGGCTAGAGTTCTGACAGACTCAATATATTGTGAAATCTTATGTGTATTTGCCCCAGCACCGGCCGTGACTTGCTGCCAACGTAAAAAGAATCGCGGTTCATTGGGAACTTCTGTTTGTCCCAGAGTAAAGCTCTGACGCGAAATATTGACTCCAGCATTGCCATTCCAGTCACAACGAAACCGATCTGCAACATACCCTCCAATATTGGTCCCCTGGTTAGCAGAGCCGCGCTGCCAAATATCGAAGTTCCCATTAATCACATGGTTCTTTCGATAGACCTGAACCGGAAATGCTTGCAACGGATCCAGCTTGGCAAGCTCTTTGATGGCCAGCGTCAGTTGATTGTTCTGATCCTCCACAGGAGAAATTCCTGCCGCATCGATTGCATTAACAATCTCTTGGGTGACCGCATTCCCCCAACTCGCGGGGATCAGAGATCCTGGCGTTCCAGCGATCGGATTTTCATCGACAAACTTTCCGTTTACCAAACCGGCACTAGGTACACTCTTTGGGTAGTCCACTGTCTAGCCCTCATACAAAATTAAACATAAAAAACTTCAGCGTTCGGCAAAGCCCAACACAGAACCGACAAACTCAAACGGACTCGGTCACCTGCACCGGCTTTCTCACCCTCTTTCTTTTCACCGTCGCCCCTGTAGTGCCGGAAGTCATTCTCAGCACGGGCCGATCTGTGACGGCAGGAAACTTTCGGGACTTTGGCCAACTGCGCAAATCACAACGGTAGGTTTGTAAAGCGCTGTAGTCCGCATCGGACAAAGTAGTGGCGGCTTGAGACTCAAGCTCGTCACGATGCCTGGCGACCAGCGCATCGGTCTTGAGCAACTCCGAGTCACGCCAGACGCGCTCAATCGAAATCAACAGCTCCGGCGATGGGCCAGGAGGGTCCACAAGAATAGGAGCGCCATTGTCATTGGCCGCAATAAGCTTGCCCACACCCTGCCCAGCAAAAAGTTCGGCATATTCCGCCTGGCTGATTTCAACCGCACCTTCTGGCGGAGAGTCATTGGAAAATGCGACCACATCAAAACCAAGGGTCTTGGCATAAAAGTAAATCTTCATGACTATCGCCCCCACACAACGATGCGCCCGGTTATCCCCGCGGCAACTCTGATGGTCCCAACTTCGACCGATCGGACACGGGCAACAGCTGTTGAAGTATTTGATGCATTCAAATCAAACGACCAGACCGTAACGTTCGCACCGCCCCAACCTGCGGGATAGCCTTCGTCAGCAATACCTCCCAATATTGCATTGGGAAACTTTATGGGTAGTGACAGGGACATAACGCCATTGGCGTCAGACCCACCTAACACCCATTGTTCAATCAATCCGCTCGGATATTTTTGATATCCCGCTGTCGAAAGCTGAGCCCCATACAGCGCGGAGTATTTAAGACTGGCCGTACCATAAAGGGTCCAGACACCTGACTCCCGAACCAGATTCGCGCTTTCGCCGCTACTCATTACAATGGAATTCAGAAAATTCCCTTGCGGACTGATTTGCGCCCCACTCTTGCTAGCAATCGTAACCACCGCACTATTACGACAATGCAAACTGATCATCGCGCCACTTGGAACAGTCGAAACATCCGGCAGGGTGACGGTATAACCGGTGGTCCCACCGAGGCCGATCGAACAACCGACATCGGCAAGGGTCAGTTGCGTGCTTTCCGATATTCCTCGAGCGCTGGAGTAATTACCCAGCGCGCGCTGTACAAACTCCGGAGTAGCAACCGAACGACTCACGTCAAAGCGCGGAGGCGTAGAAAAGAGCGTTGAACTGCGTAATGCACCCAGCAGTTGATCATTCGCCCCCTCGTCCGGCGTCATACCTGCCGCCTGAACTACACCGAGAACCTCTTGGGTAACGCTATTCCCCCAACTTGCCGGAATAAGCGAACCTGGCGTGCCGGCTAGTGGGTCTTCATCAACAAACCTTCCATTCACCAACCCTACACTGGGCACACTCTTTGGGTAATCCAATGTCTTGCTCCTGATAACTTCTTTATTAGCCAACTCACTGGCCGGCACCCTAAAGAACCCTGCATAGGCCAACCAAACACCCTCTTGATTTGGGTGTCGGAGTTCATTGACTGCAGGTGATCTGTTTAAAGGAAATACGGCGCTCAATCCGTTAGCTGAACTGAAGAATGTTCCCTAACGAAGCTGGAACGAGGGGACGCTCAGTGGCCAAGGGAAACCTCGTGATGAGGGGCCAGTCGCGCAGTGCTTGCCGATATTCAAGGAGCTCCAGGTATTGCTTGGCCGTAAGCGTCGTCACACGTCCCAGTTCCTGTTCATCGCGATGACGGGCCAACAGCCATTGAGTCTCCGTTAAAACGGATTGACGCCATTTACGCTCCTGGATTGCCGAGTCCTCTACGGGGTCTTCGATGATCGCTACCGAGGTTTCTGTCGGCTCGGCTATTACCGCCTTCCCTGGAGAAGTTTCTGCCAGTTGGACAAGCCGCCATTGAGCACCGTCCCACTCATGCTCGGGCGATGGCTGAACAGGCCGCATTTCACCTTCAAACTGATGCATCTCTTGAATGACTCTCATCGAATCAGCTCCCAGGACAGTTGAACGTTGACGGCATTGGAAAAGTTGACGGCAATACCAGCGCTATAGTCGGTAATCGGGTGGGTCTTGATGCCCATGCTCATCAACAACTCGTCGCTTTCGGCGTTATTGGCGCCCAGCAGGTGCTCCGCCTGGTAAGACTGCCAAAGGGACCGCAACTGGGTGTGATCGAAGCTGGCGGTCAGTGAGGTGACCGTCACATCGCCCACCACGTTGTTGGTGAACAGGATGCAAGGGGTCGGATTGGCAGGATCTGTCCAGCCGCTCGCATGGTTCGAGCTGATGGTGGAAACCGGTGACAGGAAGCAATAGTTAGCGCCCAGCCAGCCAACCTGAGGGAACGACATCGAAGTAACGGCGCCGGCGGAGGGCGTCGGGTTGCCCGCGATCAAGCGCGCAGCGCGGGCATGCGGATCGAGGGGCAGGAAGATGGCACCCGAACCATTCAAGGTCTGACTCCAGCTCAGGCGTGCCCGGTTGTAGATCTGGCGCACGACGGGCGCCGTACCGGGTGCACCAGTGACTACCCAGGCCAGGCACATGTCCAGCGGCGTCGACTGAAAGCCGCCACCGGCGCTGCCATTGACGACGCCTTTAAGCGAGTCGGGAGGCGTGTCATAGAGGGTTCCGCGCTGCATGTAAAACGTCAGGGCACCACCTATCACCTGTGCCCTGAGGAAATACCCCGAGCTGGGTAGCAGCTCCGCGCTGCTCCAGGCACTGGTCATGAAGGTGCGTGAGCGGCCCAATTGGCCGGCCACCACTTCCTGGCCGATGCTGATATACACGCCAGCAGGAATAGACACCTTGCCGCCGCTGGTCGAAACCGCGGTCGGCGTCACTGCCAGGCGGGCATCGGCCGTCGCCACGGTCGGCAATGCCAAGGCATTGAGCGGCAATGCCAGGTCCTGATTCCAGCCTTTGGCGGCGACTGCCTGGATCGCTTGCAGCAGTTGGTCAGTCTTCACCTCGTTCGGCGTCAGTTCAGCCGCCTTGATGACGTTGAGAATTTCCTGGGTCACCCCATTGCCCCAGTCCGCCGGAATCAGCGAGCCCGGGGTGCCGGTCAGCGGGTTCTCATCGACAAACTGCCCATTCACCAACCCGGCACTGGGCACACTCTTCGGATAATCCATCGGTCTATCCCCTAGTCATAATTGATGTGCACCCGCGTATGGGCCGGTGCGCTGCGGTGGATCTGGCATTCCAGGGCCGAGCCCGGGTTCATGCCGAAGCGTTCGCCCCAGTAGCTGGCGTTGAAACGCCGGCCCAGGAGCAGTCGTCCACCGGTGTTGAGCGTCCACATGAATTGCGCCTGCCAGGTGCCGAAATGCGCCTGGCCAAACCGTGCACGGCCCATGCGGGGGGCTTCGTGCTCGGTGATGGTGGCGTTGGGGTAACCCTGGCTGCGGGCGATCTCGACGTAGTAGGCGAGCGCCTGACTGCCGACGGCCAGCAGCCGCCGGCGCACGGCCAGGCGGCGGTCGTCGAATAGCGGGGTCGCACCCAGGCAGGGGTCGGGCAGGTTCATCACCCGCTCCCAGTCCGGCACCAGTTCGCTGGCGCCAGCAGGGTCCATTTCGTTGAGCAGGTCGGCGGCGCGGGCGTCGAGGCGGGCCAGTTCCTGGGAGACGCCTTCGAGCACCTCCTCGAGTTCCGGCACCCGCTCCGGGTCCCAGGCCGGGCCGCTGGGCAGCAGGCTGCGCAGTTGGCTCTGGTATTGCGCGGCGGTTCTTACTCCAGCCATACGCAACCTCCGAACGTCAGCAACTGGTTACTGGCGGCGGGGACATCCGCGGCCGGCACGCTGAGCCGGTGATCGTTCTCGCCGGCGGCACTGCTGATAGCCTCGCGGATATGGCTGATCAACAAGGTGTCGCCCAGGCCGGCCTCGCGGTTGTGCAGATCGCGCAACTGGGCCTCGACCGCCGCGCGCACCGCGCTGGTGTCCGGCGACAGCCGCAGGCTGTAGGTCACGGGCGACTGCTGCGGCGCCAGCACATGCAATTCGGCCGTCACCGGGCGCAGCGGTTCGATGTAGGCCTGGACCTCCGCCAGTTGCTCGGCATTCGGGATAGGTTGCGCATCGTCGTCACGCATCACGAACAGCCCCACGGTGCCCGGCCCCAGGTAGCTGCCACGGCACCAGGCGCGGGTAATCCCCGGGCACTCCAGCGCCCAGGTTTCATAGTCCTGGGCCGAGCCGCCGTGAGGGATGATGCGGTAGGAGCGGATCACCCGCGCGCGCAGCGATTCCAGGCTTTCTGCGGCGACGCCGCCGCTCAGGCCGGGGGCGAGCACGGTGAAGCTGTTGCCGACGCCCTGGATGGGTTGCACCGGGATCAGCTCCAGGCCGGCCTCGGCGTTGCCCAGGGTGCCGGCGTCGAGGGCCTGGACGGTGGTGCTGTTGTTGCCGGCGCTGGTGGTGCGGGCGGCGGTGACTTTATAGGTGCGGCCGTCGCTGGCCTGCAGCAGGGTATCGACGTCCAGCACCGCGCCTGCCGCGGCGCTGAAGCTCACCGAACCGCTGGCCGCCTGGGCGGCCTTGCGTGGCTGGTTGAGGCGCAGCGCGGCGATGCGCTCCAGGGTCGACTCGTCGGCCTTGTCCGGCAGGATTTGATCGGCGATCCAGTCCAGGTAGCCGTAGAGGCCATAGGCGGCGCCACCGAGGGCGCGGGCCAGCACTTGCGCATCGGACTGGCGCAGCGCATCGCTGGCCAGGTCGCTTTGGGTGCGCTTGATCAGCACCGGCAGCGAAGGAGTATCAAAGGGCATAGGTCACCTGCCAACTGTTATCGGGGTTGATGTCCAGGCGTTCACCGCTGGCCAGGACCAGCGTCGTGCGCAGGTTCAGGCGCTGGTCGTCGAGACGTTCGCTGATGATCTCGACCGCACGGCAATGGCCATCGTCGATCAGCCATTGCAGGGCTTCGCGGGCATAGAACTCGGCGTCGAGCTGGGTCTGGCGGGTGAGCTTGACTCGGCGCAGCAGCCACAGCCGCGAGCCGATGCGGTCGTCGGCCACGGTGGGAAAACTGTCGCCCCACCAACCGAAGCGCTCCTCGTCATCCAGCGGGTCGTCGTCCGCCGCACGGCGCCAGGTGAACAGGCTGATCAGCACGGAACGGGTCAGTGCGCGGTGCAGGTCTTGGCTGATAAACATCATTGGCCTCCCGCCGGCGCGCCGGTCTGCCCACTACCGGACTGCACGCCGCCATGCACATGCTTGATCTGGCTGATGCCGCCAGCGACCTGGTCGCCCTGGGAGACGATCTTGCCGGTCTGGGTCAGGGTCGGGGTGTCGATGTGCACCGCGCTGCTGGCGCGGATATTGAGCGTGGCGGTCTCGATGTCGATGATCCGCCCGCGCTTGAAATGAATCTTGTCGCCTTCGTCGGTGTAGATCGCCACTTCACCAGGGGCCAGGGCCTTGAGGCGAAAACGGCGGTCGGCGACCACCAGCACCACGGCATGGGAGCGGTCGCCGCCGAGAAAGGTGGCGATGCCTTCGGCGCCGGCCAGCGGATTGCTGGTGAAGCCGTAAGGTTCGAAGTGCTCCATGTCGTCGTTCACTTCGCCGGCGGTCAGGCGCATTTGCAGCGATTGCAGTTTGTTGGCCGAGTTGGCGAGCACGACGGTGCCGCGCGCCAACAGGCGTGTCAGTAGGCTCATGGTTTTTCCTTGACCTCTGTAGGAGCGAGCTTGCTCGCGATGGAGGCGGCACGGGGTGTCAGGCGGAGCGCTATCGCNCTCGCTCCTACACATGCATAAGGGGAACGACGTCAGGTTTTGGGTGGCACGGGGCTGGCGTCGAAGGTATGAGGCGGCGCCACCTGCAGGGTGGTGATCGAGCCCTGCTCGGAGAGCGAATAGGTGACCTTGGAAATCAGCAGGTCCTGGTCGAAGCCCAGCACCGGGTCGATCACCCGCACCAGGGTGTTGTGGCGCCACAGGTCACCGTTGCTCTGGCGCCAGCCCTGCACCTTGTAGGTGCTGGTCAGGGCCTTGCCGGTGCGAATGGCGCTTTCCCAGTCAGCCCGTTGCTGGGCCAGTTCCTGGGTCAGCTGCGCCGGCTCATTGATCACCGTGACCCGCTTGCGCTTGGCCGTGCTGTCGCTGGCCACGCCCGACACTTCGCTGACCGCGGCGCCGCTTTTCTGGTCGTTGCCCTTGTGCTGGCCGATCACCCGGTACTCGGAAAACACCTGGCTGAAGTCCATCGGCGCGCTGGCCGAGAGGATGTTCTTGCCCAGCTCCAGCACATCCACCGCGCGCCCACCGCTGCCCGGCCGGGCCAACAGCACCCGGCCCTCGGCATCGTCGGTGGAGAACACCCGGAACAACGTCAGCAGGCGGTCGATGGACTGGAACACGGTTTCCCCAGGCACGATGCTGTGGCTGCTCAGCCGCGTGGTTTCGGCGATCTCGCTGACCACCCCGACGCCGTAGGACGCGGCCAGGGCCTGGACGATTTTCAGCAGGCTCTGTTCGCGCCATTGGCCGGGCTGGTTGATCGCCGCGCAATCCACCAGGTCCTGGGTCAGGGAACTGCCCTCGATGCTCAGGCCGATCTGCCGACCGTCATAGCTGATCGGCGCCTTGAACACATGGCCGCTGAGCAACAGGTCGGCGCCGATGCGCACCTGGCACTTGGCGCCGGGACGGATGCGCTGGTCCAGGGTCTGCCCCGGCCATTGCCAGGTCACGTCGAGCTTGAAGGTGCGAAACTGCCGCTCCAGGTCGGCGCTGATTTCGACGCTTTTCCAGCCGCCGTAATCCTGGCCGTCCACCGTCAACAGCACCCGGTTATCGAAGTTGCCCATGGGTCACTCCCCCGCCACTTTGACGTTGGTCGGCGGCAGGAAACCGGGATGGGCCACGCCGTTGCGCTGCTGCACTTCGGCCGCCCGGGTGGCATCGCCAAACAGCCGATAGGCGAGCACCACCGTCGGCAGGCTCTGCATCGGGTTCTTGACCACCAGCCGCACGCCGGACGAAGCCACCGCGGTGAGGTGGCCGTAGACCAGCTGGCGCAGGCCGTTGAGTACCTCGTAGTGCAGGGCGTCGGCTTTTTCCGCCGCCTGCCAGATCGCCTCGTTGATCGAGTTGCGCAACGCCAGCACCTCATCGGCCACCGGCACTTCCGCGCGGGTCACCGGCTGGATCGCCTGCTTGGCCAGCGACGGCGTACCGCTGAGCTTGACCGCCGGGGTCGCCACCGGCAGCGACGCCACGGCCTGGGCGATCCGCACCAGCACGGCATCCTGCACCAGGTCCGCCATGGCTTGCGCCGCGGCGGTGGTGTCCTTGCCGGTGGTGAGTTTCGGCGTGTCGATCTTCTTCACCGCCTCGACCTGCTGCGAAACGTTGGCCAGCACGCCGCGATAACCGTTGCGCGCATAGTCCTTGAGGTCCTTGATGTCCCCCAGCAAGCCCTTGAACTCGGCGCTCACTTCCTTGGGCAAATCCTTGATCGCCCGCACCAGCAGGTTGAGATCGCGGTAGGTGTCGATCAGCGGCTTGAGCTCCTGCTCGATGGTCTGGTAGACCTCCTTGAGGCTGTTGCGCAAATCGGCGATGCCGATGCGCGCGGCCTTGACCAGGGTCATGGCCTCCTCGAAGCGGCGCACCGCCGAGCCGATAAGGCTGTCGGCCGACACCAGCAACAGCTGGCGGGTGTTGACCGTGGCGCTGGGGAACTGCAACGGCTGGTCGGGGTAGAACTTCAGGGCGAAGGTCACCAGGCCGCCATCCTGGCGGCTCTGGGTCATCTCGCATTCGCCGACCTTGACCTGCAGGCGCCCCAGCCACGGGTGCACCAGCTCACCGCTGCCCTCCTCCAGCGCCTTGAGCAGCTTGTCACGCTGCTCCAGGCAATCGGCGCCGACAATGAACGCCGTCAGGTCGTGGGTCCGCGCCTGCCGCCCCAGGCTCTCGTAGAACGGCAGGTCACGCTGCGGGTACTCGTGCAACTGGCCCTTGTGGCCGACCGGGGTTTTCGCCTGGTCGACCCAGAACCCGACGCCACGAAACGACGCCGGCAACAAACGATCACGCCAGCTCATTGGAACCTCCTAGCGAAAGTGAGCGGTAGCCGACACGCGACGACAGCGCCACGCCGGGTTGGTTGATTTGCGGCGCGCTGGTACGCAGGCCCGCCGGGGCGTTTTCGAAGCTCACCGTCAGCCCGCCCTGCAATTGCGTGCGGTTGTTGGCCGCACTCTGTTGCAGCAGCAAGCTGGAGTTCTGTTGCAGAGCACCTGGTGCGAGAGATGCGACCTTGGGCAATTTGCCTGGCAGCACACTCGATGTCTGACCGGGCTCCTCACCACCACCGAAAAACACCGGGGCCAAGGCCCCCCTGTCTTGCTCATTGGTCTTGAGCTGGTGTTCGGTCAGGCTTTCCACTTTCCCGGTGATCTTGGTGATGAAGCCGCCAACGCTTCCGCCCAGCAACTCCTTGATCGGCTCGATGATCGCCTTGAGCTTCTGCCACCAGGTGGAGAACCACTCAGTGATCGGCTCCCAGCTCTTAATGATCTGAGGCAGCGGGGTCCATTCGAAGATCTTATAGAGCGCGGCATACATGATCATCGCCGAGGCCTTGATGCCATCCCAGACACCAGCGAAGAACTCGGTGATCGGTCCCCAGTTGGCAATGATCAGCGGGATGGGCGTCCACGCAAAAATCCCCCGCAGAAACTCCGCCACGGGTACGGCCAAGGCCTGGAGCAAGCCCCAGATAGCCGAAAACAAACCCGTCAATGGGCCCCAGTTGGCTGCAATCAAGGCAATAGGTGTCCAGGAAAACAACTCCTGGAAAAACGCCACCAACGGAGTCGCAGCCGTTTTGATGGTTTGCCAAAGTCCTGCCAGAAACGTCGAGATCGGCGCCCAGTTGGCTACGATCGCGCCCATTGGTGTGAGGCTGAAGGTAAACTTCAAGACTTCGATGACGCCACCGGCCACCGTTTTTATCGCCGAGAAGATATCCCCGAAAGCAGCACTGACCGGCCCCCAGTTGTTCGCAACCTGCCCCAGCGGGGTGAACGCGAACAGGGTCTTGAAGAAGTCCGCCATGGGTACAAGCACGGGTCGAATGCCCTGCCACAGCCTCCTGAAAAAACCAGAAAGCGGTGCCCAGTTTGCAACGATCAATCCCGCAGCCAAGGCTATCCCTGCAGCCACCAAGCCGACGGGAGAAGTCAATGCGGCCAGTACGACCGCCATCGCTGTTGCCGCCGAGGTCACGACGGTAAAAGCCACCGCAGCGGCGGCCAGCCCCTCGACCAGTGCCGGATTGTTCGCCACGAACTGTCCGACCGAGGTCAACAGCGGTTGCAACTCGACGACGATTTTGTTGACCGCCGGTAGCAGGGCCTGCCCGACCTTCAGAGAAACGGCATCCAGCGATTCACTGAAATTTTTGAGGTTGATGGCCGTGGTGCCTCGAACCACATCCGGTACCTCAAGCTTTTGAGCCTTGAGATTGGCCGCCACCAGTTCATCCTCGGCCTTTATCGCCGACTTGATGCCCTTCACAAACGGAGCGACCAACCCGGTGCCTTCCATCAGGCTGGCAAAGTTCAGCTTGTCGAGGCCGTTGTCCTCCAGGTCCTTTTTGAAACCGGCGATCTTGCCGCGAATGCCGGTGATTTCCTTGTCCAGCTTTTCGGCACCTTTGGCGACCACCACCATGTCGGTCGTGGCTTCGACAGCTGGCCCATTTTCAAGCTTCTGAGGTTTTGGAGTTTCCTCGGCTTTGGCAGCCTTCACCTGCTTTGCTTTACTCGTTTTTTTCGCCATCACTGCACCTGCTGCATCGCATTGATCCGTTGCGCGTGCTCCAGGGACTCCCGGAGCACATCCAGTGGCCTGGCCATCATCTGTTCGGGGTCAACCTTCCAGAACCAGGCCAGGTCATAGGCAACCGCGATCAGGTCGCTGATGGCTCCGATGCCGCACTCATGAAAAAACTCGCGACCGCCCAGCTCAGGGCGTTGAGGTCAGCCAGGTCCAGCTGGTTGACCGAGGACGGAGGGATGCCGGCACAGACCGCGATGTACTTGGCCGCGACGTCCATGTCGAGGCTGACTTCTTCGCTCTTGTCGATCTTGTACGGCAGCGCCTTGATCGCCCGCACTTCCTGCACCGTCGGGCGGCGCAGGGTCAGTTCGGTCAGCGGTTCGCCGTGGGCTTCGATGGCCACACGCAGCTTTACGCTATCGCTCATTGCCAGGTCCCCTTGATGCCTTCGAACTTCAGTTCGATGCTCGCGTCGTCACCCTTGGAAACCGGCTCTTCCACCAGGTAGGCGCCGGCCAGGACGTAGACCTTGCCGTTGCTGAACTCGCAGGTGACGGTCATGTCGGAACCGGCCACCAGCTGCTTGAGCGGGAAGTCCGGGGTGTGCAGCGCCGTGACCTTGAAGGACGGGGCAATGTCGGTTTCCTTGTAGAAACCCGGCACGATGGTTTCCCGTTTCACGGACATCAGCGGCGCTTCGCAGCCGCCGTTGATGGTCAGTTGAGCGCCGTCCACTTTGACGTAGCAGGTGCCCGCAATCAGTTGACCCATGGTGTTTCTCCCAAAAAATGAGCCCGCGCGAGGCGGGCTGGAAAAGCGCAGTGAAAGAGGCTCGGCTTAGGCCGCCGCGTCGTACTGCAGACGGAATTGGTTGAGCAGCGCGAACACTCGCAGGCCGTTGATGTAGTCCGGCGGGAACAGCACGTTGACCCGGCTCGGGTCCTGGCTGTCGCGCTCGACGATCAGGTGCTCGGCGAACAGCTCGGCGTTCTCCACGTGGCCTTCCAGTTCCAGCTTGGCGTACTGGGCGATCAGCTCGCCGCGGATGGTGCTCGGGGTCACGATCGGCTGGCCGGCGCCGAAGCGGGTACCGTCGGCGGCCAGCTTGTGGCGCCCGTACTTGCTGGTGATCACGCTTTGCAGGCGGCGCACGATAAAGGCCGACTGGTGCATGGTTTCGCTGTCCAGGTAGGAGTTGTCGGCCTGGCCGTAGGCGTTCTTCTGGTAGGTGGTGATCGAACGCTGGATGCGCACGTAACCGCCTTCGTAGTAAGCGGTGGCGATGCCGTAGCTGAGCAGCGACTGACGCTCGGTCAGGGTGAAACGCTCGCTGGCCGGTGCCGGATCAACACCCGGCAGGCTGCCGCTCTGGGTCGGACGGCTGGCATCGGCGGAGATGAACACCGAAGTGCGCGCGGCCAGTGCGGCGGCTTGCACCCAGAACGGCTGCGGTACGCCCGGCTCCAGGGCCTGGATGGTGATGTGCTGGTCGTTGCGCGTCTGACCGGCCGCCACCAGGGTGCCGACGGTGCCGCGCTTGGCGCTGTAGACGTGACCGAACAGTTGCTTGGCCCAGGACCAGCGACCGGTGCTGTCGTCCATGACGGCTTGCCAGGCGTTGAGGGTCGCGGTGTCGGTCCACGGCATGCAGATGAACTCGAAAGGTTCATCGCCCAGGGCCGCCAGGGCAGCGACCTGATCCGGCACGCCAGCGCCGCCGGCCATTTTGCCGACAGTCACGCTCAGGCCAGCCGGGGTTTCTTCGCCATTGCTCTTGCCCAGGCGGTTGAGCTGCAGGCTGATGTCGTTGGCACTGTCGCCGGTCCACTTGGCGGTCAGGGTCAGGGTGCCTTCGACCGCGGCGGCGCTCACCGGCAGGTCGGCGGCGGCATTGATTTTCAGCGCCAGCGCGCTGGCTGCCTGAGCCGCGGTGGCGGCATTGACGATGGCGGCCTGAACCCGCACACCACCGACATACAGGTTGAGCACGCCGCTTTCGCTGGCGGCGCCGGTGAACTTCAGCTCGGCCTTGGCCACGCTGCCTTCGACGTTGTGCAGCGGCAGGCACCAGATCTCACCGATCGGGTCGGTCTTGCGCCAGGTCTCGTACATGGAGGCGAGCATCGAGCCCTGACCGCCAATGCTCTTGGCCAGCGCGACGCTGGACACCAGCACCAGCTTGCCGGTTTCGGCAGGCGCGACGTTGTCGTTGACCTGGGCCACGATCAGTCGGCGCATGGCCGAAGAAGCGCTATTGGCCGCCGAATTGTCCATCTCGGCGTAGAACAGCGGCACACGAATGTCCGCCGGAATATTGCTGAATCCGATCGCCATTATTTGGCTCCTTGTAGTTTGGCCGACTTCGCAGCCTTGAGGGTGATATCGCCATCGGCCAGACGCCGGCGCCACCAGGCGTTGTCGTCGACTTCACGGCCTTCGAGGGGCAGCAGGTCGCCGGCTTCGGGGTCCGGCACGGCGCGGCCCGCGGCCGGCAGCACAGTGATGCGGTTGCTCATTGCGTTACGTCTCCAGAGAAAGTCAGTTCCAGGCGCCCGTCGGGCCCCGGGTGTTTCAGGTTGGGGTCCGCCGGATCGATGGCATCGACCCGCACCGTGACCCCGGTAAAGGACGGCAAGCCGTCCAGTTCACGCTCACGCCAGGTTTCCGCCGGCTGGCTGGCCAGGTTGCGTCCCAGCTGGAACTCGGCGAAAAAGCGCAGCTGATAGAACAACCGCGTGGCGCTGAGCGAAACCAGCTCGCCACCGTCGTACTCGATCGGGTTGTAGTCCGCGCCCGGCTTGAACCCCACCAGCGCCCGCCACAACTCGGCACGCAGATTCTCCAGTTGCTCCAGGGCCTGCCGGCCATCGCTGGCGTCCAGTACCAGGGTGATCACAAAGCGGTCACGGATGGCCTGGCGGGTAACGTTCTGCCCGGTGCTCGGGCTGGCCAGATCGGCGAGCGGCGTCACATGGGCACTGGGGGTGGGCAACGCGGTATTGCTTTGCAGCAGCGCGAGATCGACGCCGACGGCCGCCTGATTGGCCAGGCCGGGGCAGTGATCGCGCAGCTGCGTGAGGATCGGAGTGATCTTCATGAAGAAGCTCCAGAATCGAATGAGATAAAAAACCGAGGGCTACCCGACAGCCCTTGGCGGATGCGCAAAGGGCGAACACTCCCCTCCCCCCATATGCGCTTGAGCTTTATCAGGGGGGGTGACAGGGAGGAAGGTTGCGGACGGCCAGAGATCAGGCCGCCCTTGGGCCGGGCACACTCAGTCCGGCTGAGGCTCCAGGCATTTGGCCGAGATGGTGCAGCGGTAGCCCTGGGTGCGGGTGCCGCTGGAGGTCACCTTCTTGATCGACCAGCGTCCCCGCATGAAGCCGGGCCAGGTATCGTCGAGCAGCACCAGCCCCTCGGCCGACAACGCCGGGTTGCCAGGACATTCGATCTGGATATTGCGCGCTTCACGCTCCTGCCTGCGCATCTCGCTGATAGCCGCGGCCAGGGCCTGCTGCTCGCTGGCCCGGCGTTTGGGCAGTTTGTTGAAGGGCGCGGTACCGACTTGGACCACCCGCTCCTTGGCGGCGGCGCTGTCCCACCAGGTGCTTTGGCAGCCCTGGAATTTCGAGCGGCTTTCCTCGTCGACCTTGGCCGAGATGAAGGCCGAATCCCCCGGCCGGTTATCCCGGGTCACCGACAAACGCACGTCCGGCAGCGCCTGGCCCGACAGGGATTTGACCTGGCCGCTGCGGGCCAGCACATACAGGCCGTTCACCGGTTTGGTCACCGCGCCGTACTCCCTGGCCAGGCGTGTCAGAAAACTCATGTCGGTTTCGTTGGACTGATCGACATGAGCGATAGCAACCCCATCGAGCTCCGGCGCTACTCGCGGCGAAAACCCGTGTCGGGTGACCAGTTGCCGAAACAACGCACCAAGAGTGATCGGCCCGTAGCTGGCCGATCGGCGACGCCTGAAACCCGTCTCATCGCTCTCCTTGAACGGCGCGGCCGTGGCCACCAGCACCAGGCGCATCGGGTACAGAAAGGGTGTGCGTCGGACAATGATGAATTGCCCCTTGTCCACCATACCCGACTCCAGGTAACCGACCCGCAGGCCGATGCGGCCGCCCAGGCTGGGCAGCCCGTCGAGCCCTTCGGTATCGAGGGTCAGGGTCAGTTGATCGGATTCGATCCCGGCCGCATCGATGTGCTGCCATTGCACCAGGCGCTCATTGAGCAGCGCCGCGTTGGCGCCGTAGATCTCTACCGACGGCGTAAATCCAAGTGCCATGTCGCCTCCTTAATCCCAGGCCGATACCGGCGTCGCGAGTACCGGCCGGGTTTCCAGCTCGGGCAGTCTCACCCAGAGCCCCGCCGGCAGCACCGGCCCGTGCTCGGCCAGCCCGGGGTTGAGCCGCCAGAGCGCTTCCTCGGCGGCATCGTCGCTGCGTCCAAGCTCGCGGTAGAGCAACAGGTTCACCGAATCGCCGGCAATGCTTCTGACCTTACGCATTGATGAACTCCGTCAGTTCTATGACCCAGTCGTTGACCATCGCCGTGCCGTCATCGATCACGTAGCTTTGGCTCTCGGACACACTGTCGATTCGCCACAGGCCCCAGTTGCGGCCGATGCCATCGACCAGCGGCAGCGGCACCCGCAACGCCTGCAAGGCACGCAACTCATCGAGCCGCGTCATGGCGATCGCACGCATGGACTTGCCAGTGATTGTCAGTCCTTGCAGGCCCTGACCGGTCTGGCTGGATTTAGGCTTGCTGGTGAGAATCTCCAGGCTCACCCAACCACCACCCGACTTGCGCACCAGGGAGCTGTAAGCGAACCCCCGCGACTGACCGAAAATAAAACTGCCCAGCACCATTTGCTGTCGCATCAAACACCTCCATCGCTCAAGGCGGCACCGCGTCTTACCGCGAGTGGATCGGTCATCATCAGGGGTATGAACTGCGCCCTGAGCTGTTGCAGCACGAGGTCGGCAATGTGCTGGGAGCTGGCCTGATCGGGCCCGCTGATCTGAATGACCGGGGCGAAAGTGATCGGCTGGTTGACTGCCTGACCGGCACCCGCCGGGTTCACCGGCTGGGTGCCCACGAGGCCGTTCTTGACCTGCTCCGGCGAGCTGAGGCGATCGACCAGGGCACCGAGTTTGTCGCCCAGGCTGGCGCCGTAGTCACCGCCATAATAGCCGCCGAACAGTCCACCGACGGCCGCACCGAGAGCCGTTCCGATGATGGGAACGACACTGCCGATCGCCCCGCCGAAGGCAGCCCCCGCGGAAGCCCCCGCCCAGCCGCCACCAGCGGTTCCCAGGCCAGAAGCGAGCATCCGGGTATCGCCGGTCACCAGGCCTTCGGCGACATCCACCGCGGCGCCGAGGTACTTCGCCGGCCCTGGAGCCCTGCGGCTCAGGGAACGAACCGAGGCCTGTGGTCCGGCCAGACCGAGGGCAAAGGACGAACCTGCACCTGGAGCAACGACCGTGGCTTTCAGCGCGTTCTGGGCAGCCTGTCTTTTAGCGGCCCTCTTTGCGGCCTTGCCTTTGGAACGTTGTTCCTGCGGAACATCGATGCTCGGACCGCTCGGGGTACTCGGAGCACTTGGACCGCCCGAAGGACCTGGAGCGCCGGGCTGGCGAGCGCCTGAACCGTCAAGGATGCGCTTGGCGCCGCGGTTGAACACCTCGTCCACCACCGCCTTGGCCTGCTTGCCGATCAATGGCGCCAGCGCCGCGCCGAGCAGCACGATGGCGGCCGTGACCTTGGGAAAGGTTTCGGCCAGTTCGCTAAGGCCATCCACCAGCTCGCCAAGAGGAGCAAGCGTACTGTCGGCTACCGGTGCCAACGCGTTGCCCGCGGCAGTGGTCAGCCGCTCGGTGCGCGCCTCGAAGCGGTTCCAGGTGGTTTGCTGGGTGTTCGACTGCGCCAATGCAGACTGCCGTACCGAACCCTTGTCACCCAGCTTCGATGTCGCGTATTGGCCTTTGTCGGCCACCAGGGAGAAGGTTTGCTGAACCTCTGGCAGGTTCCGCGACAGGCGCAATGCCGCCTGATCGCCTTCGGCAAACAACGCACCGGCCAGTGTCGAGCGTTTCTCGGCGGGTTGCGCGTTCAAGGCTGCCAATACCGATATCACCGTACCCTGGGCGTTCTCGCGCAACCCGTCGGCGACCGCCCGGGGATCCAGCTTCAGTTCACTCCAGGCGGCTCGCTGAGCCGCGGAAGCCTGCTCGCCCTTGCCCAGGGCGGTGACGATGTTATTGAACGCCAGGCCTGCATCGGCCTTCGATGTACCACTGTTGAGCAACGCCGCCGAAAGCGCCGCTGCTTGCTCGGGTGCCAACTTGGCCGAGGCCGCTGCGCCACCATGACGCTGGAGGATGGCGCCGATATCTGCGGCTTCGGCATCCCCCGGGGCCTTGCCCAGGTGATTGGTCGCATCCGCCAGATCGAGGGCCTGTCTGGCGTCGAGGTTCATCGACGTACGCCAGCCGGCCATCATCTCCCCGGCATCGATGGCCGATACCTTGAATGCCGTTGCAGTAATCGCCGCGGCACCGGCAAAGGTCAGCAACGCCTGTTGCTTGTCTTGCGCAGAGTGCTGATCGCTGCCGATGCCTGCCTTGGCCGCCGCATACTCGACCTTGGCCAGATCGACGGCGGTCGTCCCGCCGGCGGCTATCAGCGGCGTGCTGGCCTTGCGCTGGTTCTCCCGTACCACCTCCGCGCGCCGAGACGGCGAGAGATCAAGTACGCGCCCCAGATCGGCCATCGCCGAATCCATGCTGATCGCAGGCTTGAGCAGGCTCGGCGGCTCGATGCCGCCACCTGCCTTGCCCGCGCTTTTCTGTCCGCCTGCCGACTCCCCCTTGGCGCCAGCCGCCTGGCCGGACACCACCGCCTGCCGCAGGCGTTGCGACGACAGCGTCAGGTTCAGGGAATCGAGGCTGGTCACCAGCAAGCCGATATCGGCGCTGAGGGTATCCAGCGCCTGGCCAAGGTCGGGCAGCCGATCCTTGGACACTGCTGCCAATCCACCCGCCGAGGCGATGCCTGCGGCGGGCGTATTCAGGTCGACCGACCTGGGGTCACCGAACGTCAACCAGCCTTCCTTGACGGCGGTGAACCTGAGCGAAAACTTATCGTCCGCCATCCCGCTCTACTCCTGTTTCACGCCAAGGCGAGTGATCGCGATGTCGTAGCGGCGTAATGCCTTGCCGGCGTCCCACTCCAGGATTTCCGCTTCACTCACCGAGTAAATGAGCGGCACCACATCGAGTATCACTTCGATGTCGCGCTCCGAAAGAAGGCCGCCGGTTTGTTTAAAAAATCGTCGATGCGAACCTGCAGCTGGGTCCAGTCAGGCACCGTCAGCTGGCCAAGGTCGGGAATCATCAGGCCGGTGCAATGGGCAGTGATGAACTCAGCGCGCTCCTTGGCCGTCTTGAGTTTTTTCATCGCTTTGGTCGCCCGCAGCGCTGGCATTTCCAGGGTCAGTGAGGTCACGTCCTGGCCGGCCACGGCAAGCGGCAGCAGCAGTTGCACCTGGTCCGGGTTGTCCTCGTTGACCTGATCCTCGGCCTGATTGAGAAAGTGGGCGGTCGGACGGGTCGACATCTCGTGAACGTACTGCGCAATGCTCACGTAATCCGGTCGTTTGAGCTGATCCAGCTCTTTCACTGACAGGCCGGTCGCCAGCTTGGCCAGCTCGAAGAACTGATCGTCCTCATCGTCGCCGGCGCGGGCCAGCGCTTCTTTCTGCGCGGCGTAGAACAATGGCTTGAGCTGAATCTGCGCGATCTGCGACTCGTCGTCGGCAGTGATCGGGCACAGCAGGACATGGATCGGAGGCGTCCAGGACATGAAGGAATTCCTTGGTAAAGGGTAGGAGCGAGCGTGCTCGCGATAAGGATCGGCCAACGGATGCGATGTCGTTTGTCAGGCCGTCATCGCGAGCGTGCTCGCTCCTAGCAGGAGGGGAGTGTTGCGAGTTAAGGCATCAGTACGGCGCGACGGGCATCACCGAGGATGTCGACGCCGTTGAGCACGAACTTCTGGGTGCGCACGTCGATGTCGATCACAGGCACGCCGTTTTCCAGGCGGTTGTAGGTACGGCAGCTGAGCTCCAGATTAGTCTTGGGCTTTTCACCCATTTTCAGCATCGTCTCTTCCAGGGATTTCAACTTGCCGCCGACCGTGTGGTAGGTGAAGTAGGTGTTGCCATCCTGGTCCTGGCCGGCTTCACGCACATTCAGCAGAATGTCGTCGCCCACGCTCACGCCGAGGGCGAGCATGATTTCCGGACCTACACCCTGGAGGGTCAACTTGGCATTGAGCACCTTGCCGCTCTTGGCCATTTCCTCGCCGATGAAACGCCCGCCACGCATCTCTTCCATTTCGAATTCGATCTTCGGCGGGGTGAACTCTTCCACGGTCGCCGACAACGGCAGGCCTTGCAGGGTGGCCGCGATGGCCTGTCTTACGCGGTTGGTAAACATTAGAGAACATCCTCCAGGAACTGCTCGATGATTTCATCGCGGGCGTTGAGCTGATACACCATGTGCTCGTTCGGCGCGTAGCGGCCGTAGTCGATGACCACGTACCAGGTACCGTTCTTGTACTTCTCGACGCTGTTCAACTCGGGGTGCAGGTACACGCTGCCGCCCGGGATGGTTTCGTCGGCGACCAGGGTCTGCAGCCAGTCGTTGATGCGCTTGACCTCCTGGTCCATGAAGGACTTGGTCAGGTTCTTGGCCATGGCTTTCTGCCCGGCCTTGACCAGCTTGCGGCTGATGGCGTCTTCCAGGCCGACATAGCTGATGAACTTGCCGGTGATGGAGCGGTTACCCAGCAGCGAGAAGCCGCCGAGCACGGTGCGGGCGTAGTAGCTGACGCCGTAGCGGTTGAGCAGGTCGCCTTCGGTCGAGGTGTCGAGGATGTTGTATTCCACAGTGCGCGACACGTCTTCGGCGTAGGTCACCTGGTTGCCCGGGCTCTCCCACTGCTTGACCTTGGCCAGCGCGGCGATGGCCAGGCTCGACGGCGCCAGGAACACGTTCTTCTTGGCCGCCTTGGAGTACACGGCCGGCATGTTGTGCACCACCAGGCAACGGTCGAAACCCAGGTCCGCGCCGCCCAGTTCCTTGCTGTAGGTCACCTGGTCGGCGACCGAGGCGTCCTTGCCATCCAGCACCACACGGGCCTTGATGCGCTTGCCGAAGGAAGCGAACTCACCGGCCACCGCCTTGGTGCCGGTAAAGCCCGGTGCGCCAATGATGGTCAGGTCTTCCGGGACGCTGCCCAGGGCCGCCAGGCCAAGCTTGCGGCCGGTGGTGGCATCGACGCCGCCGATCACGTTGTTGACAGTGTCGGCCGGGGTCGCGCCCTCTTCGACGATCACCACATAAACCGGAACCTTGACCACTTTGAGGATCTGGTACACCGCGTGATACAGGGTGCCTTGCTCGGCGCCGGTCGGGTCCAGCAGCGCCTGGGTGGTGAAGCTGTTGATGCGGAACGGCGCATTGCGCGGAATCAGCGGGTCGGCCTTCGGCGCGGTGCCGACCAGACCGATGACGTTGTCACCCAGGCCACCCATGGCCTCGGGGGATTCGGTGGCATTGACGGTAATGCCGTTGTGCTCGAAGTTCAGAACCTCAGCCATGGTTATTCAGCCTTCTTGGCAGCGGCCTTCAAGGCCTTGGTGGATGGGGTGGCCGGTTCGGCCTGTTGGCGCGTTTCAAGAACGCGGGTCAGCTCCAGGCGGCCGGCGGCACGCAGGGCACTGGCCTCGACATCGAGCAGTTCCAGTTGCTGGCCGACGCTCGACCAGTGGCCGCCACCGGTGGGGAATGGCACCAGGACGGTGTATTGCTGGCGGATGGACATGTACGAATTTCTCCAGACGCAAAAGCGCCAAAGCCCCTCTGCGGGGCTTTATGCGGGCGAAAAAAAACCGCTTTCGCGGTGGGGGGCTTACTTCAGGAAATCCGGCTTGACCGGCCAGGCGACCGCGTCCGGATCACTGCCCTGATCGGGGATATCACGCAGCCCCTGACGATAGGTGGCAAACGCCGGACGATTGGTCTCGTTCATGGGGTAGTCGGGCATGGCCGCGTAATCACTCGCCGCCAGGTCTTCATCGCGAGCCTTGCGAATCATTTCCCACTTGATGATCGGGTGCAGTTCAGCAGGTACAAAAGTTGGTTTCATTGTTCTTTTCCTTAACTAATAGCCAGCATGGTGCCCCAGTCGCCCGGGTCGGTGACTACGCCGGTGCAGGCACCGGCCAGCATGATTTCAATCAATCCAGTGCTCGAAGTACGCATCGGGTGCAGGTGGTAATAGGAACCGAATACTCCGGAAGGAGAAACCGTCGCGGAGCACCAACGCCATTTGCCTTTCTGCGAACCGGTACTCCAGGCGCCACTGATCGATCCATCAACGACACGCACGAAAGCGCCCATGGTCAGATAAGAGTTCAAGGGCACCGCGGCGACGGCAGCGGCCGACGTCTGGTCGTTTGCATAAGGAAAGGCGAGCCAGGGACTGGCGTCGATTTCCGTCCATTGCATTTGCCAGACATTGATCGCCCCGCGCCAATAGTCCGTTGCCCGGATATCGAAATTGGGGAACTGCTCCCGCACGTCGGCCTGAACCTTGAGCATGAACTCAACGTCTGCTGCTGGACGACCGACTGCCTGGGACGCAGAGGTAATCGAACGCAACTTCGTCGTGGTGACCTGCCCATGAATACCCCAGCTGTCAATCAACGTCCCGGCGGTATTGGGCAACAGGGTGAAGTTCTTGGTGATCGCTAGCCGCGGCAGTCGGATTTTCAGATCCTGAAGCTGCGCATCGTATTGCTGTCTGGCGTCCGCCAGTGCCTTGTCGATCTCGCCAACCTTGCCCGTGACAGTGTTGGTCAAATTATTCGCCGCGCTTACCACCGCGGCCAGTTGCTGTTCTGTACTCAAAGTCTTAACTCCTTAGATTCCATTGATCTTGCTCACAAAGACACTTCCCATTCGGAGCCAAAGGACAGGCCATCGGCACCTGCGAAACCTGACTTGCTGATTTTCAAATGACCTTTTCTTCCAGCGCTCTCACCCGAAAGAGCACCCCAAGCCCACGGGCCATGTTGTCGATACTGGCCGCCGAAAGAGTGGCCAACTCCTCTGTCAGCAAGATGTTGAGATTCTCGGATCCCACCACCACCGTCACGCTGTCTGCCGGCAGCGGCGAAATATCCAGCGTGAACTTTTGCAGCACCCGTGCAGCAGCAGCCTTGTAAGTCAGCAGCTTGCCAGCCACCGAATACACCGCCAGCAGGGTGCCGCTGGCCAGGTAGAAACCGAACTCGCCGATCTCGTATTCGTCCGGACCGTCGAACAGCGCCGCCATCCGCAGCTGGCGCGAACCCAGGTCCTCGTAATCCACGATCGCCACTCGCTGGCGCTCGTTGCGCAAGGCGGTTTCCGTGCCGTCCGGGTTGTAGCGGCCGGTGCCGGCGCCGATGTGGGTGATCTCACCTTTCAAGCCTTGGTTCTTTGCCGCCAACACTTCATCCAGACCGGCGGAAGTGAAGCGAACCAAGCGCGTAATGTCTTCTGTCATAGCTGCGCCCTGAGGTCGTAGTCGTTAATGGTGTAGTGCTGGGAAACCCCGGCACTGTTAAACCGGGCGCCGAGCCCGAATTCAGGCAGTGCTCCGTCAAGACGGAGTTCGCCAGTGCTCAGCGGTGTATGTGCAGCGCAACTCACGCTCAGCGATCCGCGCAGCTTGACCTCGGGCAAGGCCCCAGGCTGGCTGTCATCGCTGATGCTCAGGCCAGGATCGGCGCCAGCGGCCAGTCGCAACCCACCCGTGGTTTGATGGACGATGGTGATGGTGCCGTCGTCGCGCTCGCTCTTGGCGGCGTCGATACGCCGTATCAGGCGATTGTGATCACCGCTGGACCAGTCCCGGACGATGATTGCCTGCACATCGAAGGTGTAGGGCTTGCCCAGCGGTCGCTGCTCGTACCAGGCGGCGATGTTGGGCATGAAACCCAGGGACTCGACGGCGTGGCTCAGGGCCTTGTTGGTCCCGGCCTGGCGCTGGATCTGCCAGGACAGCGCGACGGTCAGGCGTTTTTCGGCTTCACTGGCCTCCGCATCCCACTCATTGACCCCGCGATCCGCCGCCAGATAAGGCAAGAAGTCCACAGGGGTCTGGGTAGGGCTCATCAGTTCGGGAAAGGGTGGGTCCACACGCTCGAGCAAGCGGGCAAAACCGAGATCGAGAGCCTTTTCCAGCGCCGAGCTGTTGGCCGGCAGCAGGCTCAAGCGAGCAGTGTCGTCACTCATAAGATGCGCACCTCCACTTCAACCCCCGTGCAATACGGTGCCTGGAAAGCCGTGGTCACGATCGGTTGCAGCGGCTCGAGAATCTCCAGCTGCACCGCACCCGCCGTATGCAGGGTGTAATCGATCCAGCTCGGATCCACTCGCCCTTCCAGGCGATGACAGCTGTCGGCGTAAGCCTGCAGTTGCCGCTGCGTGGCAACCTGGGTCAGCCCGGAATCGGGGCCCGGGTTGATCTTGGCCACCACGCGGATCTTGTAGGGTTTGATCTGTGCCGCCTGCACCGTCACCCGATCCGTTTCCGGCTTCACGTCCGGTCGTGCAAAGTGTCGGCGCACGCCTTCGAGCAGGTCCTCGGATGGCGTACCGTCGCCTTGCCGCGAGAGCACGGTGACCTGCACTTCGCCCGGTGCAGTGCGGCGACCGTTGCCATCCTTGACCTGAGCGGCGAAGCCGTCTGGATCGAAGGTGTAGGTGACGGTCACCACGCCCGCATCGGTGGAGTCCACCTTCACCGTCGGCCGCTCGCCGAGGGTGAAGACTTCGCGGCGGTACTGCATGCGCGAACCGGCGGCCGGTGCGTGGGGCGCCAGGTAGTAGCGCAGGCGCGCATCTTCGTCGCTTTCGTAGACCGCGGGGACCGGCGGAAAGGCCGCCGGATCGCCCGGGTCGAGCAACTGTCGCTCCAGGCCCATGTCCGCCAGGCGTGCATCGAGATTGCTGCCGGTGGCCCACCAGGCCAGCATCTGTTTGATGCGGGCGTTGTACTTGCGCTCATGGGTTTGCAGGCGCAGGCAGAAGGCTTCCAGCGCCAGGGTCAGCAGCTCGCTTTCGTTGGCCAGGCTGGCCTGCAGTTTCTGCGCAGTGGCGGGGGAACGCTGGGCCACGTAATCGACGACAAAGGTCTTGAACTCGGCGAGCAGCGGCTCGAATTCATCGACGGTGACAATGGTCGGCTCGGCCAACTGGTGTTCACCGGGTATCAGCATGCTCATGTCACGACCTCGAACGTCTGTTGGCGGTTTTTCCAGGTGCCGGCGAAGCGCAACAGCAGCCCGGCGCCGCGCCGACTGGCGACTATGACCTGCGGCTCGAAATCGCCGATGCCGTTCTGCTCGTTGTAGAACGCCTGCGCGGCATGGCTCTGGGCGAGGATCAGCAGGTCATCGCCGAGGTTCTGGCCCAGCAGGTCGGGAATCAGCGAGCCGTACAAAGGGCGCTTCTGCCGGGTGCCCAGCGGCGTGGTCAGGGCGCGGGTCGCGCGCTGCACGAACTGCAGCCAGTCATCGACCGCGGCGCCGGTGTTTCTATCGACTCCAATCATGGGAAGCCTCTTATCAAGGGCTGATGACGCGGCCCTGGTGTTCCACCAGGGGGCCGCTGAAGTGAATGCCGGCGCTGTCGAGCAAGATGCCCACCGCGCCCAGCTGCAGCTCGATCGCTTCGGGCCTCATCGCCAGCCGGGCGGGACCGATGCTCAGCTCGACCGCCTCGCGGGAGGCGGTGAGCGCGGTCGGGCCGTTGCTCCAGCTCAAGACATGGCCGGCATCGTCATAACTGCTTTGGCTGCCATCGGCGTATTGGCGGCGGGTCAGCGCGGCCAGGGTCGACACCGGTGGAAAGCGGTCGCAGTTGAGGCCGAACAGCGCCACCGACTGGGCCCCGCCGTCGCCGCCACCGTAGTTGAGCAGCAGGCACTGCTCGCCCACCGAAGGAATGCGCGATTCGCTTTGCGCGCCGGCGCTGGGGTTGAAGAACCTGATCGCCGGCGTCAGCAGCTCTCCGTGGCTGACCCGGCAGGTGTTGCTGGCCGCATCGACCGACTGGCATACACCGATACGGCAATGGTTTTCTGCGCGCCGGTGCAAGTCATCGAGTTCGGTTTCCATTTCGGCCAGTCGCTCGATGATCGGGCCCAGCTGCATGCGCAGCAGCTCGTCAAACATGGCTCAGCCCTCAAGTGCTTGGTATTGGTCGGGGTCATCGATATTCGAGACTTCCCAGGTGCGGGCGAACTTCGGAATGCCAGTCGGGTCGTCCAGCAATGGCTGCCCGAGGTATAGCGTCTGGGTGAACGACAGCGTCCAGGCCGGGTATTGCTGCTCGCCGCGAATCAGGGTCGAAGGCAGGCCCTCGAGGTTCATGGGCAGGTCGCACTGCGCTGCCGGCAATCCCCAACGGTTATCCGTGGCCAGGTCCTTGAGCACGCTCGCCAAATCGCAGGCCTCGAACCCGGACCGCTCGCCCCCTACAGCCGCTACAGCTTGCAGCGAGATCGTCAGGGCATGGGCGATACGTCCCTCCTGGTTACGAATACCCGGGGCATCGCGCTCGATCGCAATCAGCACCCAGGCCTGGTCGAGCACGGCATCGAAGTCCTGGGGACTGCCAACCTTGAGGCCAAGCCCCGCCCCTCGCAGGGTCTCGGCAATGGCGAAAAACAGCTGCGACGGCTTGTCGATGACTGTGGGCATAGGGGGCTTCCTGTTCAGATATCAGGGTTTGAGATTGCGCGAGGGGGGGGTGCGAATGTGGCGTGATTGGAGGAGCGGTGAACGTCGGTTTGCCGTGTGTCGCGACAGGATTTGATTGACTCGAGAAACCTGTCGCGACTTACGCTGGTGGCTCAAACAGCGTTGTTCCCGGTCGCATGGACAGGCACACCCTCTTTCACCTGGTACGCACTACATCCTGATGCGAGGGAACATGACCTTGATTAGTGGGTGATAAGCATGTCGATGGTGCTGGAATCGCAGACGTAGTTAGCCTTCTTGTCGAGTACCAAATAAATGGCAGACGACTTGGTGACAGGCACTTTACTGGCCGAAAAAACAGCACCAGTGCCTCTGACCAAGCTTCCAGACTGAAGAACTGTGTCGCCCAGATTCAGGGACCAGGCCACGCCATCACCGCAGGAATCGTGGATGCTGTTGACGCGCCCGAGGATGTTTATCTCTCCAGCCACGGGGCTCGCCCAGCGGATGACTGTCTGGCTATTCTGGCCAGGGTGAAAAGCAACGTTGCCGGGCGCGATCGAAAAAGTGCCATTCGCGGTGTAGGTATAGGGTTTGAAATGAACCGACACATGAGCCCCAGATACCGGATCTTGCCAGCAGGTCGCAGGCAAGCCGCTGCACGTATCGGCTTTGAAGTAGGGTAGCGCGGTGTAGTTTTCAGCCTTGTTCACCCCGGAAGAATTCTGCATGAACGACCAGGTAGAGTCAGGAGGAGAACTCTCCTTCGCCAGGATTACATCCCTTGCCAGGTTCCAGGACATGGCGGTGTCTGCCGAGGCGTTCATGGCGGTACCCAAAAGCACCAGCAAGCCGAGCAGTGAGGCACTGACAATTTTCTTCATATTGGTTCACCTATTGAATCGCATGATTGGTTGCGGAGAACTCCGCTCTCATGTCGCTCAAAGGCGATCGCTCGAGGCTCGTGGCCTTCTCATGATTCAACGTCCCGCATCGGGAACATTTGATCTGGAGCTCGGTAAACTCACCCACACGGGCGAGAAGTCGTTTGCAATTACCGCATCTGCATTCTTTTAACATCTGCAAGTCCATTTGATTTTCTGCCAGGTTCCACCTCGCTCATGCGAGCAGTGAGGGACTTGGCAGGCTTGCAGGCTATCTCTGCAATCTGGCGTCTCTTTTGGGTGTTCATGCCCCCTCTTGAATCGCCCTCTCTATTTTCCCGCGCTAAAGAAAAGCCCCGAACTTGTCGGGGCTTTTTGCATTCTTGCAGGCACAAAAAAGCCTGACTCGGTGGCGGGCTTTTCATGTGGTGTCGCGCTGTAACAGCTGAACACCGAGCTATAAAACTCAGACGTACTTCTCGTTCAGCGCATAAAGAATCGCGCAGGTTTCCACATCCAGTTTCCCGGCGTAGTTCTTCGGCCTGAAGTGCATCTGGAATGCCCGCACCAGCGACTGGAAGAAGTCATCCGTCGCCTGCGCCGGCACGCCATAGCCGTAGGTGGCGAAGGCCTTGAGCACTTCGGCACGCTCGGGCAGCCCAGCGGCGCGGAGTTGCTGGACGTATTTCTTCTTGGTCGGCTCGTCGTACCAGGCGCCAATCCCGGCTTTGTAGAGTTCCTTCCAGGGCAGCTTGGGGCCCGGATCGGATTTGCGGCCCACCGCGATATCGGAATGGCCCACCACGTTTTTCGGCGACATGTCCGGATAACGCTGGAGAATATTCAGGGCCAACTGCTTGAGCGCCTCGACCTGGGAGCCTTCGTAATCCGGGAAGGTGAAGACCCCGTTGACGTCGGTGGCCTCGTTGACGATCTCGATGCCGATGGAGGTGTCGTTCAAGCCGCTGCGACCGGCCCAGTCACTGACACCGGCATGCCAGGCGCGGTCTTCTTCGGCCACCAGGTTGAAAATCCTTTGCTCCTGGAAGCCCGCGGCCTGATACGTCGGATCCTGCACCGCCGGAATCAGATAATGAGCGCTCGCCGCGCCGGTGGTCAGGGC
Source organism: Pseudomonas sp. 22526 (assembly GCF_052044735.1). NCBI lineage: Bacteria > Pseudomonadati > Pseudomonadota > Gammaproteobacteria > Pseudomonadales > Pseudomonadaceae > Pseudomonas > Pseudomonas sp. 22526. The sequence goes on from NZ_JBQENK010000002.1 coordinate 50,340, forward strand.
CTTGACCGACGCCTCGAAGTTCAGGGCCGTGTAATGCAGCACCAGAAAACGCACCCGCTTGTTGTAGGGCGCAAGGGTGCGATAGCTGTTGTAGTCGATTGGGATCATGGTTTGCCTCTGTTTGAAACGGATGGACGGACGGCGCTGGGCCGTACCTGGCGCCTCCCTGCCGGGAGGGCTGATTGAGCTCGTTCAATACGAGTACGCGTCCTGCGTCAGGCGGGTATCACGGCAGCGTCGACTCAATGAATCGACGATCTGTTTGGGTCGTTATTCAGGAGTCCGAGCGGGAATCCTTGGGCGGCACTTCGCACACACCCAGGCGCTTGGCCGCCCAGCGCTCGTAGAGTCCGATGGCCACGTCGGCGCCCGCCATGGCGGTCAGGCAGCCGAAGGCGCCGGCGGTCCAGATCGATACGCCGGCGGCGTACAGCAGCATGATGGTCGAGACCCCGCAGATCACGCAGGCCCCGGAGCGCAGTGCCAGGCGCCGCAGCAGCAGCCAGCCGCGGGCGCCCTCCTTGTCGGCGCGCCACATTTCGCCGGACACCCCGCCCACCAGGGCGAGGACGATGACAAGCCAGATCGGCATGTCCAGCAACGCTTGTTGCTCGTTTGTCATGTCACGCCTCCTGGGAGCGTTGATGAGTGCAGGGATTGAGTGCAAGACAGCACCGGGTCACCGGCGCTGTCTTCAACCCTGGAAAAGTCCGCTGAACGGGAGTTACAGACGTTCAACAATGACGTTGTCGATAAAGGCAAAGTTGGCGTACGGATTCTGCTCGTTGGAGAACGCCAGAGTCGTTTGCGTGGTAGTGGCGGTGAAGTCGTAGGTCAGGGTGCTCCACTCGATCGCAACGCCTTTGGCGGTCGGTGTATTGAAAGTGGCGGTTTGGCCAGCCACTTTGACCTGAACCACACCGTCGCCCGAACGACCGGCGAACTTCGAATTGCCGGCACTGAACGTCAGTCGGTACTTGGCGCCAACGACAGTGGCAAAGTTCTGTTGAATGCCCCCGCCGTTGCCATAGACATAGTTCGCCAGGTCAACAATCACCAGACCGTCCGCGGCTGCGGAGCCGCCAATCGAAGCCGGCACGTTGAAGTACTCGGCACCGGACAGGAATGTCGTCCAGCCAGTAATGAAGTTGGTTTTTGCCGGGGTATCCAGAATACAGCCACCACTGCAACCGGGCTGTTCGAAGCTGCCGTTGACCAGCAGATTGGCCGCAACAGCATTGGCTGCGGAGCCCAGCAGCACAGCGGCGGCCAGAATGGGAGCGACGTATTTTTTCAAGACTTTCATGTGTTCACCTATGGCTGTGATTGATTGGGTCGTGCTGCCGAAGCAGCACTCATGTCGCTCATAGGCGATAGCTCGGGGCTCGCGGCCCTCACATGATTCAGCGTTCCGCATCGGGAACATTTGATCTGGAGCTCTGCATACTCGCCGATCCGGGCGAGCAGTCTTTTGCAATGTCCACATCGGCAATCTTTCAGCATCTGCAGTGCCTTGTGATGTTCATCGGATCCTTCCTTGTGCATTGGCCATCCAGAGATGAAGCCCGGTATGCCTGTGCGCTTCAGGTAGGCATTCCAAAAAGCCCGGCAATCCGCCGGGCTTTTCAGTAATGCGATCCTTCGCCTTCCTTTCACCCTGTGAACAAAAGGAAGCTGACTTTTCGGCGCTACTGGCGCGGTACGAGTCTATTCAGATTGTTTTTCCGACCGCGGTCCCTGCCCGCCGGATAACTGCTCTTGGTGCTTTACGCTGCACACCCGGGTCAGTTGCCAACCCTCTGAACCGTCGAGGCCGGTTCATCGCTGCCTTTGCTTTTGCCACTAAAGAGCGGTGTTGCTCGCCGCTGTCGGGCGGCTTGGAACGAATAATATGCATGGATGCATATACAGTCAATGCACAAATGCATTTATTTATGCGTAAGAAATGCATGGGCGCATGAAGGCCGCATAAATAAAGGCTCGGAGGGTTTTCCGCGGGCACAAAAAAGCCCGCTCGATGGCGGGCTTTGGCGTTATGGGCTGCGGTTAACGGGCGTACATGCCCCACCAGAAGACGTGACCGAGGATGACGATCTGCTCCTCCTGCATTTCCTGGAAGCTGTAGTCCTCATCCGGGTGTTCGTCGCGGTTGAAGCTACGCAGGCGAATACCGGAAGGCAGGCGATAGAGCTGCTTCACTCGCAGTTGGCCATTGTGGTTGATGGCATACAGGTCGCCATCGATGATGTCGCCGATACCGCACTTGCCGGCATTGACTCCCACCGTGGCGCCGTCGCGCAGCACCGGCAACATGCTGTTGCCGCGTACCGTCACGCACTTGGCCTGGTCGAACTGCACGCCATTGTGCCGCAGGCTGCGCTTGCCGAAGCGCAGACTGGAGCGCTCGCTTTCCTCGATGACGAATCTTCCTGATCCCGCAGCCAATTCAACCTCGCGAAGAAAGGGGACCGACACCTCGTCGTCATCGACAGGGGTATCGTCGTCCCACAGACTTATGTCCTTGAGTTCCGAATGCGGATCGGCCGACCGGGCAGAGGCGACAGCCGCGCGCCCGCGCAGTTGATCGGTGCTCACCTGGAAGTACTCGGCGATCCGCGAGATGTGTTTGTCCGAAGGATCGACAATCTTGCCGCTGAGGATCCGCGAAAGGGTGGATTGAGGCACGCCGGTACGCCGATGGAGTTCCGTGGGGGAAATGCCATCGCGATCGAGCAGCTCTCTTAAGACGGTAGAAACGTTGCGCTTTTGCATAACGCGCATATTGCGGGTTATTTTCGCCGATGACAAATGCTAAAATGCATATTCCTGCATAAAACACCCGAAATCCAGCTGGGTTCATCCCTGCGAAGGTCGGACCGCCCATGGTAACCTTGCGCCCATCGCGAAAAAGCCGGGCCCATGCCCTCTGCTTTTGCCCACCCTTTCAACGAATCAACCTGACGACCCGATGAATAAAGCGCTCACCGATCTGTCCTCCCACACGCCGATGATGCAGCAGTACTGGCGCCTCAAGAACCAGCATCCCGATCAGCTGATGTTCTATCGCATGGGCGACTTCTACGAAATCTTCTATGAAGACGCAAAGAAGGCCGCCAAGTTGCTGGACATCACCCTGACCGCGCGCGGGCAGTCGGCTGGCCAGGCGATTCCGATGTGCGGGATTCCTTATCACGCCGCCGAAGGTTACCTGGCCAAGCTGGTGAAGCTGGGCGAGTCGGTGGTGATCTGTGAGCAGGTCGGCGACCCGGCCACCAGCAAGGGCCCGGTGGAGCGCCAGGTGGTGCGGATCATCACCCCGGGGACCGTCAGCGACGAGGCACTGCTCGACGAGCGCCGGGATAACCTGATCGCGGCGGTGCTGGGCGACGAGCGCCTGTTCGGCCTCGCGGTGCTGGACATCACCAGCGGCAACTTCACGGTCCTGGAAATCAAGGGCTGGGAAAACCTGCTGGCCGAGCTGGAACGCATCAACCCGGTGGAACTGCTGATCCCGGACGATTGGCCGCGAGGCCTGCCGGCGGAAAAACGCCGCGGTGTGCGTCGTCGCGCGCCTTGGGACTTCGAGCGCGACTCGGCTCACAAGAGCCTGTGCCAGCAGTTCTCCACCCAGGACCTCAAGGGTTTCGGCTGCGAGAACCTGACCCTGGCCATCGGCGCCGCGGGCTGCCTGCTGGGCTATGCCAAGGAAACCCAGCGCACCGCCCTGCCCCACCTGCGCAGCCTGCGCCACGAACGCCTGGACGACACCGTGGTGCTCGACGGCGCCAGCCGGCGCAACCTGGAGCTGGACACCAACCTCGCCGGTGGTCGCGACAACACCCTGCAGTCGGTGGTCGACCGTTGCCAGACCGCCATGGGCAGCCGCCTGCTGACCCGCTGGCTGAACCGCCCGCTGCGGGACTTGAAAGTCCTGCAGGCGCGGCAGACCTCGATCGGCTGCCTGCTGGACGGTTACCGCTTCGAAAGGCTGCAACCGCAGCTCAAGGAGATTGGCGACATCGAGCGGATCCTCGCCCGTATCGGCCTGCGCAACGCCCGTCCCCGCGACCTGGCGCGCCTGCGCGATGCCCTGGCGGCGCTGCCGGAACTGCAAGTGGCGATGACCGAGCTTGAAGCCGAGCACCTGAGCCAACTGGCCGTGACCACCAGCACCTACCCGGAACTGGCCGCGTTGCTGGAAAAAGCCATCATCGACAACCCGCCGGCGGTGATCCGCGACGGCGGCGTGCTGAAGACCGGCTACGACTCCGAGCTGGACGAACTGCAATCGCTGAGCGAAAACGCCGGCCAGTTCCTCATCGACCTGGAAGCCCGGGAAAAGGCCCGTACCGGCCTGGCCAACCTGAAAGTCGGCTACAACCGGATTCACGGCTACTTCATCGAGTTGCCGAGTAAACAGGCCGAGCAGGCCCCGGCGGACTACATCCGCCGTCAGACCCTCAAGGGCGCCGAACGCTTTATCACCCCGGAGCTCAAGGCTTTCGAGGATAAGGCGCTGTCCGCCAAGAGCCGCGCGCTGGCCCGCGAGAAGATGCTCTACGAAGCCTTGCTGGAAACCCTGATCGGTCACCTGCCGCCCCTGCAGGACACCGCCGGTGCCCTGGCCGAGCTGGACGTGCTGAGCAACCTGGCCGAGCGAGCGCTAAACCTCGACCTCAATTGCCCACGTTTCGTCAGCGAGCCGTGCATGCGCATCACCCAGGGTCGTCACCCGGTGGTCGAGCAGGTATTGACCACACCGTTCGTGGCCAACGACCTGAGCCTGGACGATCAGACCCGGATGCTGGTGATCACCGGTCCGAACATGGGTGGTAAATCCACTTATATGCGGCAAACCGCGCTGATCGTGCTGCTGGCCCATATCGGCAGCTTCGTGCCGGCGGCGAGCTGTGAGCTGTCCCTGGTGGACCGGATCTTCACCCGGATCGGCTCCAGCGATGACCTGGCCGGTGGTCGTTCCACCTTCATGGTGGAAATGAGCGAAACCGCCAACATCCTGCACAACGCTACCGAACGCAGCCTGGTGCTGATGGACGAAGTGGGCCGCGGCACCAGTACCTTCGATGGTCTGTCCCTGGCCTGGGCTGCGGCAGAACGTCTCGCCCAGCTGCGGGCGTACACCCTGTTCGCCACCCACTACTTCGAGCTCACCGTCCTGCCGGAAAGCGAACCTCTGGTCGCCAACGTGCACCTCAATGCCACCGAGCACAACGAGCGCATCGTGTTCCTGCACCATGTGCTGCCAGGCCCTGCCAGCCAGAGCTATGGCCTGGCCGTGGCCCAGCTGGCGGGGGTTCCGGGCGATGTGATCGTCCGCGCCCGCGAGCACCTGAGTCGCCTGGAGACCACCAGCCTGCCCCATGAAGCGCCGCCTGCGGTACCGGGCAAGGCTTCGGTCCCGCAGCAAAGCGACATGTTCGCCAGCCTGCCGCACCCGGTCCTCGATGACCTGGCCAAGCTCGATCTGGATGACATGACCCCGCGCAAGGCACTGGAAATGCTCTATACATTGAAGACACGCATCTAACGCTGATGCTTTCAAGCTGTTAGAATCTCGCGCGGTTTGGGATGCTGCGGACTATTAGCCTGGTCCGCAGACTATCGCTCCCGAACCTGGCGACCCCGTCCTGAAGGGGCTCCGCTGCCGCCGCCTGAGGAGAGAATTAGAAATGACCTTCGTCGTCACCGACAACTGCATCAAGTGCAAGTACACCGACTGCGTAGAAGTCTGTCCGGTGGACTGCTTTTACGAAGGCCCGAACTTCCTGGTGATTCACCCGGATGAGTGCATTGACTGCGCGCTGTGCGAGCCTGAATGCCCCGCTGTAGCGATCTTCTCCGAGGACGAAGTTCCGGAAGAGATGCAGGAGTTCATTCAGTTGAACGTTGAGCTGGCCGAGATCTGGCCCAATATCACTGAAAAGAAAGATTCCCTGCCCGATGCCGAAGAGTGGGATGGCGTCAAAGGCAAGATCAAAGATCTCGAACGCTGATTACCTCGCGTTCCCCAAAAAGGCCCCTTGTGGGCCTTTTTGCTATTTCGGATTCACTTTTAAGCAGGCAAAAAAAAAGGGGCGGTATGACCCGCCCACCTTTTTTCCCTAGTCCCTGTGTTCCTTTTCATCGTCCTGATGAATCGCGTCCTGCGATGTCCTGACCATCATCCTTGATGGCTGTGTCTATCCGTCGACACAGGGCTGATATTAGAGAGTTTCCATGACAGAGCAATGGCACTGACAGGCAGAAAAAGTGTCGAACACAGCTCTAAAAATAAAATTAAGCTCTTATTAATCAATTAGATAACTAAAAACCTCAGGTTAAACAGACAACTTTCATACCGCATAAAAACCGAACACTTACGAAAGAGTAAGCCTTTGCTTACATGCTCTTTCAGCTATTGAACGCCCGCCCGCGAATTTCATCTGATGCCTATCGATCACCCAATAAAAAGCCCCGAACCTGTCGGGGCTTTTCACGGCAGGATTGCTCTTACCGTTACTGGAACAGCGACTCGCTGGACAGGCCGTTCTTCTCGAGGATCTCACGCAGACGCTTGAGACCTTCGACCTGGATCTGGCGTACCCGCTCTCGGGTAAGCCCGATCTCCAGGCCCACATCTTCCAGGGTGCTGCTCTCGTGGCCGCGCAAGCCGAAGCGGCGAACCACCACTTCACGCTGCTTGTCGGTCAGTTCGGAAAGCCACTGATCGATGCTTTGCGACAGGTCGTCATCCTGCAGCAGCTCGCACGGATCGGTAGGACGATCGTCGGTGAGGGTGTCCAGCAGGGTTTTATCCGAATCCGGACCCAGCGAGACGTCGACTGAAGAAACCCGCTCGTTCAAGCCCAGCATGCGCTTGACCTCACCTACCGGTTTCTCCAGCAGGTTGGCGATTTCTTCAGGGGAGGGTTCATGGTCGAGTTTCTGTGTCAGCTCCCGTGCTGCCCGCAGGTAGACGTTGAGCTCTTTGACCACATGAATCGGCAGCCGGATAGTCCGGGTCTGGTTCATGATTGCCCGTTCGATGGTTTGACGGATCCACCAGGTGGCATAGGTCGAGAAGCGGAAACCGCGCTCCGGATCGAACTTCTCCACCGCCCGGATCAAACCGAGGTTGCCCTCTTCGATCAGGTCCAGCAGCGAAAGCCCACGATTGACATAACGTCGGGCGATTTTCACCACCAGACGCAGGTTGCTTTCAATCATGCGCTTGCGCCCGGCCGGATCACCACTTTGCGACAGGCGCGCAAAATGAACTTCTTCTTCCGGAGAGAGCAATGGGGAAAAGCCGATTTCATTGAGATACAGCTGCGTCGCGTCGAGCGCTCGCGTGTAATCAATGTATTTGTGTTGCTTCAGTGAAGCGGAGTGTTTGGATTTGGCACGAACTGAAGGTACAGCAGATCCCTCATTCGACATCGAATCAGTGGCGATATCCGTCTCCATAAGGAGAACTTCATCGTCGATGTCAAACTCCGGCACTTCTTTACTGAGAGCCATTGTTATAGTCCTTTGGTGAGTTCGACCTCAGGCTCAAGCGACGCCTTTATCCTTGGCAACGCTGGAACCTGTTCCCTCTACGTGACGGAACAGGCTTGGTAACGGATCAACGACGTGGCAGGAATTGCAGCGGATCCACAGGTTTACCTTGTCGGCGAATCTCAAAGTGCAGTTTCACCCGGTCTGTACCAGTTGATCCCATTTCGGCAATTGTCTGTCCGACTTTGACCTGCTGCCCCTCCCGAACCAACAGCCTACGGTTGTGGCCGTAAGCACTGACGTAGGTATCGCTGTGTTTGATGATGACCAGTTCGCCGTAGCCCCTTAAGCCACTCCCGGCGTAAACCACCGTCCCATCAGACGCAGCTAAAACAGGCTGTCCCAAATCCCCGGCGATATCAATGCCTTTATTCAAACTACCGTTTGAAGAGAATTTTCCAATCAGAATACCGTTCGCAGGCCAGCCCCAGCCCTTTGGCGCGGGGCCTGCAGGCGGTAATGGAGCCGGCGCGGGCTGGCTCGCAATCGTTGGCGCGGCCCCTGCCGGACGACGAATTACCGTGGTTTTACTTGAAGAAGATGCACTGGAAGCCGACTTTGTAACCACCGCTGTCGGTGCCGAACCCGAACGACCGTCGAAGCGGATGGTCTGCCCCGGGTGAATGGTGTACGGCTCGGCAATGTTGTTGCGCGCGGCCAGGGCCTTGTAGTCCCAGCCATAACGGAAGGCGATCGAGAACAGGGTGTCGCCGCGACGAACCGTGTATTGCCCGGTGGTCACCGTCGGGCGCTGCGGTACCGCACTGGTGCGATCGACGACCCGGGCGCTGCTCGACTTATTGCTCGAACACCCGACCAACAGAGAACTCAAGACAAGGCCAATCACCAGTCGCTGAAAGCTTGTTGTACCCATACGCTGCGCAATGACTGTGAGACTCACCCGCCGCTCCCTTTGTGGTGGTTGAAGATAAATAGTGCCTGGCTAAGGCATAAAATGTCGCAAGTATAACCGGCCATCCGCGCTTTACTCCCGGCAAAGCGAAATCGGCAGGTACCGGCTTATCGATCAGGGTTCAGCGTTACTTAACCGATTGATCAAGCTGTAAGACCAAGCCGATCAAACAGAATTCACCCGTTCCAAACAAATGCTCAGGCCAACGGCCCGTTGAGCAAGGGAACGAAGCGAACCGCGCCGAGAACCTGCCGCGAAAACCCCTGCTCTTCACGAATGACCAGCATCAGTTGCTGCACTTCGCCGGCACCGACCGGAATCACCATCCGGCCACCCGGCGCCAATTGGTCCAGCAGCGCCTGAGGGATGTCGGTGGCGACCGCCGTCACGATGATCCCGTTGTACGGCGCCAGCGCCGGCCAGCCTTCCCAGCCGTCACCCCAGCGGAAAACCACGTTGCGCAGGTTCAGCTCGACCAGACGTTCCTTGGCCCGGTCCTGCAACACCTTGATGCGCTCGACCGAGAACACCCGCTCCACCAGCTGCGACAACACCGCCGTCTGGTAACCCGAGCCGGTGCCGATCTCCAGCACCTTGTCCAACGGGCCGGCCGCCAGCAGCAGCTCGCTCATGCGCGCCACCATATAAGGCTGGGAGATCGTCTGGTTGTGCCCGATCGGCAAGGCCGTGTCTTCATAGGCGCGATGCGCCAGGGCCTCGTCGACGAACAGATGCCGCGGCGTACGCCGAATGACTTCCAGCACCTGGGTGTTGGACAGGCCTTCATCGTAAAGACGCTGGATCAAGCGTTCGCGGGTACGCTGGGAAGTCATCCCGATACCGCGACGCAGCAAATCGTCTTGTTCGCGAGCCATCAGCGCAGCCCCTCCAGCCAGCCATCAAGACTTCTGAAGGCATCATTGAAGGTACGGTCGAACTGCAACGGCGTGACCGAGACATAACCCTGCATGATGGCGTGGAAGTCAGTCCCCGGGCCGCCGTCCTCGGCGTCCCCCGCCGCGGCGATCCAGTAACCGGCCTTGCCGCGCGGGTCGACCGTCTTCATCGGCGCCGCCGCCCGGGCGCGATGACCCAGGCGGGTCAGCTGAATGCCGCGAATGTGATCGAGGGGCAGATTGGGAATGTTCACGTTCAGTACGGTACGTGGTGGAAGATCCAGCTGCCCATGGGCCTCGACCAGTTTGCGGGCGAAATAGGCAGCCGTCGGCAGATTATCCACCTGACGCGAGACAAACGAAAAGGCAAATGCAGGAAGCCCCAGAAAACGCCCTTCCAGGGCCGCGGCGACGGTACCGGAATACAGCACGTCGTCGCCCAGGTTCGCCCCGAGGTTGATTCCGGACACGACCATGTCCGGATCGCGCTCCAGCAGCCCGTTGAGGCCCAGGTGCACGCAATCGGTGGGGGTGCCATTGATACTGATGAAACCGTTACTCAAGGTGTGCGGGTGCAACGGCCGGTCGAGCGTCAGCGAGCTGCTGGCGCCGCTTTTGTCCTGGTCCGGGGCGATCACCACACACTCGGCGTAATCCGCCAGCGCAGCATGAAGCGCGGCGAGACCGGGTGCTGTTACACCATCGTCGTTAGAAATCAGAATACGCATGGGCTGTCCGTCTGCCCCACCGGCACCAGATCGACGAGTTCACGCACCAATACGGTGGCGAAGCATCCGGCCGGCAGGACGAATTCCAGTTGCAGAATGTCAGGCTCGGGATAATGCCACGTCAACCCGCCAATGGGCAGCCGCAGGATGCGACGTTCGTGGCTCATTCCGGCTTTAATCAACCAATCGCGCAGATCCGCTTCGTCGGCGGCCACCTGCTGCTCCAGCAGATGGGTCGCCCCGGCGGCAGGCGACTCGCCTTCGCCCCACTGCGGGCCGGTCGGGTGCAAGTCGAGGATAGCCAGGCGCGGATCGCTGCATTCGGCTTCGCCGGCCGGGAAAAAGCTGCGGCTGTCGGTGAAGGCCAGCAGGTCGCCGACCTGGGCCCGCTGCCAGCTGCCATCGGCCACACGCGCCGCCAGCACCCGGTTGAACAGGTAGCTGCGCGCGGTGGAAAGCAGCCGCGAACGCACGTTGCGCTGTTCCGGCAGGGCCTTGCGGGCGGCCCAATCGCGGGCATCCACCAGGTTGCCGCCGTCATGGCCAAAACGCTGGGCGCCGAAGTAGTTGGGAATGCCCTGTTTGGCGATCGATTGCAGGCGCTCTTCGATCCCCGCCTTGTCTGCCTTCAACTCGGTCAGGCGCAAGGTAAAGCCGTTGGCCGCGTGGGCGCCGCGTTGCAGCTTGCGCTTGTGGCGGGTCAGCTTGAGGATCTTCAGCGTGTCGTTTTCAGCGGCCGACAGATCGGGGTCGGCCTTGCCGGGCAACTGCACGCTGAACCACTGCCGGGTCAGCGCCTGGCGATCCTTCAAGCCGGCATAGCTGACGGTGCGCAACGGTACACCCGCGGCCTTGGCAATCCGCCGTGCCGCTTCTTCGGTGTTCAGACCGCGCTTTTCCACCCACAACCACAGGTGCTCGCCTTCGCCGGTCAGGGGAATATCAAGGACTTCGTCGACCTGGAAGTCTTCGGCGCTGGCCTTCAGTACCGCGCTGCCCAGGGCTTCGCCATAGGCCCGCGGGCCCAACAGTTGCAGTTCGTTCATGCGCGCAGCAACAAGGCAACGGAATGTACGGCGATGCCTTCTTCGCGCCCGACGAAGCCGAGCTTTTCGGTGGTGGTGGCCTTGACGTTCACTTGATCCAGCTCGACTTGCAGATCCGCGGCAATCAGCGCGCGCATCGTTTCAATATGGGGAGCCATCTTCGGCGCCTGGGCCACGATGGTGTTATCGACGTTGCCGACCTTCCAGCCCTTGGCATGGATCAGTGCGACGACATGACGCAACAGCGCGCGGCTGTCGGCGCCCTTGAACTGCGGATCAGTGTCCGGAAAATGTTTGCCGATGTCGCCCAGTGCGGCAGCACCCAGCAAGGCATCGCTCAGAGCGTGCAACAGCACGTCGCCGTCGGAGTGGGCGAGCAGCCCGAAGCTGTGGGCAATCCGCACACCGCCCAGAGTGATGAAATCGCCTTCAGCGAAACGGTGCACATCGTAGCCGTGGCCAATACGCATAAAAAAACGCCCTGATTGAGTCAGGGCGTGATTCTACCTGCTTTGGCGGACATTAGGCGCTCAGAGCGCGCGCATGATGCTGCAGGTGGTCGCCAATGAAGCTGGCGATGAAGAAATAGCTGTGGTCGTAGCCGGGTTGCAGGCGCAACGTCAGCGGATGACCCGCGGCTTTCGCCGCCTGTTGCAGCACTTCGGGCTTGAGCTGATTGGCCAGGAAATCGTCACGATCGCCCTGATCCACCAGCAACGGCAGCTTTTCGCTGGCCTCCTGGATCAGCACGCTGGCATCCCACTCGCGCCAACGGGAGCGCTCTTCGCCCAGGTAACGGGAAAAGGCTTTCTGCCCCCACGGGCAATCCATCGGGTTGCTGATCGGCGCGAAGGCCGATACCGACTGGTAGCGCCCCGGATTGCGCAACGCGCAGACCAGAGCACCGTGGCCGCCCATGGAGTGCCCGCTGATGCCGCGCTTGTCCGAGGCCGGGAAATGCGCCTCGACCAATGCCGGCAGCTCCTGCACCACATAGTCATGCATGCGGTAATGCTCGGCCCAAGGCTGCTGGGTGGCATTCAGGTAGAACCCGGCCCCCAGGCCAAAGTCCCAGGCGCCATCCGGATCGCCCGGCACGCCTGGACCGCGCGGACTGGTATCCGGCGCGACGATGATCAATCCCAGCTCGGCGGCCAGGCACTGGGCGCCGGCCTTTTGCATGAAGTTCTCGTCGGTGCAGGTCAGGCCGGACAACCAGTACAACACCGGCAGCTTGCCGCCCTGCTCCGCCTGCGGTGGCAGGTAGACGGCAAACACCATGTCGCAGCCCAGCACCTCGGAATGATGCTTGTAGCGTTTGTGCCAGCCGCCGAAGCTTTTCTGGCAGGACAGGTTTTCCAGACTCATGGGCATTTCAGCCGCAAGCTTCAAGCTTCAAGCTGCAAGTTGGCGGTAATCGCTCTTGCAGCTTCTGGCTTGCCGCTTGCCACTGCTCCTTAGAAATGAATGACGGTACGGATGCTCTTGCCTTCGTGCATCAGGTCGAAGGCCTTGTTGATGTCCTCCAGCCCCATGGTGTGGGTGATGAAGGTTTCCAACGGGATTTCGCCGGTCTGGGCCATTTCCACATAGCTTGGCAACTCGGAACGCCCACGCACGCCGCCGAACGCCGAACCGCGCCAGACGCGACCGGTCACCAGCTGGAACGGACGGGTGGAGATTTCCTGGCCGGCACCGGCCACGCCGATGATCACCGACTCGCCCCAGCCCTTGTGGCAGCACTCCAGCGCGGCACGCATCAGCTGCACGTTACCGATGCACTCGAAGGAGAAGTCCACGCCGCCGTCGGTCATGTCGACAATGACCTCCTGGATCGGCCGGTCGAAGTCTTTCGGGTTCACGCAATCGGTGGCGCCCAACTGTTTGGCGATTTCGAACTTGGCCGGGTTGATGTCGATGGCGATGATCCGGCCAGCCTTGGCTTTCACGGCGCCGATCACCGCCGACAGGCCGATACCGCCCAGGCCGAAGATCGCCACGGTGTCGCCGGCCTTGACCTTGGCGGTGTTGATCACCGCGCCGATCCCGGTGGTGACGCCGCAACCCAGCAGGCAGACTTTTTCCAGAGGCGCTTCTTTAGGGATCTTGGCGACCGAGATTTCCGGCAACACGGTGTACTCGGAAAAGGTCGAAGTGCCCATGTAGTGGAAAATCGGCTGGCCTTTATAGGAGAAACGGGTGGTGCCGTCCGGCATCAGGCCCTTGCCCTGGGTGGCGCGGATCGCCTGGCACAGGTTGGTCTTGCCCGACAGGCAGAATTTGCACTTGCCGCATTCCGGGGTGTACAGCGGGATCACATGGTCGCCCACGGCCACCGAGGTCACGCCCTCGCCGATGGCCTCGACCACGGCCCCGCCTTCGTGACCGAGGATCGACGGGAAGATGCCTTCCGGGTCGGCACCGGACAGGGTGTAGGCGTCGGTGTGGCACACGCCGGAAGCGACGACCCGCAACAACACCTCGCCGGCCTTGGGCATGGCGACATCGACTTCAACGATCTCAAGGGGTTTCTTGGCCTCGAAGGCAACGGCAGCGCGCGACTTGATCATCCTGGGTCTCCAGCGAATAAAAACGAGACAGGGAGTGTAAAACAGCGCCTGGCGATGAATAATCCGAACAAAAGCAAAACATTATTGCTGTACAGGGACAATCACCATGAACGAGAACCGCTGGGAAGGCATCGATGAGTTCGTAGCCGTGGCCGAGTGCAGCCAGTTCACCGCCGCCGCGGAACGCCTTGGGGTGTCGTCTTCCCATATCAGCCGGCAGATCGTCCGCCTGGAAGAACGGTTGCAGACCCGCCTGCTGTATCGCAGTACCCGCCGGGTGACCCTGACCGAAGCCGGGCAGACTTTCTTGCAGCATTGCCAGCGTCTGCAGGACGGGCGCGAAGAAGCCCTGCGCGCCGTCGGCGACCTGACCAGCGAGCCCAAGGGCATGCTGCGCATGACCTGCGCGGTGGCCTACGGCGAGCGTTTTATCGTGCCGCTGGTCACCAGTTTCATGGGGCTTTATCCGCAACTGCGGGTGGATATCGAACTGAGCAACCGCCCCCTGGACCTGGTGCATGAAGGCCTGGACCTGGCGATCCGCCTCGGCCGCCTGCAAGATTCACGGCTGGTGGCGACCCGCCTGGCGCCACGCCGCATGTACCTCTGCGCCTCGCCGTCCTACCTGGAGCGCTACGGTCGCCCCCACAGCCTGTCGGAGCTGAGCCGCCACAACTGCCTGATCGGCAGCTCGGACATCTGGCAGCTGGAGCAGGACGGCCGCGAGTTTTCCCAGCGAGTGCAAGGCAACTGGCGCTGCAACAGCGGACAAGCCGTGCTGGATGCGGCGCTACAGGGGGTTGGCCTCTGTCAGCTACCGGACTATTACGTGCTGGAGCATCTGCATCAGGGCAGCCTGATTTCCCTGCTCGAAGCCCATCAGCCGCCAAATACCGCAGTGTGGGCGCTGTACCCGCAACAACGGCATCTGTCGCCCAAGGTGCGCAAGCTGGTGGATTATCTCAAGGAGGGGTTGGCCAAGCGGCCGGAGTATTGTGGTTGACCACCGGGATCTGAACGCAAGCAAGCTCGCTACAGGGCTTGAGGTGATCCTCTGTAGGAGCGCAGCTTGCGCGCGATGAAGGATAACGCGGTGGACCAAACATTCCGCGGCGCGACCATCGCGGGCAAGCCTCGCTCCTACAGATAGTGCGCACGTCATGGTCGCGATAGAGCTGATACAAGCTATCGGCGATTGGCCCAACGCTGGCGCAACCACTCCAGGTCTTCCGGACGGGTCACCTTGAGGTTGTCCGAACGTCCTTCGATCAGGCGCGGCGCCTGGCCGGCCCACTCCATCGCCGACGCCTCGTCGGTAATCGCCACATCCGCCACCAGGCTGTCGGCCAAGGCGCGATGCAAGGCGCCCAGACGGAACATCTGTGGCGTATAGGCTTGCCAGATCAGGCTGCGATCCACGGTTTCCAGCACTCGGCCGTGCTTGTCGATGCGCTTGAGGGTGTCACGGGCCGGCACCGCGAGCAGGCCGCCCACAGGATCATCCGCCAACTCGCCCAGCAACTTGTCCAGGTCATCCCGAGACAGGTTCGGCCGCGCGGCATCGTGGACCAGCACCCAGTCTTCATCCGCAGCGCCCTGGGCGTGCAGATGGAGCAAGGCATTGAGGACCGATCCGGAACGCTCCGCGCCGCCTTCGACCCGCTGGATCCGCGGATCGTGGGCACAGGCCAGGGTCGGCCAGTAAGGATCGTCAAGCGCCAGGCTGACCACCAGCCCCTTCAGGGAAGGATGGTCGAGGAAACAGCCGAGGCTGTGTTCGAGAATAGTGCGCCCGCCCAGTTGCAAGTATTGCTTGGGACGGTCCGCGGCCATACGGGCACCGACGCCCGCGGCAGGAATCACGGCCCAGAAGGCCGGTAACGACTGGATCATTGGGCCAACTGGTAGAGGGTTTCGCCCTCCTTGACCATGCCCAGTTCATGACGAGCCCGCTCTTCCACGGTCTCCATGCCTTTCTTCAATTCCATGACTTCCGCGTCGAGTACACGATTGCGCTCCAGCAGGCGCTCGTTTTCAGCGCGCTGATCGGCAATTTGCTGAGTCAGGTCGGTTACCTGCGCCAAGCTGCCATTCCCCACCCACAGGCGGTACTGCAGGCCAGCCAGCAGCAAGAGCAAGACGAGGAACAACCAATTGGGACTGCGCATCGAATATCGGGTATCCAGTGAAAAAAGACAGCCATGCCAACAACTTCGAACCTACTGACAGCACGAAGCCTGGAAGAACCAGGCTTGTGCTCTTAAGGCATCAGATTAGTGGCAAAAACCTCGCTGATGCGATTTTTCTGACCCAATCCGGTGTCTTTGTACCATCTACCGCTTAACCGCGAAACTCGCTGCGGCCGTTGTACTTGGCCTTGCCATTCAATTGCTCTTCGATACGCAGCAATTGGTTGTACTTGGACACGCGGTCGGAACGGCACAGCGAACCGGTCTTGATCTGGCCAGCCGAGGTGCCCACGGCCAGGTCGGCAATGGTCGAATCTTCGGTTTCGCCGGAACGGTGCGAAATCACTGCGGTGTAACCGGCAGCCTTGGCCATCTGGATGGCTTCCAGGGTTTCGGTCAGGGTGCCGATCTGGTTGAACTTGATCAGGATCGAGTTGGCGATCTTCTTGTCGATGCCTTCTTTCAGGATCTTGGTGTTGGTCACGAACAGGTCGTCGCCCACCAGCTGGGTCTTCTCGCCGATCTTGTCGGTGAGGATCTTCCAGCCAGCCCAGTCGGACTCGTCCAGACCGTCTTCGATGGAGATGATCGGGTAACGCTCGGTCAGGCCTTTGAGGTAGTCGGCGAAACCTTCAGCGGTGAACACCTGGCCTTCGCCGGACAGGTTGTACTTGCCGTCTTCGAAGAACTCGCTGGCCGCGCAGTCCAGGGCCAGGGTCACGTCGGTGCCCAGCTTGTAGCCGGCGTTGGCCACGGCTTCGGAGATCACTTTCAGGGCGTCTTCGTTGGAAGCCAGGTTCGGCGCGAAACCACCTTCGTCACCCACGGCGGTGCTCAGGCCACGGGCCTTCAGCACGGCTTTGAGGTGATGGAAAATCTCGGTGCCCATGCGCAGGCCTTCGGAGAAGGACTTGGCGCCAACCGGCTGCACCATGAATTCCTGGATGTCAACGTTGTTATCGGCGTGCTCGCCACCGTTGATGATGTTCATCATCGGCACCGGCATCGAGTAGACGCCCGGAGTACCGTTCAGGTTGGCGATGTGCGCGTACAGCGGCAGGTCCTGGTCCTGTGCTGCTGCCTTGGCCGCGGCCAGGGAAACGGCGAGGATCGCGTTGGCGCCCAGGGTTGCCTTGTTGTCGGTACCGTCCAGCTTGATCATCGCCTGATCGAGGGCTTTCTGGTCGCTTGGGTCTTTACCCAGCAGCAGGTCACGGATCGGACCGTTGATGTTGGCTACTGCCTTCAGTACGCCCTTGCCCAGGTAACGGCTCTTGTCGCCATCACGCAGCTCCAGTGCTTCACGCGAGCCGGTGGAAGCACCGGACGGCGCGCAGGCGCTGCCGATGATGCCGTTATCGAGAAGCACGTCCGCTTCGACGGTGGGGTTGCCACGGGAGTCGAGAACTTCACGACCTTTGATGTCGACGATTTTTGCCATTGTTGTAAACACTCCAAAGTTGACGAAAACGACGCAGCTGAAGGGAATCTCTTTACCGCCGGCAAGCAGGGAACAAGGGGCAGACTTGCGGACGATAAGGCTCAGGCCAGAGGGCCTGAGCAATTAATCGTGCGGTACTTTACCGGAGAAATCGGCTTTACGCGGTCTCTACCGTCGGAAAACTCTTAACCAGTTCGTCCAGGGCCTTGAGCTGGGCCAGGAAAGGTTCGAGCTTGTCCAGACGCAGGGCGCATGGACCGTCGCATTTGGCGTTGTCCGGATCCGGGTGGGCTTCCAGGAACAGGCCAGCCAGGGACTGGCTCATGCCGGCCTTGGCCAGGTCGGTGACCTGGGCGCGGCGACCGCCAGCCGAGTCGGCACGACCGCCGGGCATTTGCAGCGCGTGGGTCACGTCGAAGAACACCGGGTATTCGAACTGCTTCATGATGCCGAAGCCGAGCATGTCCACCACCAGGTTGTTGTAACCGAAGCTCGAACCACGCTCGCAGAGGATCAACTGATCGTTACCCGCTTCTTCGCACTTGCTCAGGATGTGTTTCATTTCCTGGGGCGCGAGGAACTGGGCTTTCTTGATGTTGATCACGGCACCGGTCTTGGCCATCGCGACCACCAGGTCGGTCTGGCGCGACAGGAAGGCCGGCAGCTGAATGATGTCGCAGACCTCGGCGACGACCGCGGCCTGGTGCGGCTCGTGGACGTCGGTGATGATCGGCACGCCGAAGGCTTGCTTGATGTCCTGGAAGATGCGCATGCCCTCTTCCAGGCCAGGACCACGATAAGAGGTCACAGAAGACCGGTTGGCCTTGTCGAAACTGGCCTTGAACACGTAAGGGATACCGAGCTTTTCGGTGACCTTCACGTACTCTTCGCAGACCTGCATGG
Source organism: Pseudomonas sp. 22526 (assembly GCF_052044735.1). Classification (NCBI taxonomy): domain Bacteria; kingdom Pseudomonadati; phylum Pseudomonadota; class Gammaproteobacteria; order Pseudomonadales; family Pseudomonadaceae; genus Pseudomonas; species Pseudomonas sp. 22526. The sequence continues at coordinate 68,586 of NZ_JBQENK010000002.1, forward strand.
CCATGTCACGGCTTTCCAGCACGTTCATGCCGCCGAACAGCACCATGGGCTTGTCGTTGGCAATCTCGATGTCGCCGACGCGGATGATCTTCTGTGCCATCGGGGTTACGCCTTCTTCTGGTGTTGAGCCAAAGCCGCCTTGACGAAGCCGCTGAACAGCGGATGGCCGTCACGTGGCGTCGAGGTGAACTCAGGGTGGAACTGGCAGGCGACGAACCATGGATGGTCCTGCGCCTCGACCACTTCAACCAGCGCGCCATCGCCGGAACGACCGGAAATCTTCAGGCCGGCGTCGATCAGCTGCGGCAGCAGGTTGTTGTTCACTTCGTAGCGGTGACGGTGACGCTCGACGATCACGTCCTTGGCGTAGCAATCGTGCACCTTGGAGCCGGCTTCGAGCAGGCATTCCTGAGCGCCGAGACGCATGGTGCCGCCCAGGTCGGAAGCTTCGGTACGGGTTTCGACGGCACCGGTGGCATCAGCCCACTCGGTGATCAGGCCGACGACCGGATGACCGCTGGCGCGATCGAACTCGGTGGAGTTGGCGTCTTTCCAACCCATGACGTTACGAGCGAACTCGATCACGGCCACTTGCATGCCCAGGCAGATACCCAGGTAAGGCACCTTGTTTTCGCGAGCGTACTGGACGGCGGTGATCTTGCCTTCCACGCCACGCAGGCCGAAACCGCCTGGAACCAGGATCGCATCGACGCCTTCGAGCAGCGCGGTGCCCTGGTTCTCGATGTCTTCGGAGTCGATGTAACGCAGGTTGACCTTGGTGCGGTTGGTGATGCCGGCGTGACTCATCGCTTCGATCAGCGACTTGTAGGCGTCCAGCAGTTCCATGTACTTGCCGACCATGGCGATGGTGACTTCGTGCTCGGGGTTGAGCTTGGCGTCGACCACTTTTTCCCACTCGGACAGATCGGCACCGTTGCATTGCAGGCCGAAACGCTCGACGACGAAATCGTCCAGACCCTGGGCGTGCAGCACGGCCGGGATCTTGTAGATGGTGTCGACGTCTTCCAGGGAGATCACCGCACGCTCTTCAACGTTGGTGAACAATGCGATCTTGCGACGCGAGGACACGTCCACCGGGTGGTCGGAGCGGCAGATCAGCACATCCGGCTGCAGGCCGATGGAGCGCAGCTCTTTCACCGAGTGCTGGGTCGGCTTGGTCTTGGTCTCGCCAGCGGTGGCGATGTACGGAACCAGGGTCAGGTGCATCAGCATCGCACGCTTGGAACCGACTTCGACGCGCAGCTGGCGGATGGCCTCGAGGAAAGGTTGCGACTCGATGTCACCCACGGTGCCGCCGATCTCCACCAGGGCCACGTCGGCATCGCCGGCGCCCTTGATGATGCGACGCTTGATCTCGTCGGTGATGTGCGGAATCACCTGGATGGTGGCGCCCAGGTAATCACCACGGCGCTCTTTGCGCAGCACGTGCTCGTAGACACGACCGGTGGTGAAGTTGTTGTTCTGGGTCATGGTCGTGCGGATGAACCGCTCGTAGTGGCCCAGGTCCAGGTCGGTCTCGGCGCCGTCGTGGGTGACGAACACTTCACCGTGCTGGAACGGGCTCATGGTGCCCGGGTCGACGTTGATGTACGGGTCCAGCTTGAGCATGGTGACCTTAAGTCCCCGCGCCTCCAGGATGGCCGCCAATGAAGCCGAGGCAATGCCTTTCCCCAATGAAGAAACAACACCGCCCGTGACGAATATGTAGCGCGTCATGAAAAACCCTAGAAGTCTGCGTTAAAGCGGTCCGAGCCGCCGGGGAAAGCGAAGGAAGGCCGAAGCCCCCGATCACCTGCATTAATCACAGTGCACCTTTCAAAAAAACCGCCGCGTTGGGACAGACCGGAAGAGAAAACACCGGTACGTTGCTCGCTACACATTTTTTGGAATCGCCCAGCAAAGACTGCTTGGTAATCGGCAACTCCTGCAATTCAGGCGAATCCACAGAAGTTGTATCAAGAAGGGAGCGTAGTCTACCGGAAAGGGACTTTCAGCTCAAACCTTGATCGCTCGAAGGCGGCTGCCAATGCAATTGCCAGCCTTCATGGGCATTTGCGTCAAGACCTGGCAGGTTCGCCACCGCGAGCAATTCTTCGCCTCGATACAGCAGCGGCAATCTGCCACGGACGAAGGCAGGCAGACCCGCCTCGTTGAGCAAGCGCTTGAGGTCGCGGTGGCCGCGTCCGGGCAGTTGCATCACCTCGCCGCCCTGACGGTAACGCACCTGCAAGGGCCCTTGCGGCGCGCCACCGATGAATTGCAATTGACCATTACCCGGCAGCGGCAGAGGCGCAGCGGTATCGACCCAACCCGGTGCAGACAGCACGGGTTGCAGCCAGCTATCCGACAACCACCAGACGCGCCCTGCCGCCCGCTGCAACTCGCCCTGCCCCAGCAGCCATACCGGACGGCTGTCGCCCGCGGCATCGCGCAGCGTCTGCCAGCCCGCCCAGTGGCCGCTGTCGGGCAACGTCGTGAACTGGCTCAGCCAGTGACTCAGGGCATTGCGCTGACGCGCCTCCGACAAGCCGACCAAAGGCGCCAGCGCCAGGGACGGTAACCCTAGCCACTCGAATTCGGCACCCAGAGCCGCCTCTTGCAGATCAATGATCGCCAGCTCATCCAGCAACTCCCGGGCCTCGCGCAAATGCGCCGCGCTGCGCGCCAGGCTGCTGGCAGCCTGTGGCCAGCGAGCGGTCAGCAATGGGAATACTTGATGGCGCAGGTAATTACGGGAGAACTGCCGATCCTGGTTGGAGGGGTCGTCGATCCAGCGCAGCTGGTGATCACGGGCATAACGCTCCAGCTCGTCGCGGGAGACATCGAGCAAGGGCCGCAGCAAATACCCCTGCCCCAGCGCACGCGACGCCGGCATAGCGGACAGCCCCCTGACCCCGGCCCCACGCAGCAGACGAAACAACAGGGTTTCCGCCTGATCGTCACGGTGCTGGGCGGTCAGCAACAGTTCATTACCGCCGGTAGCCTCTTCGAACGCGGCATAACGCGCTTCCCGCGCCGCGCGTTCGAGACTGGCCCCCGGTTGCACCTGCACCGCCACTATTTGCAACGGCACTCCCAAAGCCTCGCACTGGGTTCGACAATGCTCCGGCCAGGCGTCAGCCGCAGCCTGAAGGCCGTGATGCACATGGATGGCGGTCAAAGGGGGAAGTTTGTGTCGCTGCCCGAGTTGGGCAAGCAGGTGAAGCAGGACGGTGGAGTCGAGGCCACCAGAGAACGCGATGCGCCAGGCCGATCGATCCAGCCAGGGCAGGAGGCGTTGCAGCAGTTTTTGCGTAAGGGCTGTATCGAATGGGCTCATGAATGGATCGGATCCTGAGTAGAGACCGAGCTTGCTCGCAGTGCCTGAAAAGCCTCGACCTGATTGGCCGAGGCGCCCATTTCGCGAGCAAGCCCGCCCCTACAAGGAGCGTCGATCTGTCAGAGACCGTAGCTCATCAGGCGATCGTAACGACGCGCCAGCAGGGTGTCGTTATCCATCTTCTTGAGCATCGCCAACTGGGAAGTCAGCTCGGCGCGGATCAGCGCGGCAGCGGCAGCCGGATCACGATGCGCGCCACCCAGTGGCTCGCCGATGACCTTGTCGACAATGCCCAGGCCTTTCAGGCGCTCGGCGGTGATGCCCATGGCTTCGGCGGCATCCGGCGCTTTCTCGGCGGTTTTCCAAAGGATCGAGGCGCAACCTTCCGGCGAGATCACCGCGTAAGTGGAATACTGCAGCATGTTCAGCTGATCGCAGACACCGATGGCCAGCGCACCGCCGGAACCACCTTCACCGATCACGGTGGCGATGATCGGGGTTTTCAGGCGCGCCATGACCCGCAGGTTCCAGGCGATGGCCTCGCTCTGGTTGCGCTCTTCGGCGTCGATGCCCGGGTAGGCGCCCGGGGTGTCGATGAAGGTCAGGATCGGCATCTTGAAGCGCTCGGCCATTTCCATCAGGCGGCAGGCCTTGCGATAGCCTTCAGGACGCGGCATGCCGAAGTTGCGACGGACTTTCTCGCGCACTTCACGGCCTTTCTGGTGACCGATGATCATGACCGGCTGGTCGTCCAGACGGGCAACACCGCCGACGATCGCGGCGTCGTCGGAGAAGTGACGGTCGCCATGCAGTTCGTCGAACTCGGTGAAGATGTGCTCGATGTAGTCCAGGGTGTACGGACGACGCGGGTGACGCGCCAGGCGTGCGATCTGCCAGCTGGTCAGCTTGCCGAAGATGTCCTCGGTCAGGGTGCTGCTCTTGTCTTGCAGGCGGGAGATCTCATCGCCGATATTCAGCGAATTGTCATTACCGACCAAGCGCAACTCTTCGATCTTGGCTTGCAGGTCGGCGATCGGCTGTTCGAAATCAAGAAAATTCGGGTTCATAGGCGTCCGTCTTGGGTCGACGTCCAAGAGAGCTTGGGCCGGCCGGTTGTCTATTCGCGCCCTACCTTAAGGGAGAGGCGCGTTCAGGTCGAGATTAAAAATTCGGGTCGAGATCGGCGCACTTTTATGGCGCCTGACCGTCAACGGTATTGGAGGAAGACGTTGTCTCGCCCGAACTGGTCACGCAGGGCTTGAATCAAGGCATCCGCCGGGTCGATCCGCCAGGCTTCGCCGAACTGCAGCAAGGCCTTGGCGTCCTCCTTGGTGTACTCCATGGAGATCGGGCAAGCGCCGCGATGGCGTTTGCACAACTCCCCCAGCCAGCGTAGCTGATCGCCCTTGAGGGCTTCGGTATGCACCTTCAAGCGCAGGCTTTCCGCCAGGTTGGTGCGGGCATCCTCCATGCTCATCACCCGCTTGACCCGCAGGCGCAGGCCGCCGGAGAAGTCGTCGTTGCTGACCTCGCCCTCGACCACCACCATCGCGTCGGTCTGCAGCAGGGACTGGGCCGAATGGAAGGCATCGGCGAACAGCGAAGCCTCGATCCGCCCGGAACGATCGTCAAGGGTGATGAACCCCATCTTGTCGCCCTTTTTGTTCTTCATGACCCGCAGGGCAATGATCATGCCCGCGACGGTCTGGGTATCGCGCGCCGGCTTCAGGTCGACGATGCGCTGGCGGGCGAAACGCCGGATCTCACCTTCGTATTCGTCGATCGGGTGCCCGGTCAGGTACAGCCCGAGGGTATCTTTCTCGCCTTTCAGGCGTTCCTTGAGGGTCAGTTCCTTGGCCTTGCGATGATTGGCGTAGACATCCGCATCCTCTTCGACAAAGACCCCGCCGAACAGATCGGCGTGACCACTGTCGGCGGTCCGTGCAGTCTGCTCGGCCGCCTTGACCGCTTCCTCCAGGGCCGACAACAGCACCGCGCGGTTGCGGTCGATGTTGGCCTGGTAGGCCTTGAGTTCGTCGTGGAAGTACGGCCCCAGGCGGTCCAGGGCCCCACTGCGGATCAACGCATCGAGGGTACGCTTGTTGATGCGCTTGAGGTCGACCCGGCCGCAGAAGTCGAACAGGTCCTTGAACGGACCACCTTCGGCACGGGCCTCGACGATCGCCTCCACCGGCCCCTCGCCCACGCCCTTGATCGCGCCCAGGCCATAGACGATGCGGCCGTCGTTGTTGACGGTGAACTTGAAGTCGGAACTGTTCACATCCGGCGCATCGAGGCGCAGCTTCATGCTGCGCACTTCTTCGATCAGCACCACCACCTTGTCGGTGTTGTGCATATCCGCGGACAGTACCGCCGCCATGAAAGGCGCCGGGTGATGCGTCTTGAGCCATGCAGTCTGGTAGGACACCAGCCCATAGGCGGCCGAGTGGGATTTGTTGAAGCCGTAGCCGGCGAATTTTTCCACCAGGTCGAAGATGTTGCCCGCCAGGTCGGCATCGATACCGTTGTTGGCGCAACCTTCGATGAAGCCGCCGCGCTGCTTGGCCATCTCCTCGGGTTTCTTCTTACCCATGGCACGACGCAGCATGTCGGCCCCGCCAAGGGTATAGCCAGCCATCACCTGGGCAATCTGCATCACCTGTTCCTGATACAGGATGATGCCGTAGGTCGGCGCCAGTACCGGCCGCAAGCCATCGTACTGGTAGTCCGGATGCGGATAGGCCAGTTCGGCGCGACCGTGCTTACGGTTGATGAAGTCGTCCACCATGCCCGATTGCAACGGACCAGGACGGAACAAGGCTACCAGTGCGATCAGGTCTTCCAGGCAGTCAGGCTTGAGCTTCTTGATCAGCTCCTTCATGCCTCGGGATTCGAGCTGGAACACTGCGGTGGTCTCGGCCTTCTGCAGCAGCTCGTAGGTCTTCTTGTCGTCCAGCGGGATGAAGTCGATGTTGACGTCGGGCAGGTTGTTTTTCACCTGCTCACGGTTGATGGTCTCCATCGCCCACTTGATGATGGTCAGGGTCCGCAGGCCGAGGAAGTCGAACTTCACCAGGCCGGCGGCCTCGACGTCGTCCTTGTCGAACTGGGTTACCAGGCCGTCGCCGGCTTCGTCGCAGTAGATTGGCGAGAAGTCGGTCAGCTTGGTCGGGGCGATAACCACGCCGCCGGCGTGCTTGCCGACGTTACGCACCACGCCCTCGAGCTTGCGCGCCATCTCCCAGATTTCCGCCGCTTCTTCATCGACCTTGATGAAGTCGCGCAGGATTTCTTCCTGCTCGTAGGCTTTTTCCAGGGTCATGCCGACTTCGAAGGGGATCATCTTCGACAGACGGTCAGCCAGGCCGTAAGACTTGCCCTGAACCCGCGCCACGTCCCGCACCACAGCCTTCGCGGCCATGGAACCGAAGGTGATGATCTGGCTTACCGCGTTACGGCCATATTTCTCGGCCACATAGTCGATAACCCGGTCACGACCGTCCATGCAGAAGTCGACGTCGAAGTCGGGCATGGAAACCCGTTCCGGGTTGAGGAAACGTTCGAACAGCAGGTCGTAGGCCAGTGGGTCGAGGTCGGTGATCTTCTGCACGTAGGCCACCAGGGAGCCGGCACCCGAGCCCCGGCCAGGTCCTACCGGCACTCCGTTACTCTTGGCCCACTGGATAAAGTCCATAACGATCAGGAAGTAACCGGGGAATCCCATCTGGATGATGATATCCAGTTCGAAATTCAGCCGGTCGACATACACCTGGCGCTTGGCTTCATAGTCTTCGGTGGTGTCCTTGGGCAGCAGCACGCTGAGACGTTCGTCCAGCCCGTCGAAGGAAACCTTGCGGAAATATTCATCGATGGTCATGCCATCGGGAATCGGATAGTCAGGCAAGAAGTGCTTGCCCAGCTTCACTTCGATATTGCAGCGCTTGGCGATCTCGACCGTGTTTTCCAGGGCCTCGGGCAGGTCGCTGAACAGCTCGGCCATTTCCTCGGCGCTTTTCAGGTACTGCTGATCGCTGTAGTTCTTCGAGCGGCGCGGGTCGTCGAGGGCGCGGCCTTCACCGATGCAGACCCGGGTTTCATGGGCCTCGAAGTCTTCGCGCTTGATGAAGCGCACATCGTTGGTCGCCACCAGCGGCGCGCCGATCTTGTCCGCCAGGGCCACGGCTGCGTGCAGCTGCTCTTCGTCGTTGGGACGGTTGGTACGCTGCACTTCCAGATAGAAGCGCTCCGGGAACACCGTCATCCACTCGCGGGCCAGGGTTTCCGCTTCTTGCAGGTCGCCAGAGAGCAAGGCGATACCGATCTCGCCCTCTTTCGCGGCCGAGAGCATGATCAGGCCTTCGGCGGCCTCGGCCACCCACTCGCGCTCGATGATGATCTGGCCATTGCGCTGGCCGTCGATGAAGCCGCGGGAAATCAGCTCGGTCAGGTTGCGATAGCCCATGGCGTTCATCACCAGCAGGCTGATGCGGCTCAGTGGATTCTCGGGGTCCTTGTTCGACAGCCACAGGTCGGCGCCACAGATCGGCTTGATCCCGGTGCCCATGGATGCCTTGTAGAACTTGACCAGGGAACACATGTTGTTCTGGTCGGTAACCGCCACCGCGGGCATGCCCATGCCGGCCAACGTCTTGACCAGCGGTTTGATCCGCACCAGACCGTCAACCAGGGAATATTCAGTGTGCAGGCGTAGATGAACGAATGAAGCCGGCATAGTGATCCTGTAATGAGCGCAAAAACAACAAGGCCCGGATTGTACCGGGCCTTGGCTAAAACATCAGCCTCAGGACTGAATCTCGCCCGCGTTCTCACGGGCTTCGTAGGCTTGGCGCACCGGCGCGAACGAACGCCGGTGAATCGGCGTCGGCCCCAGGCGGGCCAGTGCTTCCAGATGAACGGGCGTCGGATAACCCTTGTGTCCGCCGATGCCATAACCGGGGTAGATCAGCTCGAACGCCGCCATCTCGCGATCCCGGCTGACCTTGGCCAGAATCGACGCCGCGGCGATCGCCGGCACCTTGCTATCGCCCTGGACCACGGCTTCGGCAGGCATCGACAGCTTCGGGCAACGATTACCGTCGATCATCGCCAGTTTCGGGGTCACGCTCAGCCCTTCTACCGCGCGCTGCATGGCCAGCATGGTGGCATGCAGGATATTCAGTTCGTCGATTTCCTCGACTTCGGCGCGGGCAATGCACCAGCTCAGGGCCTTCTCACAAATCTCGTCGTAGAGCTTCTCGCGACGGGCCTCGGTGAGCTTCTTCGAGTCGTTCAGGCCGAGAATCGGCCGGTTCGGATCGAGAATGACCGCAGCCGTGACCACTGCGCCGCACAAGGGGCCGCGCCCTACTTCGTCGACACCGGCCACCAGGTCTTCAGCATCGGCTACCAGCGAGAAATCCAGTCCCATCTGCATCTTTTCGTTACTCATGCCGGTTTGCCAATCAGGTTCAACACCGCTTCAGCCGCCTGGTTGGAGGCATCCCGGCGCAGGGTGCGATGGATCTCGTCAAACCCGCGAGTCTGCTCCTGGCCATCTTCGATCAAGGGCGACAAGGTCTGGGCCAGGGCCTCTGCAGTGGCGTCGTCCTGCAGCAGCTCGGGAACCAGCAGGCGCTGGGCCAGCAGGTTCGGCAGGGAAATATATGGACTCTTGACCATGCGCTTGAGAATCCAGAAGGTCAGCGGCGCCAGGCGATAGGCGACGACCATCGGGCGCTTGTACAGCAGTGCCTCAAGGGTCGCGGTGCCGGAGGCGATCAATACCGCGTCGCAAGCCGCCAGCGCCTGATGCGACTGACCGTTGAGCAGGGTCAGCGGCAGGTCGCGACCGGCCAGCAGCTCTTCCAGCTGAACGCGCCGCTCGGGGCTCGCGCAAGGCATGACAAAACGCACCCCAGGACGCAAGGCACGCAGGCGTTGCGCCGCATCGAGGAACAAGGCCCCCAGGCGCCCGACTTCGCCGCCACGGCTGCCCGGCATCAGGGCCACCAGCGCCCCCCCGGGCAAGCCCAGTTCAGCGCGAGCCGCGGCCCGATCGGCCTCCAACGGAATGGCGTCAGCCAGGGAGTGCCCGACGAACCGCACCGGCACGCCCTTCTCTTCATAGAATTTGGCTTCGAACGGGAACAGCGTCAGCATCAGGTCGCAACCTTCGCGGATCTTCAGCACGCGCTTTTGCCGCCAAGCCCAGACCGAAGGGCTGACGTAGTGCACGGTCTTGATGCCGGCCTGACGCAACTGGAGTTCGATGTTCAGGTTGAAATCGGGGGCGTCGATGCCGATGAACGCGTCCGGTTTCTCGGCGATCAGGGTCTGAACCAGCTTCTTGCGCCGGGCCAGCAGTTCGCGCAAGCGCCCCAGGACTTCCACCAGCCCCATGACCGCCAGGCGCTCCATCGGGAAATAGGAAGTCAGCCCTTCGGCCTGCATCAGCGGGCCACCGACACCGATAAATTCAACGGCGGGATGCTGGGCCTTGAGCGCGCGCATCAAACCGGCGCCAAGAATGTCGCCGGAAGCTTCGCCAGCCACCAGCGCAATACGCAGTTTGCTCATGATTAACGGGTGATGCCGCGAGTCGAAGACTGGATCGAGTCACGAAATACCGCGACTTCGGGAAATTGTGCAGCAGCCTCTGCCAGCTCGGCGAGCGCCTGGTCGACGGTCAAACCCTGGCGATATACCACCTTATAGGCTCGACGCAGGGCGTGAATCGCGTCCTCGCTGAAACCACGACGGCGCATGCCCTCGAAGTTCATGCTGCGGGCCTCGGCCGGGTTGCCGAAGACGGTGACAAAGGCCGGAACATCCTTGCCGATCGCCGTCCCCATGCCGGAAAAGCTGTGGGCGCCGATATGGCAGTACTGGTGAACCAGGGTGAAGCCGGACAGGATGGCCCAGTCGTCCACATGCACATGGCCGGCCAACGCTGTGTTGTTGACCAGGATGCAATGGTTGCCGATCACGCTGTCGTGACCGATATGGGCGTAGGCCATGACCAGGTTGTGATCGCCGAGGGTGGTCTCGGAACGATCCTGGACTGTGCCGCGGTGAATGGTCACGCCTTCACGAATGACGTTGTGGTCACCAATCACCAGGCGGGTTTCCTCGCCCTTGTACTTAAGATCGGGAGTGTCTTCGCCTACCGAGGAGAACTGGTAGATACGATTGTGCTTACCGATCCGGGTCGGGCCTTTGAGCACCACATGCGGCCCGATCACCGTACCCTCGCCGATTTCCACACCGGCGCCAACGATCGACCACGGGCCAACCTCAACGTCGTCGGCCAGAATGGCCGTCGGATCGATGATTGCGCGAGGGTCAATCAAACTCATAGTTTGCGTTCCGCACAGATGATTTCAGCGGAGCAGACTGGCTTGCCGTCGACCGAAGCCTGGCATTCGAATTTCCAGATCTGGCGCTTGCAGCTGATGAACTTGGCTTCCAGGATCAACTGGTCGCCCGGCAGTACCGGCTGGCGAAAGCGCAGCTTGTCGGAACCGACGAAGTAATAGAGGGTGCCATCGGCCGGCTTCACGTCCAGCATCTTGAAACCAAGGATGCCCGCAGCCTGAGCCATGGCTTCGATGATCAGCACGCCCGGCATGATTGGATGCGCGGGGAAGTGACCATTGAAGAAAGGTTCGTTGATGCTGACATTCTTGTAGGCACGAATGCACTTGCCTTCAACATCCAGGTCCACCACCCGGTCCACCAACAGGAACGGGTAACGGTGAGGCAGGTATTCGCGAATCTCGTTGATGTCCATCATTTCGGGGGGAAGCCTGTAGTAAAGATTGGGAGCGCGCGACTAACGCACACTCCTCTAGCAAATCAAGGAGGCAGTCTAACGGCTGTGCACACTTGATATGGAAATGGTATCAGCCATCTGATGAAGCTTTACCGTCGGGGGTCACGTCCCCTACGCGCTTTTCCAGCTGTCGCAGGCGTCGCGCGAGATCATCGAGCTGACGGATGCGTGCCGCGCTTTTGCGCCACTCGGCAGCAGGCTGCATGGCTGTACCGGAAGAGTAGGAGCCCGGCTCGGTAATCGAGTGGGTCACCATGGTCATCCCGGTCAGGAAAACGTTGTCGCAAATATCGATGTGGCCAACCAGCCCGACACCGCCGGCGAGCATGCAATGCTTGCCGATCCGGGTGCTGCCGGAAATACCGACACAGGCCGCCATGGCGGTGTGATCACCGACCTGGACGTTGTGAGCGATCTGAATCTGGTTATCCAGCTTCACGCCATTGCCAATGACGGTATCGGCCAGCGCACCGCGATCGATAGCGGTATTCACGCCGATCTCGACATCATCGCCAATGGTGACGCCACCAATCTGCGCGATCTTCTGCCAGATGCCCTTCTCGTTGGCGAAACCGAAACCTTCGCCGCCGAGCACCGCACCGGACTGAATGACCACGCGCTTGCCGATGCGCACATCGTGGTAAAGCGTCACACGTGGAGCCAGCCAGCCGCCCTCGCCAATCTGGCAACGAGCACCGATAAAACAATGAGCACCGATCGTGACACCCGCGGCGATTTGCGCACCGCTCTCGATCACCGCAAACGCGCCAATACTGGCAGCCGCGTCGACCACAGCATCCTCGGCAATGACCGCAGTCGGATGAATACCGGCTGGCGCCTTGGGCTTGGGATCGAACAGGTGGGAAATCCGTGCATACGACAGGTAGGGGTCGGCCACTACCAAGGCATCACCGGCATAACCTTCGGCATCCGCCGCCTTCAGCAGCACGGCTCCTGCCTGGCTGTCAGCCAGATACTTACGGTATTGGGGATTTGCCAAAAAGCTCAACTGAGCTGGGCCAGCCTCCTGCAAGGTGGCTAGCCCAGTGATTTCTTTCTCTGCGGAGCCACGCAGGGTGGCTCCGAGGAACTCGGCCAGCTGGCCGAGCTTTATAGTCGCTGTCATGGGTTACTTCAGCTGATTCATGCGCTCGATAACCTGGCGAGTGATGTCGTACTGAGGTTTGACATCAATCACTGCACCACGCTCGAACACCAGGTCAAAACCACCTTTCTTGATGACTTCTTCCACGGCGCTGTCGAGTTTCGGCTTCAGCTGCTTGAGCATTTCACGATCGGCAACGGCCTTGGCTTCGTTCAGTTCCTTGGACTGGAACTGGAAGTCGCGGGCTTTCTGCTTGAATTCGAGCTCCAGGCGCTCACGCTCGCCTTGCTGCATCTTGTCGCCACCGGCAACCAGACGATCCTGGATGCCCTTGGCGCTGCTTTCCAGGGTTTTCAGCTTGTTCAACTGCGGGCCGAACTTCTTCTCGGCATCCACTGCGTATTTCTTTGCAGCATCGGACTCCAGCAGAGCCATCTGATAGTTCAGTACGGCGATTTTCATGTCGGCGAAGGCCGGGCCTGCTACCAGGACAGTCGCCAGGAGAACCAATTGAGTCAACTTACGCACGATGCACTCCTACAAAATCCATTGTCGTTATCTTGGGTCAGGCTCTTAGAAAGTCTGACCGAGGGAGAATTGGAACACCTGGGTTTCAGCGTCGTCAGGTTTCTTGATCGGCATCGCCAGAGCAAAGCTCAGCGGGCCCAGAGCGGTTACCCATGTCACGCCGACACCCACGGAACTGGCCAGATTGCTCAGGCTGATGTCGTTACACTGTGTATTGGACGACGTGCCGTTGGTGTTGGTGGTCTTCTCGCACTTGGAGTCGAATACGTTACCCACATCCCAGAACACGGAAGTCCGCAGCGAGCGCTGATCCTTGACGAACGGCATCGGGAACAACACCTCGACACCACCCTGGATCAGCACGTTGCCACCGAATGGCAGGGCATCCTGGTCCGGGTCAAGCGAGGTACCGGCGTTGCCAGTCCGATCTACACCACGGCTCGGAGTACTGCGAGGACCCAGGGTGCTGTCCTTGAAACCACGAACCGAGTTGAAACCACCAGCATAGTAGTTTTCATAGAACGGCAAGCCATCGGTCGAACCATAACCGTCGCCATAACCCAGCTCGGTGTGCAGGCGCATGGTGTAGGTGTCGGTCAGCGGCTGGAACAGCTGACCGCGGTAGTCGAGCTTGAAGAACGACAGGTCGCTGCCCGGAGTAGTGGCTTCCAGCACCAGGCTTTGGGAATGACCACGGGTCGCCAGGACACCTTTGTTCAGGGTGGACTCGGACCAGCCGGCCGAAGCCTTGAAGTTCAGGTAGTTGTCGCCTTCGCGGTTCACGAAGTCGAAGATTTCGTCAACGGTATAACGACCGGTCTTGATCTTGTCTTGCTGTGCGGTCAGGCCGAAGGTCAGACGCGAAGTCTCGCTGATCGGGTAGCCAACGCTGACGCCGGCACCCAGGCTGTCTACCGCATAGCTCGCCACGTCGACATCGAGGTCGTCGTAGTCGGTGGTGCGATAGAACGCGTTGTAACCCAGGCTCACGCCATCGGCAGTCCAGTAGGGGTCGACATAACCGAAGTTGTAACGGCTCTGGTATTCGCTGCGGGTCAGGCCGATGCTGACCTTGTTACCGGTACCCAGGAAGTTGTTCTGGGTGATCGAACCACCGAGGATCAGGCCGGCGCTCTGGGCGAAACCGACGCTGGCGGTAATCGAACCGGAAGCCTGCTCTTCTACTGCGTAGTTGACGTCTACCTGGTCGTCGACACCTGGCACGGCCGGGGTTTCGACGTTGACTTCCTTGAAGAAGCCCAGACGCTCAAGACGGGTCTTGGACTGGTCGATCAGGTAGGTCGAAGCCCAGCCACCTTCCATCTGACGCATTTCACGACGCAGCACTTCGTCCTCGGACTTGGTGTTGCCGCGGAAGTTGATGCGGTTCACGTAGGCGCGCTTGCCGGGATCGACCACGAAAGTGATATCGACCGTGTGATCTTCGTCATGAGGCTGCGGAACGCCGTTGACGTTGGCGAAGGTATAACCCTCGTTGCCCAGGCGACGGGTGATCAGCTCGGAAGTGGTGGTCATCAATTTACGCGAGAACACCTGGCCCTTCTCGACCAGCAGCAGCGACTTGACCTGGTCTTCAGGCACTTTCAAGTCACCGCTGAGCTTCACGTCACGAACGCTGTACTTCTCGCCTTCGTTGACGTTCACAGTGATGTAGACGTGTTTCTTGTCCGGGGTGATGGAAACCTGGGTCGAAGCGATATCCATGTTGATATAGCCACGGTCCAGGTAGTAGGAACGCAGGCGCTCCAGGTCACCGGAGAGTTTCTCACGGGCATACTTGTCGTCGTTCTTGAAGAAGGACAGCCAGTTGGTGGTTTTCAGTTCGAACAGATCAACCAGGTCTTCGTCCGGGAATACGGTATTGCCCACGACGTTGATGTGCTGGATGGCAGCTACGGTGCCTTCGTTGATATTGACCTTCAGCGCCACACGGTTGCGCGGCTGCGGAACCACTTCGGTATCGACGGTGGCCGAGTAGCGGCCCTGAGCGACATATTGGCGCTGCAGTTCGTTACGAACACCTTCAAGGGTCGCACGCTGGAAGATTTCGCCTTCTGCGAGACCGGATTGCTTGAGGCCTTTCATCAGGTCTTCAGTGGAAATCGCCTTGTTGCCTTCGATTTCGATACTGGCGACGGATGGACGCTCGACTACCGTAATGACCAGGACATTGCCATCGCGGCCCAGCTGGATATCTTGAAAGAAGCCGGTTTTGAACAGCGCACGAGTGGATTCCACCAGGCGACGATCATCCGCCTGCTCACCGACGTTCAACGGCAAGGCACCAAAGACGCTACCCGCGGAGACCCGCTGGAGGCCATTGACGCGGATATCGGAGATAGTGAAGGACTCGGCGTGAACTTCGGCGATCATCAATACGGAGAGAACCGCAGTTAGCAGCAGACGTTTCATGAAGTCCTTTCTTATTCCAACTGGCAATAAAGAAACTGCCGCAAAATGCGGCAGATTCGCAATTCAGCGAAGCGTTACAGACGACCCAGATCGTTGACCAGGGCAAGCAACATCACCCCGACCACCAAGCTGATACCGATCTGTATCCCCCAACCTTGCACCCGATCCGACAAGGGACGACCACGCGCCCACTCGATCAGATAAAACAACAGATGCCCCCCATCCAGTACAGGAATGGGCAGCAAGTTCAGAACCCCTAGGCTAATACTCAGATAAGCAAGGAAATTCAAGAAATCAGCAACGCCCGACTGGGCAGAAGCGCCCGCCACTTTAGCAATGGTTATCGGTCCACTCAAGTTTTTTACCGAGAGCTCGCCGAACAACATTTTCTTCAGTGAATCGAGGGTCAGCACGCTCATGGTCCAAGTACGCCGGGCACCTTCGCCAATGGCGGCCAGCGGACCATAACTGACCTCGCGAAGCATTTCCGGCGGCCAATCGACCGCCTTCACCCCAGCCCCCAGATAACCACTGGCAACCTTCTCTTTACCACGCGCGGCCAGGGTCACCGGGACGTCGATTTGAGCACCATCACGCTCGACGCGCAGCACAATTTTGGTATCAGGACGTACACGCACCCAGTCGACGACCTGCTGCCAATCGGTCAGCGCCTGACCATCCAGCGCCAGCAAGCGATCGCCGGTTTTCAGGCCAGCCGCCTGGGCCGGGCCTTTCGGGTCGAGCTCGGCCAGAACGGGAGCGAGCGCCGGGCGCCAGGGGCGAATGCCCAGGGAACGAATAGGATCAGGCTCATCGGTACCCTTGAGCCACTTGTCGAGCACCAGCTCGCGTGGCGAATCGGCGGTCGAACCCTGCTCGCGCACCAGCAACTGCAAGGTACCGCTTTCGCCCAGACGCCGAATCAGCTGCAGGTTGACCGCCGACCACCCCACCGTGGGCTCGCCATCGATTGCAACGATTTCCTGGCCGGAACTCAGGCCCGCCTTGGCGGCAATGCTTCCAGACTCGACGCTGCCGATGACCGGACGCACCTGCTCGGTACCGAGCATCGCCAGCCCCCAGAAGAACACCAGCGCCAGCAGGAAGTTGGCGACAGGACCGGCAGCAACGATGGCGATACGCTGGCGCACCGACTTGCGATTGAACGACTGATCGAGCTGGTCGACGGGTACTTCGCCTTCGCGCTCGTCGAGCATCTTCACGTAGCCGCCCAGCGGAATGGCGGCAACCACGAACTCGGTACCTTGCCGGTCATACCAACGCAGCAGCGGCATGCCGAAGCCCACGGAGAAACGCAGAACCTTGACGCCGCAACGACGCGCCACCCAGAAGTGACCGAATTCATGGAAGGTGACCAGCACACCCAGGGCAATCAGGGTGCCGACAATCATATAGAGCGCGCTCATCTACTTTCTCCGCAATCCTATCCAGTACCGATACGCTCGGGCTTGTCGCAACCTTACCGGCCGTTGCGACCCAGCCACTGCTCAGCCAGGGCACGGGCTTTGGCGTCCGCCGCGAACACAGCGCTCAGCTCATCGACTGCAACAACCGGTTCAAGGCTTAATACTTCCTCGATGATACTCGCGATCTCGGGGTAGCGGATGCGCCGTTCGAGAAACGCGGCAACAGCCACCTCGTTGGCGGCATTCAGCATGGCCGGAGCGCTGTTGCCAGCCTCGGCGGCCTGGCGCGCCAGGCGCAAGCAGGGGAAACGCTCTTCATCAGGCGCCTGGAAATCCAGGCGCGCCACGGCGAACAGGTCCAGCGGCGGCACGCCGGAGTCGATCCGCTCCGGCCAGGCCAGGGCATTGGCGATCGGCGTGCGCATATCCGGGTTGCCCAACTGGGCCAGCACCGAGCCATCCACATAGTCGACCAGCGAATGAATCACGCTTTGCGGATGGATCACCACCTCGACCTGGGCAGGCTTGGCATCGAACAGCCAGCACGCCTCGATCAACTCGAGGCCTTTATTCATCATGCTGGCCGAATCGACGGAAATCTTGCGCCCCATGGACCAGTTGGGGTGGGCACACGCCTGCTCGGGCGTTACCTGCTCCAGCTCAGCCAGCGGAGTTTGCCGGAACGGACCGCCGGAGGCGGTCAGCAAAATGCGTCGCACACCTACACTGCTCAACCCGCGGGAAAAGTCTGTGGGCATGCACTGGAAGATGGCGTTGTGCTCACTGTCGATGGGCAGCAGCACCGAACCGCTCTTGCCCACCGCCTGCATGAACAGAGCACCGGACATGACCAGTGCTTCTTTATTAGCCAGAAGGATTTTCTTGCCGGCCTCGACGGCAGCCAGGGTCGGACGCAAGCCCGCGGCACCGACGATAGCTGCCATGACCGCGTCGACTTCAGGGTCGGACGCCACTTCACACAAGCCCTCCTCGCCCACCAGTACACGGGTGCGCGAGCCGGCATTGCGCAAGTCTTCCTGCAGGCTGCGCGCGGCAGCGATATGCGGGACGACGGCAAAACGCGGGGCGTGACGGATACAGAGCGCCAGCAACTCAGCCAGGCGACTGAAGCCGCTCAGGGCAAAGACCTGATAACGCTCGGGATGACGAGCGATGACGTCCAGGGTGCTGAGGCCGATAGAGCCGGTGGCCCCGAGAACCGTAATCTGCTGTGGGCGACTCACAATGCAGCCATCCACAACAGCACCGCGAATACCGGAATGGCCGCGGTCAGGCTGTCGATACGGTCGAGCACGCCACCATGACCCGGCAGCAGGTTACTGCTGTCCTTGATCCCGGCCTGGCGCTTGAACATGCTTTCGGTCAGGTCGCCGACCACCGAGATGAACACCACGACAGCCGCTCCGAGCAAGCCAAGGATGATCTGCCCGACGGACCAGCCTGCAACCAGACCAACCACCGCAGCGATCACCAAGCTCAGCAGCAGCCCGCCGTACACCCCTTCCCAGCTCTTGCCCGGGCTGACCTGAGGCGCCAGCTTACGCTTGCCAAATGCCTTGCCGGAGAAGTAAGCACCGATATCGGCGCCCCAGACCAGCACCATCACCGCCATGATCAACCAGTTGCCCAAAGGCTGCTGCTTGATAAAGACCAGGCCTTGCCAGGCCGGCAGCAGAATCAGCAGACCGATCACCAGCTTGGCCGCAGCGCCGGCCCAATGCTCGCTGGTACGCGGATAGGTGAGCACCAGGAAAGTCGCCAGCCCCCACCAGAGTACCGCCGCACCGAGTACCCAAGGCGCGATCCCCGGCAACAGCTGCATCAGGAACAACAGCGCAGCGACCACTACTGCATAGGCAATACGGGTCGGCTGAGCCTCGAAACCCGCCAGGCGCGCCCACTCCCAAGCCCCGAGGGTCACCACCAGCCCGATAAACAGGGCGAAGGCGGAACCTTCGAGCAGGAAAAAACCGCACAAGGCGATCGGCAGCAGGATCAGCGCAGTGATGATTCGTTGTTTGAGCATTAAACCCGGGCTCCAGCCTCGACCTGCTCGCTCGTTTTACCGAAGCGGCGCTGGCGAGAAGCGTAATCGGCCAGCGCAGCGCGCATGGCATCGTGTTTGAAGTCCGGCCAGAACAGGTCGGAGAAGTACAGCTCGGCGTAAGCCAGCTGCCAGAGCAGGAAATTGCTGATGCGGTGCTCGCCACCCGTACGGATGCACAGGTCCGGCAACGGCAGGTCGCCAGTCGCCAGGCAGGTTTGCAACAACTCGGGGGTAATGTCGTCAGGACGCAGGTGCCCTGCCTGAACTTCCCGCGCCAGGCGCTGAGCGGCCTGGGCGATATCCCACTGACCGCCATAGTTGGCGGCGATCTGCAGAATGAAGCGGTCGCTACCCGCGGTCATCGCTTCCGCCTCGCGCATCGCCGCCTGCAACTCGGGATGGAAGCGCGAGCGATCGCCGATGATGCGCAGGCTGATGTTGTTTTCGTTGAGGCGCTTGGCCTCACGGCGCAACGCCTTGAAGAACAGATCCATCAAGGCACTGACTTCATCGGCCGGCCGCTGCCAGTTTTCACTGGAGAAGGCGAACAGCGTCAGCACCTCGACCTTGGCCTCGGCGCATACCTCGATCACCGCACGAACAGCATCGACACCCGCTTTATGCCCGGCGACACCCGGCATAAAGCGTTTTTTTGCCCAGCGATTGTTGCCATCCATGATGATCGCGACATGGCGCGGCACCGAAGACGGTACAGGCTGCTTGGTCTTGTCCATGAAAACGTCCTGACCCTTATACGGCCATCAGGTCCTTTTCTTTTTCTTCAGTTGCCTTGGCAATCTGAGCCTCGAACTCTTTGATCAGCTTTTCGATCTCGGCGCCGGCACGACGCTCTTCGTCTTCACTGATTTCCTTATCCTTGGACAGCTTCTTCAGATCACCCAAAGCATCGCGACGAATATTGCGCACCGCAACGCGGGCATCTTCAGCAGCCGCACGCGCCTGCTTGGTGAAGCCTTTGCGGGTCTCCTCGGTCAGCGGCGCCATTTTGATCAGCAGCAGCTCGCCCAGGTTGGTCGGATTGAGGTTCAAGCCGGCACTGCCAATGGCCTTGTCGATTGCCGCCAGCATGTTGCGCTCGAACGGCACGACTTGCAGGGTCTGGGAGTCTTTTACAGTAACGTTGGCGACACCGCTCAACGGAGTGTCGGAGCCGTAGTAAGGCACCATCACGCTGCCCAGGATGCTTGGGTGCGCCTTGCCGGTACGGATCTGGCCGAACGCATGAACCAGCGACTCCAGGGATTTCTTCATGCGCTCTTGAGCGTCTTTCTTGATTTCGTTGATCATTGTTCGCCTTCCTCGATCAGGGTTCCTTCAGCGCCGCCATGCACGATGTTCAGCAGGGCGCCGGGCTTGTTCATATTGAATACGCGCAACGGCATCTTATGGTCGCGGCACAGGCAGATCGCTGTCAGATCCATGACACCCAGCTTGCGATCCAGCACTTCATCGTAGGTCAGATGATCGAACTTCTCGGCATGCGGGTCTTTGAATGGGTCTGCGGTGTACACACCGTCAACCTTGGTTGCCTTGAGCACTACGTCGGCATCGATCTCGATCGCCCGCAAGCATGCTGCGGAGTCGGTGGTGAAGAACGGGTTGCCGGTACCGGCAGCGAAGATCACCACTTCCTTGGAGTTCAGATGACGCATCGCCTTGCGACGGTCATAGTGATCGGTCACACCCACCATGGAAATGGCCGACATGACGATAGCCGAGATATTCGCACGTTCCAGCGCGTCACGCATGGCCAGGCCGTTCATCACAGTGGCCAGCATGCCCATGTGGTCGCCTGTCACCCGATCCATGCCGGCCGCGCTGAGCGCCGCGCCGCGGAACAGGTTGCCACCGCCGATGACCAGACCGACCTGAACACCGATGCCAACCAGCTGGCCGACTTCCAGCGCCATGCGATCCAGCACCTTAGGGTCGATCCCGAACTCTTCCGAGCCCATCAGGGCCTCGCCGCTAAGCTTGAGTAGAATGCGTTTATAGCGAGCTTGATAACCACTGCCCTGCTGAGCCATTGCGAATCTCTCCTGCGGCGTATTTTAAAAATTCTCTGCAAGCTGTTTGCAGCCTGCGTTCACTCTAGCTTGACGCTGTCACAGCGCCATCAGAACACGACTTTGTAAACCGGTTCCGAAGGCAACCAATTAAATTGGTTACCGCATTTGAAAAGAGGCTGCGCGCGTGAGCGGGCAGCCTCTTTCGGGCGACAGTTGAAAAACCGTCTTACTGTTGCTTGGCAGCAGCCAGTTGTGCGGCAACTTCTTCAGCGAAGTTGTCTTCTTTCTTCTCGATGCCTTCACCTACCGCGAAGCGGGTGAACGAAACGATTTCAGCGCCGCCTTTCTTGGCCAGGGCACCTACGGTGACTTCTGGATCCTTGACGAAAGCTTGCTCAACCAGGCTGGCTTCGGCCAGGAACTTGCTGATACGGCCAGCGATCATTTTTTCAACGATTTCGGCTGGCTTGCCTTTCATCTTGTCTTCGTTCAGCTGCAGGAACACAGCCTTCTCGCGCTCGATGGCTTCGGCGGAAACTTGCGATGGCAGCAGGAACTCAGGGTTGCTTGCAGCCACGTGCATGGCGATGTCCTTGGCCAGTTCTACGGAACCGCCTTTCAGGACAACCGCAACACCGATCTTGTTACCGTGCAGGTAAGTACCGACCACGTCACCTTCAACGCGAGCCAGACGACGGATGTTGACGTTCTCGCCAGTCTTGCCAACCAGAACCAGACGATCAGCTTCACGAGCTTCGATCAGCGGAGCGGCGTCGGTCAGCTTGTCAGCGAAAGCTTTTTCTACGCTGGCAGCAACGAATGCCTTGAAATCGTCCTGCAGAGCCAGGAAGTCGGTCTGCGAGTTGACTTCCAGCAGAACGGCGGCTTTACCGTCGTCCTTGATGGCGATGGCGCCTTCAGCAGCGATGTTGCCTGCTTTCTTGGCAGCCTTGATGGCGCCCGAAGCACGCATGTCATCAATGGCTTTCTCGATGTCGCCGCCAGCCTTGGTCAAGGCTTTCTTGCAGTCCATCATGCCTTCGCCGGTACGCTCGCGCAGTTCTTTAACCAACGCTGCAGTAATCTCTGCCATTTTCAAATTCCTCTTGGATAGGTTTTCAACCATTCCACCCGACTCAACGGGCGATCAATTCTTGAGCTGCGCTCTCGAAAACCCTTGATAGCCGCCACACATGACAAGAACTGCAGGGGCGCCATCGGTAAATGATTTTCGAGGTGGCAAAAAGGGGGCCTAGCCCCCTTTTTGCGTACTGAGTAAACGCTAAGCGTCAGTTACTCAGGCTTCAGCTGCCGGCGCTGGAGCGTCTTCAGCGAATACTTCGGTGCCGCCAGCAACGTTGTTGCGGCCACGGATCACGGCGTCAGCCATCGAACCCATGTACAGCTGGATGGCGCGAATGGCGTCATCGTTGCCTGGGATGATGTAGTCAACGCCTTCCGGGCTGCTGTTGGTATCGACAACGCCGATGACCGGGATACCCAGCTTGTTGGCTTCGGTGATCGCGATGCGCTCGTGGTCAACGTCGATCACGAACAGTGCGTCAGGCAGACCGCCCATGTCCTTGATACCACCCAGGCTACGATCCAGCTTTTCCAGATCGCGAGTGCGCATCAGCGCCTCTTTCTTGGTCAGCTTGGCGAAGGTGCCGTCTTCCGACTGAACTTCCAGGTCACGCAGACGCTTGATGGAAGCACGGATGGTTTTGTAGTTGGTCAGCATGCCGCCCAACCAGCGGTGATCGACGTACGGCGAACCGCAACGTGCTGCTTCTTCAGCAACGATCTTGCCAGCGGAACGCTTGGTGCCGACGAACAGAATCTTGTTTTTGCCCTGGGCCAGACGCTCTACGAAAGTCAGAGCTTCGTTGAACATTGGCAGGGTTTTTTCAAGGTTGATGATGTGAATCTTGTTACGCGCGCCGAAAATGTACTTGCCCATTTTCGGATTCCAGTAACGGGTTTGGTGACCGAAGTGCACACCGGCCTTCAGCATATCGCGCATGTTGACTTGGGACATGATAGTTCCTTAATAAGTCGGGTTAGGCCTCCACGTATCCCAATGACCAACCAACAGCTTGTGCTGAGGGCACCCAGGTCATCGTGTCGACACGTGTGTGGGTTTAGGCTTTTCGGAGCATCCCCGGAAAGCGGCGCATTTTATACCACAAGAAGGCTAAAAACGGAACCCGGATTCTCATTTCCCCCGCAGCACTTTTTTGCTCCCCCCTTGGAATCGGGCCAGAATGCTCCACTGTTATAGAAAGAAGCGACGCACAGAGCCTCAGATTTGCCCCGGGGCTCTGTTAGAATCGCACCTTTGAGGCTTTTGAAAGCGCGGCGACCCCACAGCGGGTTCAGCCTTCGGTATACCGTTTTCAAGCCATTCCGTGTTTATCCGCGCCACTGAGCGTCAAGAGAGCCTGTATGACCGTCACCCTCAAAACTCCCGAGGACATCGCAAAAATGCGTGTCGCCGGCAAACTGGCCGCCGAAGTGCTGGAAATGATTGCCGAGCATGTCAAACCCGGTGTGACCACCGAAGAACTGGACCGCATCTGCCACGACTACATCGTCAATGTGCAGCAGGCGATTCCCGCGCCATTGAATTACAAGGGTTTTCCCAAGTCCATCTGCACCTCGATCAACCACGTGGTGTGCCACGGCATCCCGAACGAGAAGCCGCTGAAGGATGGCGACACCCTGAACATCGATGTCACCGTCATCAAGGACGGCTACCACGGCGATACCAGCCGCATGTTCCACGTCGGCACCGTGCCGGTCTGGGCCGAGCGCCTGTCGCAGATCACCCAGGAATGCATGTACAAGGCCATCGAACTGGTCAAGCCGGGCTGCCGCCTGGGCGATATCGGCGAAGTCATCCAGAAGCACGCTGAAAAGAATGGCTTCTCGGTGGTTC
This sequence comes from Pseudomonas sp. 22526, assembly GCF_052044735.1. Classification (NCBI taxonomy): domain Bacteria; kingdom Pseudomonadati; phylum Pseudomonadota; class Gammaproteobacteria; order Pseudomonadales; family Pseudomonadaceae; genus Pseudomonas; species Pseudomonas sp. 22526. Next base: position 92,286 of record NZ_JBQENK010000002.1, read on the forward strand.
GCGAGTTCTGCGGCCACGGTATTGGCAAGGTGTTCCACGAAGAGCCGCAGATCCTGCACTACGGCCGCGCCGGCACCGGCATGGAACTGAAAGCCGGCATGACCTTCACCATCGAGCCGATGATCAACCAGGGCAAGGCCGACACCAAGGTGCTGGGCGACGGCTGGACCGCGATCACCAAGGACCGCAAGCTCTCCGCACAGTGGGAACACACCCTGCTGGTGACCGAGACCGGCTACGAGATCTTCACCCTGCGCAGCGATGACACCATCCCGCGCGTCTCGGCCTGATCCACGCAGCTGCGCCCTTAGCTATAGATAGAAAGGAAAGCCAATCGATGCCGCAGGTGGATCCCGAATTGTTCGACCGCGGCCAGTTCCAGGCGGAACTGGCCCTGAAGGCAAGCCCTATCGCTGCCTTCAAGAAAGCCATTCGTCAGGCACGTGAAGTGCTCGACGAGCGCTTTCGCAGCGGACGGGATATCCGCCGGCTCATCGAGGACCGCGCCTGGTTCGTCGATAACATCCTGCAAAAGGCCTGGGACCAGTTCGACTGGAGCGAAGACGCCGACATCGCCCTGGTGGCGGTCGGTGGCTACGGTCGCGGCGAGCTGCACCCCTACTCGGACATCGACCTGCTGATCCTGCTGGACAGCGCCGACCACGAGATTTTCCGCGACTCCATCGAACGCTTCCTGACCCTGCTCTGGGACATCGGCCTGGAGGTCGGGCAAAGCGTGCGCTCGGTGGAGGAATGCGCCGAAGAGGCCCGCGCCGACCTGACGGTGGTTACCAACCTGATGGAAAGCCGCACCATCTGCGGCCCCGAACGCCTGCGCCAGCGCATGCTCGACGTCACCAGCACCGCGCACATGTGGCCGAGCAAGGACTTCTTCCTGGCCAAGCGCGCCGAACAGAAGGCCCGGCACCACAAGTACAACGACACCGAATACAACCTGGAACCCAACGTCAAAGGCTCGCCCGGCGGCCTGCGGGATATCCAGACCATTCTCTGGGTCGCCCGTCGCGAGTACGGCACGCTGAACCTGCGGGCCCTGGCCGGCGAAGGCTTCCTGGTGGAAAGCGAGAACGCGCTGCTGGCCTCGTCCCAGGAGTTCCTGTGGAAGGTCCGCTATGCCCTGCACATGCTTGCCGGGCGTGCCGAAGACCGCCTGCTGTTCGATCACCAGCGCTCGATCGCCAAGTTACTGGGGTTCGAGGGCAACGATGCCAAGCAGGCCATCGAAAGCTTCATGCAGCAGTACTACCGGGTGGTGATGAGCATTGCCCAGCTCAGCGACCTGATCATCCAGCACTTCGAAGAAGTCATCCTCGCCCCGGAAGACGAAGCGCCGCCGCAGCCGATCAACTCGCGTTTCCAACTGCACGACGGCTACATCGAGGCGATCAACGCCAAGGTGTTCCACCGCACGCCGTTCGCCATGCTGGAAATCTTCGTGCTCATGGCCCAGCACCCGGAGATCAAGGGCGTACGCGCCGATACCATTCGCCTGTTGCGCGAAAATCGCCACCTGATCGACGACGATTTCCGCCATGACATCCGCAATACCAGCCTGTTCATCGAGCTGTTCAAGTGCGAGATCGGCATTCACCGCAACCTGCGGCGGATGAATCGTTACGGCATTCTCGGGCGTTACCTGCCGGAGTTCGGCCATATCGTCGGACAGATGCAGCACGACCTGTTCCACATCTATACGGTCGACGCCCACACCCTGAACCTGATCAAGCACCTGCGCAAACTGCAGTACACCCAGGTTTCGGAGAAATTCCCACTGGCCAGCAAGCTCATGGCCAAGCTGCCCAAGCCCGAGCTGATCTACCTGGCCGGGCTCTACCACGACATCGGCAAGGGCCGGCACGGCGACCACTCGGAAATCGGCGCCGTGGACGCGGAAGCCTTCTGCATCCGCCACCAGTTGCCGCTGTGGGACACCCGCCTGATCGTCTGGCTGGTGCAGAACCACCTGGTGATGTCGACCACCGCCCAGCGCAAGGACCTGTCCGACCCGCAGGTCATCCATGACTTCGCCCAGGTCGTGGTCGACCAGACCCGCCTGGACTATCTCTACGTGCTGACGGTTTCCGACATCAACGCGACCAACCCGACGCTGTGGAACTCCTGGCGCGCCAGCTTGTTGCGCCAGCTCTACACCGAGACCAAGCGCGCCCTGCGCCGCGGCCTGGAAAACCCGGTGGACCGCGAAGAGCAGATCCGCCAGACGCAAAGCGCGGCCCTGGACATCCTGGTGCGCGCCGGCACCGATCCGGACGACGTCGAGCAGCTCTGGGCGCAACTGGGTGACGACTACTTCCTGCGCCATACCGCCGGCGACGTGGCCTGGCACAGCGACGCGATCCTCCAGCAGCCGGCCGACGGCGGCCCGCTGGTGCTGATCAAGGAAACCACCCAGCGCGAATTCGAGGGCGGCACCCAGATCTTCATCTACGCCCCGGACCAGCACGACTTCTTCGCCGTGACCGTGGCCGCGATGGACCAGTTGAACCTGAACATCCACGACGCCCGGATCATCACCTCGAGCAGCCAGTTCACCCTCGACACCTATATCGTGCTCGACAACGACGGCGGCTCGATCGGCAACAACCCGCAACGCGTCAAACAGATCCGCGACGGCCTTACCGAGGCCCTGCGCAACCCTGACGATTACCCGACCATCATCCAGCGTCGGGTACCGCGTCAGCTCAAGCACTTCGCCTTCCCGCCGCAAGTGACTATCCACAACGACGCCCAGCGCCCGGTCACCGTGCTCGAACTGAGCGCTCCCGATCGCCCCGGCCTGCTGGCGCGCATCGGCAAGATCTTCCTGGAGTTCGACCTGTCGCTGCAAAACGCCAAGATCGCCACCCTGGGCGAGCGCGTGGAAGACGTGTTCTTCATTACCGATGCGAACAACCAGCAACTGTCCGATCCCCAGCTGTGCAGCCGACTGCAGGACGCCATCGTCGAACAGCTGAGCGTCAGCCACGAACCGCCTACCGCCTTGACGCGCCTGAGCATCTGACCACGCGCCACGACCCGCTTTGAGTGAGACACCGCACCGATGAACAACGCTCTGAACCAGCTGCAGCCCTACCCGTTCGAGAAACTCCGCGCCCTGCTCGGCGGCGTCCAGCCCAACCCGGCCAAGCGCCCTATCGCGCTGTCCATCGGCGAGCCCAAGCACCGCTCGCCGAGCTTTGTCGCCGAAGCCCTGGCCAACAACCTCGACCAGATGGCGGTGTATCCGACGACCCTGGGCCTTCCGGCCCTGCGTGAGGCTATCGCCAGCTGGTGCGAGCGGCGTTTTGGCGTACCCAATGGCTGGATCGACCCGGCGCGCAACGTGCTGCCGGTCAACGGCACCCGCGAGGCGCTGTTCGCCTTCACCCAGACCGTGGTCAACCGTGGCGACGACGCGCTGGTGGTCAGCCCGAACCCCTTCTATCAGATCTACGAAGGCGCAGCCTTCCTCGCCGGAGCCAAGCCGCACTACCTGCCATGCCTGGATGAAAACGGCTTCAACCCGGACTTCGACGCAGTGCCGGCCGAAATCTGGCAGCGTTGCCAGATCCTGTTCCTGTGCTCGCCGGGCAACCCGACCGGCGCGCTGATCCCGATCGACACCCTGAAGAAACTCATCGCCCTGGCCGACCAGTACGACTTCGTGATCGCCGCCGACGAGTGCTACAGCGAGCTGTACTTCGACGAGCAGACCCCGCCCCCCGGCCTGCTCACTGCCTGCGCCGAGCTGGGGCGCCAGGACTTCAAGCGTTGCGTGGTGTTCCACAGTCTGTCCAAGCGCTCCAACCTGCCGGGCCTGCGCTCCGGTTTCGTCGCGGGCGACGCGGACATCCTCAAGGGCTTCCTGCTGTACCGCACTTACCATGGCTGTGCCATGCCGGTTCAGACCCAGCTGGCCAGCATCGCCGCCTGGAACGACGAAGTGCATGTGCGCGCCAACCGCGCGCTGTATCGCGAGAAGTTCGATGCGGTGCTGGAGATTCTGGCGCCGGTGCTCGACGTGCAGCGCCCGGACGGCAGCTTCTACCTGTGGCCGAACGTGGCCGGCGACGATACGGCGTTCTGCCGCGACCTGTTCGAACAGGAGCACGTGACCGTGGTGCCGGGCTCCTATCTTTCGCGCGACGTCGACGGCAGCAACCCGGGCGCCGGCCGAGTGCGCATGGCCCTGGTAGCGCCTTTGGCCGAATGCGTGGAAGCGGCCGAGCGGATCCGGGATTTCGTTCTACGCCGTAAATAAATCACGCTGACCTGTAGGAGCGAAGCTTGCTCGCGATAAAGACGACGCCGTACACTTGATACACCGCGTTATCCTTCATCGCGGGCAAGCCTCGCTCCTACAGAAAACAGGGGTTATTTCACCTGCCCCAGATTGGCCTCGCTGAGGTCCAGCTCGCCCAATACCTCGCGCAACACGTCGTCGCCGATCTGGTGCTGGCGGCTCAACCTATACAACTCCAGCCGCTGCGCCCGCAGCGCCTTCAAACGCAATTTGCGCTCCAGCAAGTCCATCTGGAACGCCAGCGCCTGGGCTTCGGCGGAATCGTTGAACACCTCCAGTTGATGGCGATACTCCGACATCAGCCGCCCCTTGAGCTCGGTGGCCAGCGCCGCCTGGGCCGCATCCGGCGAGTTGGCGGCATCGGCCACTTCCTCAGCCTCCAGGGCATGAATCGCCGCCTCGGCGGTTTTGCGCCAGGCGTCGCGCACTTCGGCATGGCGCTTCTCGTCGGGGCTCTTCTGGATGCCCCGCAGCAACAGCGGCAAGGCGATACAGGCGGCGATCAGCGACAACAGGATCACCCCGGCGGCAATGAAGATCAGCAAGTCGCGCTCGGGGAAGGCCTCGCCCGCCCCCAGCAACAGCGGCACCGACATGACGCCCGCCAGGGTCACCGCCCCGCGCACCCCGCCCAGCGTCAGCAACCAGCAGGAACGCGCGGTCGGCACCAGCGTCAGCTCACCCTTGCCACGCCAGCGGCGCAACAGGCCGGACAGGCGCCAGATGCTTTGCACCCAGATGAAACGCAGCACCAGCAGCACCAGGAAGATCGCCCCCACATCCAGGCAGCGATAGAACAGGGTCGGCCACAAGGTGGTTTCGTGGTTGACCACGGCCTTGATGATGTCGGGCAGTTGCAGGCCCAACAGCAGAAAGATCAGGCCGTTGAAGGCGAATTCCAGCAGCGACCAGACGCTGCGGTTGAGCAAGCGGGTGCTGGTCTGCCGGGGCAACAGATCGAGCCAGCTCTGCATCATCCCCGCCGCCACCGCCGAGAGAATGCCCGAGGCTCCCAGGCGCTCGGCCAGCACGTAGGCGGCGAACGGCAGCAACAGCATGAACACCACGTGGGTCGCCGGGTCATCCCAGCCGCGGGCGATCATCCAGGCCCGCAGGCGCCCCACCAGCCAGCTCAGGGCCACGCCGACCGCCAGGCCACCCACGGCCACCAGGACAAAGGTCAGGCTGGCATTGGCCAGGGAAAACACCCCGGTCACGGCCGCCGCCAGGGCGAACTTGAAGGTCACCAGGCCGGAAGCGTCGTTCATTAGCGCCTCGCCCTGGAGCATGTGCATCAAGGGCGTCGGCAGGCGGTTCTGGGAAATCGCCGAAACCGCCACGGCGTCGGTCGGCGACAATACCGCCGCCAGGGCAAAGGCCACCGGCAAGGGAATGGTCGGCAGCAACCAGTGAATGAAATAACCGGCACCCACCACAGTGAACAGCACCAGGCCCACGGCCAGGGTCAGGATCGGGCCGCGCAGGCGCCACAGGTCACGCTTGGGCATGCGCCAGCCATCGGAGAACAACAGCGGCGGCAGGAACAGGAATAGGAACAACTCAGGGTCCAGGGCCACGTGCAGCCCCAGGGTGGGCCAGGCCAGCAAGGCCCCGGCGGCGATCTGCACCAGTGGCAACGGCAACGGAATCACCCGTCCGACCAGCCGCGAGAGGCTTACCAGCATCAGCAGGATAAGGACGGTATAAGCGGTTTGCATAAAGCGGTTTCCCAATCGATCAGCAGCAGACTTCAGGCAACAGGTTACCGTCGAAGTGCCATATTAGCCGCTTAAGCTCGGGCCTCGCCGCTGCACAAAAGTCGCAAGCGGTCCATGCTGCTGTCACACAAAGCTACAAAGCCGGGCCTTCGCCGACGCCGAACCGGCGCGGGCGTGGCATAATCCGTGACCTTTAACTCCAGCATCTCAAAAGGGGGCAATTCCTTGACCGCTTCAAGCAAAACGTTGCACCTTTTCGGCATCAAAGCCTGCGACACCATGAAAAAGGCGCGCACCTGGCTCGATGAACACGCTGCCAGCTATGACTTCCATGACTACAAAGCGCTCGGAATCGACCGTGAACACCTGACCCAGTGGTGCAACGAGCACGGCTGGCAGGTGGTGCTGAACCGTGCGGGCACGACCTTTCGCAAACTCGACGACGAACGCAAAGCCGATCTCGACCAGGCGAAAGCGATCGAACTGATGCTCGCACAACCCTCGATGATCAAGCGCCCGGTGCTCGATCTCGGCGACCGAACCCTGATTGGCTTCAAGCCCGATATCTACGCGGCAGAAATCAAATAACGCCTGCCCGTTCAATTTTGTAAGAGGTAACAGCATGTCCACTACCCTGTTCAGCCTGGCCTTTGGTGTCGGCACTCAAAACCGTCAAGGCGCATGGCTGGAAGTCTTCTACGCCGCGCCCCTGCTCAAGCCATCCGCGGAAATCCTTGCCGCCATCGCCCCGGTACTGGGCTACAGCGAAGGCAACCAGGCCATCGCCTTCACCACCACCCAGGCCTCGCAACTGGCCGATGCGCTGAAAAGCATCGACGCCACCCAGGCCGCGCTGCTGACCCGCCTGGCCGAGAGCCACAAGCCGCTGGTCGCCACCCTGCTGGCCGAAGACGCCCAGCTGACCTCCACCCCGGAGGCCTACCTGAAGCTGCACCTGCTGTCCCACCGCCTGGTCAAGCCGCACGGCCTGAACCTGGCCGGGATCTTCCCGCTGCTGCCGAACGTGGCCTGGACCAACCAGGGCGCGGTCGACCTCGGCGAACTGGCCGAGCGTCAACTGGAAGCCCGCCTGCGCGGCGAGCTGCTGGAAGTGTTCTCGGTGGACAAGTTCCCGAAAATGACCGACTACGTGGTGCCGAGCGGCGTGCGTATCGCTGACAGCGCGCGTATTCGCCTGGGCGCCTACATCGGCGAAGGCACCACCGTGATGCACGAAGGCTTCGTCAACTTCAACGCCGGCACCGAAGGCCCGGGCATGATCGAAGGCCGGGTTTCCGCGGGCGTATTCGTCGGCAAGGGTTCCGACCTGGGCGGCGGCTGCTCGACCATGGGCACCCTGTCGGGCGGCGGCAACATCGTGATCAAGGTCGGCGAAGGCTGCCTGATCGGCGCCAACGCCGGTATCGGTATCCCGCTGGGCGACCGCAACACCGTGGAATCGGGCCTGTACGTGACCGCCGGGACCAAGGTGGCGCTGCTGGACGAGAACAACCAGCTGGTCAAGGTGCTCAAGGCCCGCGAACTGGCCGGCCAGCCGGACCTGCTGTTCCGCCGCAATTCGGAGACCGGTGCCGTGGAGTGCAAGACCCACAAATCGGCCATCGAGCTGAACGCAGCGCTGCACGCTCACAACTAAGCAGCGACTCGCTTTCATCGGAACAGGCCGGGCGCGTATCATCAGCGCCCGGCCTGCTCATACGAGTCTTGACCACCATGCTTGTACCCTCCCCCTGGCGTGCCGACTTCCCGGCCATCACCGCCCTGCAGCGGCAGGACCAGACCTACCTGGACAACGCCGCCACCACGCAAAAACCCCAAGCCCTGCTGGACGCCCTGGCGCACTACTACGCCAATGGCGCGGCCAACGTGCATCGCGCGCAGCACCTGCCCGGCGCTCATGCCACCCAGGCGTTCGAGAACAGCCGGCACAAGGTGGCGCAGTGGCTGAATGCCGGTGACAGCGGGCAGATCATCTTTACCCACGGCGCGACCTCCGCGCTGAACCTCCTGGCCTATGGCCTGGAACACCAATTCAACCCGGGCGACGAAATCGTCATCAGCGCCCTGGAGCATCACGCCAACCTGCTGCCCTGGCAGCAACTGGCGCACCGTCGCGGGCTCAACCTGGTAGTCCTGCCGCTGGACGACGACGGCCTGATCGATCTCGACGCCGCGGCCCGCCTGATCGGCCCGCGCACTCGGCTGCTGGCCGTCAGCCAGCTGTCCAACGTGCTCGGTGCCTGGCAGCCCCTACCGCAGCTGCTGGCCCTGGCCAAGACGCACGACGCCCTGACCGTGGTCGATGGCGCCCAGGGCGTGGTCCACGGCCGCCACGATGTGCAGGCGCTGGGCTGCGATTTCTATGTGTTCTCCAGCCACAAGCTCTACGGCCCGGACGGCGTCGGCGTGCTCTACGGGCGCACCGAGGCGCTGCCAGGCCTGCGTCACTGGCAGTTTGGCGGCGAGATGGTCCAGCAGGCCGACTACCAGCACGCCAGCTTCCGCCCCGCCCCGCTGGGTTTCGAAGCCGGTACGCCGCCGATCGCCAGCGTGATCGGCCTCGGCGCGACCCTGGATTACCTCAGCGGCCTGGATCAGGACGCCGTCAGTGCCCATGAAGCCGCGCTGCACGACTACCTGCTGCACGGCCTGCTGGCCCGCAAAGGCCTGCGTTTGCTGGGCAAGCCGCAGCTGGCGCTGGTCAGTTTCGTGGTCGATGGCGTGCACAACGCCGACCTGGCTCACCTGCTGACCGAACAGGGCATAGCCGTGCGCGCCGGGCATCACTGCGCCATGCCGCTGCTGAAAAGCTTCGGCCTGGCCGGGGCGATCCGCGTGTCCCTGGCGCTGTACAACGACTCCGAGGACCTGGAGCGCTTCTTCGAGGCCCTCGATCAAGCCCTGGAGCTGTTGCGATGAGCCTGCCCGCCGAAGCCCTGGCTGCCCTCGACAGTTTCCAGGGCGTTCCCGGCTGGGAACAGCGCGCACGCTTGCTGATGCAATGGGGCGAGCGCCTGGCGCCGCTGGCCGAGGCCGACAAGGTCGAAGCCAATCGGGTGCATGGCTGTGAAAGCCAGGTCTGGTTGGTAGCTACTTTGCAGGACGGCCACTGGCAATTCGTCGCCAGCAGCGATGCGCGCCTGATCCGCGGCCTGGTGGCCCTGCTGCTGGCGCGGGTCAACGGTTTGTCCGCCGAAGAGCTGCAACGGGTGGATTTGCCGGACTGGTTCAATCAGCTGGGCCTGTCGCGCCAGCTGTCGCCGTCGCGCAGCAATGGGCTGAATGCGGTATTGCAGCGGATGCGCGAGCTGGCTGCCGCAATCCTGTAGGAGCGAGCGGGCGGCGATCCGACTTGCCCGCGAAATGCGGTGTGTCAGATAGACCGCTATCGCGGGCAAGCCTCGCTCCTACAGAATCATGCGGGTTTGACTCTGTCCGCCGGGCGCCGCACGCCGGCCACCAGCTTGTCCACCGCCTTGGTCGCCGCGACCATGCCGAAGGTCGCGGTCACCATCATCACCGCGCCAAAACCGCCGGCGCAGTCGAGCTTCACACCATCGCCGACAAAGCTCTTCTGCAGGCAGATGCTGCCGTCCGGTTTCGGGTAGCGCAGCTGCTCGGTGGAAAACACACAAGGCACGCTGTAGTGACGGGTCACGGTGCGGGAAAAGCCGTAGTCGCGGCGCAGGGTCGAGCGCACCTTCGAGGCCAGCGGGTCGTTGAAGGTCCGGTTCAGGTCGCAGACCTGGATCAGCGTCGGGTCGATCTGCCCGCCCGCACCGCCGGTGGTGATGATCTGGATCTTGCGCCGCTTGCACCAGGCGATCAGCGCCGCCTTGGCGTTGACGCTGTCGATGCAGTCGATCACGCAGTCGATGTTCGGCGTGATGTATTCGGCCATGGTCTCGCGGGTGACGAAGTCCGCCACCGCATGCACGGTGCAGTGCGGATTGATCCCGCGCAGGCGCTCGGCCATGACCTCGACCTTGGCCTTGCCCACCGTGCTGTCCAGGGCGTGCAACTGCCGATTGCTGTTGCTGACGCAGACGTCGTCCAGGTCGAACAGCGAGATCTCGCCCACGCCGCAACGGGCAATGGCTTCCGCCGCCCAGGAGCCGACACCGCCGACCCCGACGATCGCCACATGGGCGGCGCGCAAGCGTTCCAGCCCCTCGATGCCATACAAACGGGCGACGCCAGCAAACCGCGGATCTTCTGTACTCATGACCATTACCCCAAAAACCGGCGCGCATTATAGGGCCGATGCCCGCCAAGAGCATCTTTGCCCTATGAATGGCAGTCGGGGCTGCTTTAATAAGTGGAACAATCTGAAAATTCCGTCGCCGAGAACTTAAATCGAGTTGGATTGCCCAATCTGCGGCCTTCCCCTGTGCGCTGTACGCTCAGTCGAAGGCCAGTGTAGGATGCGCGCCGCTTGGCGCATGCCGACCGTCCCCCCGTTCCACACCCTTTGGAACCCGAAATAGCTATGTCATCGCGTAAATTTGGACTCAACCTGGTGGTGGTTCTGGCAATCGCCGCCCTGTTCACCGGCTTCTGGGCACTGGTCAACCGCCCGGTCTCCGCCCCCAATTGGCCTGCACAAATCTCCGGCTTTTCCTACTCGCCTTTCCAGCTGGGCCAGTTCCCGCAGAAAGACCAGTTCCCGACCGACGATGAAATGCGTCGCGACCTGGAGATCATGAGCAAGCTGACCGACAACATTCGGACCTACTCGGTCGACGGCACGCTGGAGAACATCCCCAAGCTGGCGGAAGAGTTCGGCCTGCGCGTGACCCTGGGGATCTGGATCAGCCCGGACCTGGAGCGCAACGAGCGTGAAATCACCCGCGCCATCGACATCGCCAACAACTCGCGCAGTGTGGTGCGCGTGGTGGTCGGTAACGAAGCGATCTTCCGCAAGGAAATCACCGCCGACCAGTTGAGCGTGCTGCTCGATCGCGTGCGCGCCGCGGTCAAGGTGCCGGTCACCACGTCCGAACAGTGGCACGTCTGGGAAGAACACCCGGAACTGGCCCAGCACGTCGACCTGATCGCCGCCCACGTCCTGCCCTACTGGGAATTCATCCCGATGGACAAGGCCGGGCAGTTCGTCCTCGACCGTGCCCGCGACCTGAAGAAGATGTTCCCGAAAAAACCGCTGCTGCTGTCCGAAGTGGGCTGGCCGAGCAACGGCCGCATGCGTGGCGGCGCCGACGCCAGCCCGGCGGATCAGGCGATCTACCTGCGTAACCTGGTCAACAAGCTCAACCGCCAGGGCTACAACTACTTCGTGATCGAAGCCTTCGACCAGCCGTGGAAGGCCAGCGACGAAGGTTCGGTGGGCGCCTACTGGGGCGTGTTCAACGCCGCGCGCCAGCAGAAGTTCAACTTCGAAGGCCCGGTGGTGGCGATCCCGCAATGGCGCGTGCTGGCCATCGGTTCGGTGGTCCTGGCGCTGCTGTCCCTGACCCTGCTGATGATCGACGGCTCGGCCCTGCGCCAGCGCGGCCGGACCTTCCTGACCTTCATCGCCTTCCTCTGCGGCTCGGTGCTGGTGTGGATCGGCTACGACTACAGCCAGCAATACAGCACCTGGTTCAGCCTGACGGTAGGCTTCCTGCTCGCCCTGGGTGCGCTCGGGGTGTTCATCGTGTTGCTCACCGAGGCCCATGAACTGGCCGAGGCAGTCTGGGTGCATAAGCGCCGGCGCGAGTTCCTGCCGGTTGAGGGCGACTCCAGTTACCGGCCGAAAGTCTCGATCCACGTGCCGTGCTACAACGAACCGCCGGAGATGGTCAAACAGACCCTCAATGCCCTGGCCAACCTCGACTATCCGGACTTCGAAGTCCTGATCATCGACAACAACACCAAGGACCCGGCGGTCTGGGAACCGGTGCAGGCCTATTGCGAAACCCTCGGCCCGCGCTTCAAGTTCTTCCACGTCGCGCCCCTGGCCGGCTTCAAGGGCGGCGCGCTGAACTACCTGATCCCGCACACCGCCAAGGACGCCGAAGTGATCGCGGTGATCGACTCGGACTACTGCGTCGACCGCAACTGGCTCAAGCACATGGTGCCGCACTTCGCCGACCCGAAAATCGCCGTGGTGCAATCGCCGCAGGACTACCGCGACCAGAACGAAAGCACCTTCAAGAAGCTCTGCTACGCGGAATACAAAGGCTTCTTCCATATCGGCATGGTCACCCGCAACGACCGTGACGCGATCATCCAGCACGGCACCATGACCATGACCCGGCGTTCGGTCCTGGAAGAACTGGGCTGGGCCGACTGGTGCATCTGCGAAGACGCCGAGCTGGGCCTGCGGGTGTTCGAGAAAGGCCTGTCGGCAGCGTACTACCACACCAGCTACGGCAAGGGCCTGATGCCGGATACCTTCATCGACTTCAAGAAACAGCGTTTCCGCTGGGCCTATGGGGCGATCCAGATCATCAAGCGCCACACCGCCAGCCTGCTGCGCGGCAAGGACACCGAGCTGACCCGTGGCCAGCGCTACCACTTCCTCGCGGGCTGGCTGCCGTGGGTGGCGGACGGCATGAACATCTTCTTCACCCTCGGCGCCCTGCTCTGGTCGGCGGCGATGATCATCGTGCCGCAGCGCGTCGATCCGCCGTTGCTGATCTTCGCGATCCCGCCCCTGGCGCTGTTCGTGTTCAAGGTCGGCAAGATCATCTTCCTCTACCGCCGGGCGGTCGGGGTCAACCTCAAGGACGCGTTCTGCGCGGCCGTGGCGGGCCTGGCGTTGTCCCACACCATCGCCAAGGCGGTGCTGTACGGTTTCTTCACCAGCAGCATTCCGTTCTTCCGCACGCCGAAGAATGCCGACAACCACGGCTTCTGGGTGGCGATCTCGGAAGCCCGGGAAGAGCTGTTCATCATGCTGCTGTTGTGGGGCGCGGCGCTGGGCATCTACCTGGTGCAGGGTGGGCTGCCGAGCAACGACATGCGCTTCTGGGTGACCATGCTGCTGGTGCAGTCGCTGCCCTATGTGGCGGCGCTGGTCATGGCCTTCCTGTCGTCGCTGCCAAAACCCGCTGCCGAAAGCGCGCCGGTGGCGGCTGCATAAATCGCAGCAAAGCACTAAACGGCGGCCTCTGGCCGCCGTTTTGCTTTAAGATATCCGCCATTTTGCGCGCCTCGCCCGCCGCCGCCTCTGTAGGAGCGAGCTTGCTCGCGATAGATATCAAGAATAACGCGCAGCCCTGATGCACTGCGCCGCTCTTGCGTCCATCGCGAGCAAGCTCGCTCCTACAGAGAAAGAGCAGCGCCTGACCTTGCCCCAGCTTCGGAGTTTCCCCATGACGGCCCACGCCGACCTTTCGCCGACCCTGCAACTCGCCTGTGACCTGATCCGCCGCCCGTCGGTGACGCCGGTCGACGCCGACTGCCAGAAGCTGATGATGCAGCGCCTGGGCGATGCCGGCTTCAAGCTGGAGCCGATGCGCATCGAGGATGTGGATAACTTCTGGGCCACCCATGGCAAGCACGAAGGCCCGGTGCTGTGTTTCGCCGGCCATACCGACGTGGTACCGACCGGCCCGGTCCAGGCCTGGCAGAACGACCCGTTCGACGCGCTGATCGACGAGCACGGCATGCTCTGCGGGCGCGGCGCGGCGGACATGAAAGGCAGCCTGGCGGCGATGCTGGTGGCGACCGAGCGCTTCGTCGCCGACTACCCGGACCACAAAGGCTCGGTGGCCTTCCTGATCACCAGTGACGAAGAAGGCCCGGCCCACCACGGCACCAAGGCCGTGGTCGAACGCCTGGCGGCGCGCAAGGAGCGCCTGGACTGGTGCATCGTCGGCGAGCCGTCGAGCACCAGCCTGGTCGGTGACGTGGTCAAGAACGGCCGTCGCGGCTCCCTCGGCGCCAAGCTCACAGTGCGCGGCGTGCAGGGCCACGTGGCCTACCCGCACCTGGCCAAGAACCCGATCCACCTGGCCGCCCCGGCCCTGGCCGAACTGGCCGCCGAGCATTGGGACGACGGCAATGCCTTCTTCCCGCCGACCAGCTTCCAGATTTCCAACCTGAATTCCGGCACCGGCGCGACCAACGTGATCCCCGGCGAGCTGGTGGCGGCGTTCAACTTCCGCTTCTCCACCGAATCCACGGTCGAAGGCCTGCAACAGCGCGTGGCCACCATCCTCGACAAGCACGGCCTGGACTGGCACGTAGAGTGGGCGCTGTCGGGCCTGCCGTTCCTCACCGAGCCGGGCGCCCTGCTCGACGCGGTGTCGGCCAGCATCAAGGACGTCACCGGGCGCGAGACCAAGGCTTCCACCAGCGGCGGTACCTCCGACGGGCGCTTCATCGCCACCCTCGGCACCCAGGTGGTCGAGCTGGGCCCGGTCAACGCCACCATCCACCAGGTCAATGAGCGAGTGCTGGCCAGCGACCTCGACGTGCTGACCGAAATCTACTACCAGACCCTGATCAAGTTGCTCGCCTGATGCTTGCCTGCCCTATCTGCGCGGCGCCCCTGAGCGCCGTCGACAACNCACCGCTTCGACCGCGCCCGCCAGGGTTACCTGAACCTGCTGCCGGTGCAGCACAAGAACAGCCGCGACCCGGGCGACAACCAGGCCATGGTCGAAGCCCGCCGCGACTTTCTCAATGCCGGCCATTACGCGCCGGTGGCCAGGCGCCTGGCCGAACTGGCCGCCGAGCGCGCCCCGCAGCGCTGGGTCGATATCGGTTGCGGCGAGGGTTACTACACCGCCCAGATCGCCCAAGCCCTGCCCCAGGCGGACGGTTATGCCCTGGACATCTCCCGGGAAGCGGTCAAGCGCGCCTGTCGCCGTGCCCCGCAGTTGACCTGGTTGATCGCCAGCATGGCCCGGGTGCCCCTGGCCGACGCCAGCTGCCAGTTCCTCGCCAGTGTTTTCAGCCCGCTGGACTGGCAGGAAGCCAAGCGCCTGCTCAGCCCTGGCGGCGGCCTGATGAAGGTCGGGCCGACCAGCGGTCACCTGATGGAATTGCGCGAGCGCCTGTACGACGAGGTCCGCGAGTACACCGACGACAAACACCTGGCGCTGGTGCCCGCGGGCATGGCCCTGCAACACAGTGAAACCCTGGACTTCAAGCTGACGTTGAGTAATCCGCAGGATCGCGCCAACCTGCTGGCCATGACGCCCCACGGCTGGCGCGCCAGTGCCGAACGCCGGGCCAGCGTGATCGAGCAGGCCGAGCCCTTCGAGGTCAGCGTGTCGATGCGCTACGATTACTTCGTTCTGCAGTAACCCATTAATCCACGGCCCCGAGCAGCGTCTCGAGGCCGAATAAATCCGCGAATGGATTTTTCAGACCCGCAGTGAGGACATCCATGCGCCAACCGGATATCGAGATTTACCTGAAAGACGCCGACGTCGACCACAAGGCCATCGCCGCCTGGCTCGGCGCGGCCCTGGGCCCGTGCAGCGACTGGGTACAGAAAGGCCAGACCTACAAATGCAAGGCCGGCAGCGTGCCGGTGACCTGGCTGCCGAAAGCCGTGGGCAAGTGGAACAGCCTGTACCTGGAAAGCGACCAGACGCCGTGGGACGACGACATCGCCTGCGCCCGCGCCGCCTTCGCCGCGCTGAACGTCGAAGTGCGCTGCGCACCAGGCAGCTGGGTCGAGGAAGAAGGTGAGGAATCGGCCGACCGCTGGATTCGCATCAGCGCCGACGGGGAAGAAGAGATTACCTGGCGTACCGCCTGAATCTGCTTACTGTAGGAGCGAAGCTTGCTCGCGATAGCGTTTTACCTGACACAACGCTATCGCGGGCAAGCCTCGCTCCTACAAGGCACAGCGCTTACAAGCCCACTACATCCTCAGCCTGCAACCCCTTCTGCCCTTCTACCACGGCGTATTCAACCTGCTGCCCTTCGGTCAGCGAGCGGTGGCCTTCACCACGAATAGCACGGTAGTGGACAAATACATCGGCACCACCTTCACGCTGAATGAAGCCGTAGCCCTTGGCGTCGTTGAACCACTTCACGCTGCCGGTCTCGCGAGTTGCCATCAATCCATCCTCCGTCTTTTTATTATCAGTCGGCTTACTGAAACGAAGCCGTGAGAACTTTCGCCTGGACCTGGGTTTCTATTGATGGGCCCCACATGCCCAAGCGTCAGTCGGGCGAGTATATGACAGGCGCAAAAACTCTCAACTCAATCTTGTTTGCCGCTTTTTTGCCGATTTTCGGTGAATCCGGCACACTAGCCGCCCCGAGCAACTGCTCGGTTTTTTCCACTAAAGCAGAAGCCGTATGACCCGCTCCCCGTTCCGCCGTCTTGTGTTTGGCACCTTGCGCCGACTGTTGTACCTCTGGGTTCGCTCGGAGACGATCAACCAGTCGTCCTTCACCCTCAACCTCGACCGCAGCCGTCCGGTGTTCTACGTCCTGCAAAACCCTTCGCTCACCGACCTCGCCGTGGTCGATACCGAGTGCACCAAGGCCGGGTTGCCGCGCCCGGTGCTGCCGGTCTCGGTGGGTAACCTGCTGGAGCCCGCCGCGTTCTTCTACCTGACCCCGGCCCCGGACTGGCTCGGCCGCCAGGACAAGCGCGGCGCGCCACCGACCCTGACCCGCCTGGTCAGCGCCCTGAGCCAGAATGCCGCCGAAGACGCGCAGATCATTCCGGTCAGCGTGTTCTGGGGCCAGTCGCCAGATAGCGAATCGAGCCCGTGGAAACTGCTGTTCGCCGACAGCTGGGCAGTCACCGGGCGCCTGCGCCGGCTGCTGAGCATCATGATCCTGGGTCGCAAGACTCGGGTGCAATTCTCCGCGCCGATCCACCTGCGCGAGCTGATCGAGCACAACAAGGGCCACGAACGCACCGTGCGCATGGCCCAGCGCATCCTGCGCGTGCATTTCCGCAACCTGAAGGCCGCGGTGATCGGCCCGGACATTTCCCACCGCCGCAACCTGGTCAAGGGCCTGCTGAACCAGCCGCTGGTCAAGCAGGCGATCCTCGACGAAGCCGAACGGGAAAAAATCTCCCCGGAAAAAGCCAAGGCCGTGGCCCTGCGTTATGGCAACGAGATCGCCTCGGACTACACCTTCACCGCGATCCGCTTCCTCGAAGTGGTGCTGAGCTGGTTCTGGAACAAGATCTACGACGGGATCAAGGTCAACCACATCGAAAGCGTGCAGAAAGTCGCCCCGGGCCACGAAGTGATCTACGTGCCCTGCCACCGCAGCCACATCGACTACCTGCTGTTGTCCTACCTGCTGTTCCGCAACGGCCTGACCCCGCCGCACATCGCCGCCGGGATCAACCTGAACATGCCGGTGATCGGCAGCCTGCTGCGCCGCGGCGGCGCGTTCTTCATGCGCCGCACCTTCAAGGGCAACCCGCTCTACACCTCGGTGTTCAACGAATACCTGCACACCCTGTTCACCAAGGGGTTCCCGGTGGAGTACTTCGTCGAAGGCGGGCGCTCGCGCACCGGGCGCATGCTGCAACCGAAAACCGGGATGCTGGCCATCACCCTGCGCAGCTTCCTGCGCTCCTCGCGCATGCCGATCGTCTTCGTGCCGGTGTACATCGGCTACGAGCGCGTGCTGGAAGGCCGCACCTACCTGGGCGAACTGCGCGGCGCGAGCAAGAAGAAAGAGTCGATCTTCGACATCTTCAAGGTCATCGGCGCCCTCAAGCAGCGCTTCGGCCAGGTGGCGGTGAACTTCGGCGAGCCGATCAAGCTGGCCGAGTTCCTCGACCAGGAACAGCCGGGCTGGCGCGCCCAGGAGCTGGGCCCGCAGTTCAAGCCGGCGTGGCTCAACGAAACCACCAACCGCCTGGGTGAAAAAGTCGCCCAGCACCTGAACGAAGCAGCGGCGATCAACCCGGTCAACCTGGTGGCCCTGGCACTGCTGTCCACCAGCCGCCTGGCCCTCGACGACCGCGCCATGGCCCGGGTCCTGGACCTGTACCTGGCGCTGCTGCGCAAGGTTCCCTACTCGCCTCACACCACCCTGCCGGAAGGCGATGGCCAGGCCTTGATCGAGCACGTGAAGGACATGGACCTGCTGTCCGAGCAGAGCGATGCCCTGGGCAAGATCCTCTACCTGGACGAGCAGAACGCCGTCCTGATGACCTACTACCGCAACAACGTGCTGCACATCTTCGCCCTGCCGGCGTTGCTGGCGAGCTTCTTCCAGAGCTCGTCGCGCATGAGCCGCGAACAGATCCTGCGCTACACCCGCGCGCTCTACCCCTACTTGCAGTCGGAGCTGTTCATCCGCTGGTCCCTGGACGAGCTGGACGGGGTGATCGACCAATGGCTGGAGGCCTTCGTCGAGCAAGGCCTGCTGCGCTTCGAGAAAGACCTGTACCTGCGCCCGGCGCCAAGTTCGCGGCACTTCGTGCTGCTGACCCTGCTGTCCAAGAGCATCGCCCAGACCCTGCAGCGCTTCTACATGGCCATCTCGCTGCTGCTCAACAGCGGCCAGCGCAGCATCAGCGCCGAAGAGCTGGAAGACCTGTGCACGGTCATGGCCCAGCGCCTGTCGATCCTGCACGGCCTGAATGCCCCGGAGTTCTTCGACAAGAGCCTGTTCCGCCACTTCATCCAGACCTTGCTGGAGCAGGACGTGCTGCGCCGCGACGAAGCCGGCAAGCTGAGCTACCACGAACTGCTCGGCGAACTGGCCGAAGGCGCGGCCAAGCGCGTGCTGCCGGCGGAGATTCGCCTGTCGATCCGCCAGGTGGCCCTGCATCGCAGCGAAGATGCCGCCGAACAGGTCGCTGCTCCGCAGCAAAGCGACTAGATTCTTATCGGCGCCAGGCGGTTTCTGGCGCCCCCCGATACGGAGATCCGTCATGAAAAAGCTCAGCCTGCTCGCCCTTGCCACCCTGCTCGGGGCCTGTAACAGCATGCAACCTGCCAGCAAAGCCAGCCTCGATGGCGAAGTCTTCTACCTGCAACGCATCGCCCTGCCGCCGGCCGCCACCCTGAGCGTCAGCCTGCAGGACGTGTCGCTGGCCGACGCTCCCGCGGTGCTGCTGGCCGAACAGAAGGGCCCGGTCAAAGGCCAGGTGCCGCTGCCCTTCCACCTCAGCTACGACCCGGCCCAGGTCAAGCCCGGGCACCGTTATTCGGTCAGCGCGCGGATCGAAGTGGCCGGCAAACTGCTGTTCATCACCACCGAGCACAACGGAGTGAAACTCGACGGCAGCGATCCGCAACCGCTGAAAATCCGCGTCGACGCGGTTCGTTAATCCCTTTTCTCGAACAAGGAAGCTGCCATGCTCCGTTCTTCCCTTCGCTTCACCAGCCTGTGCGCCGGCCTGCTGATCTCCGCCAGCGCCCTGGCGCTGTCCCTCGGCGACCTGTCGCAACAAGACGCCACCGGCGGCCTCAAGGATGCCCTGACCCAGGGTGCCCAGGTCGCGGTCAAACAGTTGGGCACCGCCGGCGGTTTCAGCAACAACCCGGACGTGCGCATCGAACTGCCGGGCAACCTCGGCAAAGTGGCGAAGAAAATGAAGCAGTTCGGCATGGGCGCCCAGGTCGAGGAACTCGAGACCAGCATGAACAAGGCCGCCGAGGCCGCCGTGCCGCAGGCCCAGGCGCTGCTGGTGGATGCCGTGAAGAAGATGAGCGTGGAGGACGCCAAGGGCATTCTCAGCGGTGGCAAGGATTCCGCCACCCAGTACCTGAGCAAGACCAGCCGCGAGCAGATCCGCGTGAAGTTCCTGCCAATCGTCAAGCAGGCCACCGACAAGGTGGGCCTGGCCCAGCAGTACAACGCCTTCGCCGGCCAGGCCGCCACCCTGGGCGTGCTGGATGCGAAGAACGCGAATATCGAAGGCTACGTGACCGAACAGGCGCTCAACGGCCTGTTCGAGATGATCGGCAAGCAGGAAGCGACCATTCGCGAGAACCCGGCGGCAGCGGCCACCAGCCTGGCGAAGAAGGTGTTCGGTACCCTGTAACCCCTACCCTATCCCCTGTAGGAGCGAAGCTTGCTCGCGATGAACTCAAGAANCCGCGTTATCCTTGATATCCATCGCGAGCAAGCTTCGCTCCTACAGGAATGAATCAGGTTTTCTTGACCCGAAACCAGGCCGCATACAACGCCGGCAAGAACAGCAGGGTCAGCGCCGTCGCCACAATCAGCCCGCCCATGATCGCCACCGCCATCGGCCCGAAGAACACGCTGCGTGACAGCGGGATCATCGCCAGCACCGCCGCCAGCGCGGTCAGCACTATCGGCCGGAAGCGCCTTACCGTCGCCTCGATGATTGCCTGCCACGGCTTGAGCCCGGCAGCGATGTCCTGCTCGATCTGATCCACCAGGATCACCGAGTTGCGCATGATCATCCCCGACAGCGCGATGGTGCCGAGCATGGCCACGAAGCCGAACGGCTGGCGGAACACCATCAGGAACAGGGTCACGCCGATCAGCCCCAGCGGCGCGGTGAGGAACACCATCGCCGTGCGCGAGAAGCTGCGCAGTTGCAGCATCAGCAGGGTCAGCACCACCACGATGAACAGCGGCACGCCGGCCTTCACCGAGTTCTGCCCGCGGGCCGAGTCTTCCACGGTGCCGCCGACGTCCAGCAGGTAACCGTCCGGCAGTTCGGCGCGGATCGGCTCCAGGGTCGGCAGGATCTGCTGCACCAGGGTCGCCGGTTGTTCCTTGCCATAGATATCGGCCCGCACCGTGACGTTGGGCAGGCGGTTGCGGTGCCAGATGATGCCTTCCTCGAAGCCGTACTCCAGGGTCGCGACCTGCGACAACGCCACGCTCTTGCCGTTGTCGGTGGGCACCGCCAGGCTCGACAGCAGCGACAGCTCGGTACGTTCATGCAAGGTCCCGCGCAGCAGGATCTCGATCAACTCGTTGTCTTCGCGGTACTGGCTGACGCTGGAGCCGGTCAGCGAGCTTTGCAGGAACTTCGCCAGGTTGGCCGTGCTCACGCCCAGGGCCCGCGCACGGTCCTGATCGATATTGAGGTAGACCACCTTGCTCGGCTCTTCCCAATCCAGGTGCACGTTGGTCACATGGGGGTTCTCGCGCACCTTGGCCGCTACCTTGCGCGCCAGGGCCCGCACTTCTTCGATGTGCTCGCCGGTGACGCGGAACTGCACCGGGTAACCCACGGGCGGGCCGTTCTCCAGGCGAGTGACCCGTGAACGCAGGGCCGGGAACTGTTCGTCGAGGGTTTCGATCAGCCAGCTGCGCAGGCTTTCCCGCTCCTCGATGGTCTTGGCCAGCACCACGAATTGGGCGAAGCTCGCCGCCGGCAGTTGCTGGTCCAGGGGCAGGTAGAAACGCGGCGAGCCGGTGCCGACGTAGGCCACGTAGTTATCGATACCGGCGTGATCCTTGAGCATCGCCTCCAGGCGCTTGACCTGATCGGCGGTGTTGCTCAGGGACGCACCCTCGGCCAGCTTCAGGTCGACCATCAGCTCCAGTCGCCCGGAAGCCGGGAAGAACTGCTGCGGCACAAAGCGGAACAGCATCACCGAGGCAATGAACAGCAGCACGGTCAGGGCAATCACGGTCTTGCGCCGACGCACGCACCACTCCACCATCCGCCGCACCCGCTGATAGAACGGCGTGCCATAGGGATCGGGCTGGCCGTCGCCGTTGCCGTGCTTGGCCGCGTGCAGCTTGGCCAGGTCCGGCAGCAGCTTCTCGCCCAGATAGGGCACGAACACCACCGCGGCGATCCACGAAGCCAGCAGAGCGATGGTCACCACCTGGAAGATCGAACGGGTGTATTCGCCGGTGCCGGACTGCGCCGTGGCGATCGGCAGGAAGCCCGCGGCGGTGATCAGGGTACCGGTGAGCATCGGGAAGGCTGTGCTGGTCCAGGCGTAGCTGGCGGCCTTGAGCCGGTCGTAGCCCTGCTCCATCTTGATCGCCATCATCTCCACCGCGATGATCGCGTCGTCCACCAGCAGGCCCAGGGCCAATACCAGCGCGCCGAGGGAGATCTTGTGCAGGCCGATCCCCAGGTAATACATGGTGGCGAAGGTCATCGCCAGCACCAGCGGAATCGCCAGGGCCACCACCATGCCGGTGCGCACGCCGAGGGAGAAGAAGCTCACCAGCAACACGATCGCCAGGGCTTCCACCAGCACCTGGACGAACTCGCCGACGCCGGTCTTCACCGCGGCCGGCTGGTCGGAGACCTTGCGCAGCTCCATGCCGGCGGGAAGGTTTTTCTGGATCCGGGCGAACTCCAGCTCCAGTGCCTTGCCCAGCACCAGGATGTCGCCGCCGTCCTTCATCGCCACCGCCAGGCCGATCGCGTCCTGGCCCATGAAGCGCATGCGCGGCGCCGGTGGATCGTTGAAGCCGCGACGCACGTCCGCCACATCGCCGATACGGAAGGTGCGGTCGGCCACCCGGATCGGGAAATTGCTGATCTGCTCGACGCTCTGGAAATTACCGGACACCCGCAATTGCAGGCGCTCGCTGCTGGTCTCGAAGAAACCGGCGGTGGACACCGCGTTCTGTTCTTCCAGGGCTTGCTGCACCGCCGCCAGGGGCAGACCGAGGGTGGCCAGCTTGACGTTCGACAGCTCGATCCAGACCTTCTCGTCCTGCAGGCCCAGCAGGTCGACCTTGCCCACGTCCTTGACCCGCTGCAGCTGGATCTGGATGCGGTCGGCATAATCCTTGAGCACCGCGTAGTCGAAACCGTCGCCGGTCAGCGCGTAGATATTGCCGAAGGTGGTGCCGAACTCGTCGTTGAAGAACGGCCCCTGGATACCCGGTGGCAGGGTATGGCGGATATCGCTGATCTTCTTGCGCACCTGATACCAGAGCTCGGGGATCTGGTTCGAGTGCATCGAGTCGCGCGCCATGAAGGTCACCTGGGACTCGCCCGGGCGGGAAAACGAGACGATGCGCTCGTACTCGCCGGTTTCCATCAGCTTCTTTTCGATGCGTTCGGTGACCTGCCGGGAAACCTCCTGGGCCGTGGCGCCCGGCCAGTTGGTGCGGATCACCATGGCCTTGAAGGTGAAGGGCGGGTCTTCGCTCTGGCCCAGCTTGGTGTAGGACAACGCCCCGACAATGGCCAGCAACAGCATCAGGAACAGCACGATCTGGCGGTTGCGCAACGCCCATTCGGAAAGATTGAAACCCATCGGGGATTACTCCTTGGCCGCCAGATTGACCACGCGGTTGGAGCGATCCACCGGGCGTACCTGCTGCCCCTCATGGAGCACATGCACACCCGCCGCCACCACCCAGTCGCTGACGCCGAGGCCTTCGAGTACCGGCACGCTCTTCTCGCCGAAGGCGCCGAGACGCACCGGGGTCTTTTTCAGGGTGTTGTTGGCGTCGACCCGCCAGACATAGGCAGCACCGTTTTCCGCGGTCACCGCCGACAGCGGCACCGACAAGGGCACACTGGCCGCGGCCTGGATGAACACCCGGGCGCTCTGCCCCAGTTCGGCCGGGACCTTGCCGGCGGTAAAGGCGATGCGGGCGGCGAAAGTGCGGGAACGTGGATCGGCGGCCGGCGACAGCTCGCGGATCTGCCCGGCGAAACGCTGATCGGGCTGGCTCCACAGCTCCACCGACACCGGTTGGCCGATGTGGAAACGGCCAAAGCCCTGCTCCGGCAGGCTGATCAGCACTTCCCGCTCGCCGTCAGTGGCGAGGGTGAAGACGGTCTGGCCGGCGGCAACCACCTGGCCGACCTCGACCGTGCGCCGGGCCACGACGCCATCCTGGGGCGCGCGCAGCACGGCGTAACCGGCCTGGTTGCTGGCCACGTCGAACTCGGCCTTGATCTGCTTGAGCCGGGCCAGGCCAGAGCGATACAGGTTCTCGGCGTTGTCGTACTGGGAACGGCTGACCAGTTGCCGGTCCATCAGGGTCTTGTAGCGGTCGCGCTCGGAACGCACCAGGTTCAGGTTGGCTTCGGCCGCCGCCACCTGGGCCCGGGTGGCTTCCAGTTGCAGCCGCACGTCTTGCGGATCGAGCTCGGCCAATGGCTGATCGGCCTTCACCCGCTGCCCCTCATCGACCAGTCGTCGGCTGACCTTGCCCCCGATCCGGAACGCCAGGTCCGGTTCGTAACGCGCTCGGACCTCGCCGGGGTAGCTGTCCATGGCCTGCGCCGCGGGCTCTGGTTGCACCACCATGGCCGGGCGAACGGTGGTTTGCGCCGTTTCTTCGTGGCCGCACGCGGACAGCAGAACGGCCAGGCTGACTGGCAACGCGAGGGATAAGGCATAGCGGAACATGGTGAGGGACCTTTCGCTAAGGGTGCTTCGAATAATTATACTGACGGGTATGTTATTAATAGCAAACTCACCAGTCCAGTATTAAAGCGAAGAATGTCCGACAATCTTTCCACCTCAAACGGCCCCGGCCGCCCCAAGGATCTGGCAAAACGCCAGGCCATCCTCGAAGCCGCGAAAACGCTGTTCCTGAACAACGGCTACGCCAACACCAGCATGGACGCGGTGGCCGCCGAAGCCGGTGTTTCCAAGCTGACGGTGTACAGCCATTTCAACGACAAGGAGACCCTGTTCTCCGCCGCGGTGATGGCCAAGTGCGAGGAGCAGTTGCCGACGCTGATCTTCGAGCTGCCTGCCGGCATGCCGATCGAAAGCCTGTTGCTGAATATCGCCCGGGGCTTTCACCTGCTGATCAACAGCGAAGAATCCTTGAACCTGCATCGCCTGATGTTGGCCCTGGGCAGCCAGGACCCGAAGCTCTCGCAGATCTTCTTCGAGGCCGGACCGCAGCGCATGCTGCAAGGCATGGAGCGGCTGCTGGCCCGGATCGATCAGAGCGGCGCCCTGAGCATCGACAAACCGCGTAATGCCGCCGAGCATTTCTTCTGCCTGCTCAAGGGCGCGGCGAACTTTCGCCTGCTCTACGGCTGCGGCGAGCCGCTGAGCGAGGCAGCCGCCGAGGAGCATGTGCGGGAAGTGGTAGGGTTGTTCATGCGGGCGTATCGGCCGGAGCCGGCCTGACAGCCATCGCAAGCAAGCTCGCTCCTACAGGGATGGTGCAAGCCTCTGTAGGAGCGAGCTTGCTCGCGATTGAAGGCCCGGAGGGCCTTCCCGTTATCAGGCCTTGAGCGCCTTCTTCGGATAGATATCGTAACGGCTGGATTTGCCGTCCAGCGCATGGCTCGGCTTGGGGCCGGCGATGCACGGCGCCTTGCGCGGGCGCTTGACCACCACCCTGTGGCTGGCCAGGGCCAGGGCGGCCTCCAGCAGCGCCGGGGCATCCGGGTCGTCCCCGACCAGCGGGCGGAACAGGCGCATTTCCTTCTTCACCAGCGCGGTCTTTTCCCGATGCGGGAACATCGGATCCAGGTAGATCACCTGGGGTGGCTCGCCCTCCCAGTTGCGCATCACCTCGATCGAGTTGCCCTTGAGCAGATGCATGCGCGCCACGATCGGCGCCACCTCGAAATCCTCGCCAGCCCGGGCCAGGCCGTCTTCCAGCAAGGCGCCGATCAATGGCTGGCGCTCGATCAGGCTCATCTCGCAACCCAGGCTGGCCAGGACGAACGCGTCCTTGCCCAGCCCCGCCGTGGCATCCAGGATTCGCGGGCGCACGCCCTGGGCGATACCCACCGCCTTGGCAATCATCTGCCCGCTACCACCACCGTACAGCCGCCGGTGCGCCGCGCCGCCTTCGACAAAGTCCACCCGCACCGGCCCTGGCGCGTCGGCCCCGAGCTGCTGCAGCTGCAAGCCCTGCTCGCCGACCTGCAGGGCGAACTCCGCCTCGTCGATCTGCAATGGCAGCCCCAGTCGCTCGGCCCAGTGCGCCGCCTGCGGCTGGAATGCCTCGGCCAAGGCCTCGACTTTGATGCGGCAGGCCGCTGGTTGCTCACTCATCTGAAAACACGCTCAAAAAATTAATGATCGGCAAAAACTGCCGATAAAAGAACTATCCGGCATTTTGCCAGAGCTGAGCGTCGACCCGAGAGAAATGTCAGACATTCGAAGCCTATCCATTGGCGTCATATCGCCCCACGGCGATTACGGCCTCAAAAATTCCCAGGCACTGAGCGGCGTCAGCCATCTGTGGCAGGATTTTTTTGCCCAGGCGCTGGCCGAGCAGCGCGGCGATGGCACGCAGGTCACTGACGACAGCTCTCTGGTGGCGGTGGACGGCCCGATCGAACCCCATGGCGGCAGCGACCTGCTGACGCAAATCGTCAGCCAGCGCCATTGCGACGTCCAAGACACCGAGATCCGCCCGCCGGAGCCGCTGTTCCTGCCGATCGCCGAGTTCGAGACCGAGCTGCTGGACAAACCCTTCCCGCCCTTCCCGCCGGAAGAAGTCGTCGCCCAGCAACGCCAGCAAGACTTCGAAAGCGGCTGGGTGCGCCCCATCGTCCTCAATGCCGGCCAGCCTGTGCCTGAGCCGAGCCCGGCGCCGCAACCACGGCCGTTGCACCTGCCGATTGCCGAATTCGAAATGGACCTGCTGGACAAACCCTTTCCGCCCTTCCCGCCGGAAGAACTCGTCGAGCAACAGAAACAGTTCGATTTCGATACCGGCTGGGCGCGTCCGCTGATCCTGCAGAACCTGCGGATCGCCGCCTAAACCTCAAGCCGCCACTGCCTCAATAGCGCCCAGCGACAACCTGGCCGCTCAGCCCTTGAACAACTGGTTGATCTGCCCGAACGGTATGGCCCGGTCGGCGAAGTCGAAGCTGCCGTGGTCGCGAATTTCCTGCGCCGCCTGGTAGAAGGCGCCATAGGCGGCCCGCGCCAGGGCCGAACCGACGCTGATCCGCTTCACCCCCAGTTCGCTCAACTGCGCCAGGGTCAATTTCAGGCCGCCCGACATCAGCACGTTGACCGGCTTCGGCGCCACCGCCCGGACCACCGCGATGATTTCCTGCGCCGAGCTCAGCCCAGGTGCATACAGCACATCGGCGCCGGCCTCGGCGTAGGCTTGCAGGCGGCGAATGGTGTCCGGCAGATCCTGCCGGCCATGCAGCAGGTTCTCCGCCCGCGCCGTGAGCACAAAGGGAAAAGGCAATTGCCGCACCGCGGCGACCGAGGCCTCGATACGCTCGACCGCCAGGTTGAAGTCATAGATCGGATCATCGGCCCGCCCCGTGGCGTCTTCGATGGAGCCGCCCACCGCCCCGCTGGCGGCCGCTTGGCGCAGGGTCCGGGCACAGCCTTCGGGGCTGTCGGAAAAACCGTTTTCCAGGTCCACCGCCACTGGCAGGCTGCTGGCCCCGACTATGGCGCGAACGTTGCCCAGGGTGTCCTCCAGGGACAAGGCGCCTTCAGCGTCGGGGCGCCCCAGGGAGAACGCGAAACCGGCGCTGGTGGTCGCCAGGGCCTCGAAGCCGAGGCTGGCCAGCATCTTGGCGGAGCCCGCGTCCCAGGGGTTGGGAATCACGAACGCCCGATCACGCTCATGCAGGGCCTTGAAGGTTTGGGCACGAAGGGTTTGCGCATCCATTGGCGGACTCCTGGGCAGGGAAATGATTCCGCCTCAGAGCAAGCCGAGTTGCTCCGCGGCGGGCTCTCTGTATAGCTCAGGCAAGGCCGGCAATCCAGGCAGACGCGCCATCAGGCGCGCGTGGAAACGCCGCGCCAGCTCGGCGGCCAGGCGATTATCGGCGGTGTGCAGGAAGACGTAGGGAGTTCGCCCTTCCTCGATCCAGCCGGCGACCTTGTCGATCCAGGGCACCAGGAACGGATCGTTGGCCTCGAGCTGCGGATGGCCGATAAAGCGCACCTGGGGAAACTGAGTGAAGGCGGCCGGGCGTGGCGGCACCTTGGGCTTCTTCGATTGTGCATGGAGCACCGACGGCTCGCTGGAGGTGCAACTGAACAAGGCGCGCGGGTCGAGGCAGATCCGTTCCACGCCGCGATCCAGCAACAGGCGATTGAGCATGCGCTCGGCATCGCCCTTGGCGAAGAAATCCCGATGCCGGACTTCCACCGCCAATGGTCGCTCCAAGCCATCGATAAAGCCCGCCAGCTCGGCCAGGCGTTGTGGCGTGAAGCTCGCGGGCAGCTGCAGCCACAGCGGCGAAACACGCTCGCCCAGCGGGCTGAGCAACTGCAGGAAGCTCTCGGCCGCGCCCAGCTGCTCGCGCAGATCGCCGCCATGGCTGATGTCACCGGGAAACTTGGCGGTGAAGCGAAAATGCTCGGGCATGGTCTGCGCCCAGCGCTGCACCGTGGCCTCCGCGGGGCGCGCGTAGAAGGTGGTGTTGCCTTCCACGGCATTGAAGACCTGGCAATACAGGCCGAGAAAATCCGTCGGGCGCGCGCTTTCCGGGTACAGGTACTCACGCCAGGCGTTTTCGCTCCAGGAAGGGCAACCGAGGTAATAAGGCAGCAACATCAGATATGCAGGTCGAGACCCGTCACTTCCATATCCCAATCGACGAAACCGGCGGTGGTCAGGTAGCTGGCCAGGGCATTGGCCACGCTTCTTTTCATGGCGCGGTGGAAGATCATGTCCTGCGGACGGGCGGGGAGATTGCTGGTGCTCCCGGCGGACTGGGAACGCGTCTGGGCAGGAGTCTCGGGTTGGACTTCGACGGCATCTGCGTCCTCCAGCGAGTCGTCCAGCAGCACGCCGCCTTTGCGAGGCTTGCGCTTGATGGGGTAGGACTGAGAGGAAATGCCGTCTATGCGCATAATCACATGCTCGATATCAATGATGGCAATTTAGCGGCACCTAGCCGACTACGCAAATGCCCGAGTGATAACTAGAACACAGAAAATGCAAAAGGTTTAAAAGCGGCCGGAAACGCCCACGAAAACCTGACGATTGGCACACTCATCGCACGGATCCGTGCTGGCAGATAGCCCTGTAGCGCGCTCAGCGCGCCTTCGGCGTCGCCACCTTGTCCCGCAGGTACACCGGTTGCGCCTGATCCGCCGGGATCGCCTCGCCGCGTTCCCAGGCAAATCGCGCCAAGGTCAGCAGATCTTCGGCGTGAGGCAGCATGCCCGCGTCCTGGCCGCTGAGCTCAACGCCGATACGTTCGGCGTAGCCCCAGCCGGTGCCCGCGCCGAACCAGTCGCCGCTGGCGTCCGCCGGCAACACGGCAGCCTCTGGCGGCAGCACCGCTTCGGCCCCTGCCAGGCGCATCTCGCCAGCCACTTCGCGGTAGCAGCCCCAGTAGACCTCATCCATCCGCGCATCGATGGCGGCGGCCACCTGGGTCGCGCCGTGTTCGCGCAACGCCCGCTGCGCCAGCACCGCCAGGTTCGACACCGGCAGCACCGGGCGTTCCAGGGCGAAGGCCAGGCCCTGCACCACGCCGATGGCGATCCGCACACCGGTAAAGGCCCCCGGCCCGCGACCGAAGGCAATGGCATCGACGGCCTGCAGGCTGATGCCGGCATCGGCCAGCAGCTTCTGGATCATCGGCAGCAGTTTCTGCGCATGCAGGCGCGGGATCACCTCGTAGTGGCTCGTCACCTTGCCGTCATGCAGCAAGGCAACCGAGCAGGCTTCAGTCGCGGTGTCCAGGGCCAGCAAGGTGCTCATCGATGTTTCCATAAGGCAGAGGGAGTTGAAAAAAGTGACGCATTATAAACAGCAACGGCCCGCAAGCGGGCCGTTGAAGATGAAGCAGATCCGACTCAGCTCAGCGCTTCGAGCACCTTGCCGGTGATCGACTCGACCGAACCGACGCCCGCGATGTGGCTGTACTTCGGCTTGCCCTGGTTGGAGGCCAGGCCCTGGTAGAACTCCACCAGCGGCTTGGTCTGGGAGTGGTAGACCGACAGGCGATGACGCACGGTTTCTTCGGTGTCGTCTTTACGCTGGATCAGGTCTTCACCGGTGATGTCGTCTTTACCGGCGATTTTCGGCGGATTGTAGACAGTGTGGTAAACGCGGCCGGAGGCCTCGTGTACACGGCGACCGGCGATACGCTGGACGATCTCTTCGTCATCGACGGCGATTTCGACCACGTTGTCCAGTTCGACGCCGGCTTTGACCAGCGCTTCGGCCTGAGGAATGGTGCGCGGGAAGCCGTCGAACAGGAAACCCTTGGCGCAATCCGCCTGGCTGATGCGTTCCTTGACCAGGTTGATGATCAGGTCATCGGAAACCAGGCCGCCGGCGTCCATCACGCTCTTGGCTTTCAGGCCCAGCTCGGTGCCGGCCTTGACCGCTGCGCGCAGCATGTCGCCAGTGGAGATTTGCGGAATGCCGAATTTTTCAGTGATGAACTTTGCCTGAGTACCTTTACCGGCCCCGGGAGCTCCCAGCAGAATTACGCGCATCGATGTGCTCCTCAATTTTTTATTTAGAAACGCTCGGATTCGCCTCGTGGGGCCAATCTCGGAAATGGGATAGTGGCCGCCCAAACGGCCAAAGGCTGATCAAGATACACAGCCGACACAGCGCACACAAGCAGCCGAAAGTCGGAGCAACCCGCTG
The DNA here is from genome assembly GCF_052044735.1 of Pseudomonas sp. 22526. NCBI lineage: Bacteria > Pseudomonadati > Pseudomonadota > Gammaproteobacteria > Pseudomonadales > Pseudomonadaceae > Pseudomonas > Pseudomonas sp. 22526. Next base: position 122,724 of record NZ_JBQENK010000002.1, read on the forward strand.
CCTTTATGCCCTGGCGACAGGGTATTGCTGGTCGCAACCCCATAACAAAGTGTCGCCTGGCAACGGTCGCCAGCCCTTTCGGGCCAGCGCTCGAAGTACCGCGCCAAGCCACTGAAAACCCCGGCAATTACCTTAGCCGGTATTACGCAAACCGGCGGCAATCCCCGCCACAGACACCAGCAGCGCCTGTTCCACCGGGCTGTCCTGGGCGCCATCCTGGCGGCGTGAACGGGCCAGCAGTTCGGCCTGCAATAGATGCAGCGGGTCCAGGTAGGTATTGCGCAGGCGAATGAACTCCAGGGTGTCAGGACTATGTGCCAGTAACTGCGACTGACCGGTCAGCCCCAAGACCACCGAACACGCCTGCGACAATAAGTCGCGTAAATGCGCACCCAATGGCAGCAGTGCCGGTTCGACCAATCGCTCGTCGTAGGAACGGGCGATATCCGCGTCGGCCTTGGCCAGCACCATCTCCAGCATGTCGATGCGCGTGCGGAAAAACGGCCACTGTTCGCGCATCTGCCCCAGCAACTCGCCTTCCCCGCGCTCCAGGGCCTTGCTCAAGGCGGTTTCCCAGCCCAGCCAGGCCGGCAGCATCAGGCGCGTCTGGGTCCAACCGAAAATCCACGGGATGGCCCGCAGGCTTTCGATGCCGCCGGCGCGGCGCTTGGCCGGCCGGCTGCCCAGTGGCAGGCGCCCCAGTTCCTGCTCCGGCGTGGACTGGCGGAAATACTCGACGAACTGCGGGTTCTCCCGCACCACCGCGCGATAGGCCTTCACCCCATCGTCGGCCAGTTCGTCCATCAGGTCGCGCCACGCCGGCTGCGGCAGGGGCGGCGGCAACAAGGTCGCTTCCAGCACCGCCGCCAGGTAGAGATTGAGGTTCTGCTCGGCGATGTCCGGCAGGCCGAATTTGAAACGAATCATTTCCCCTTGCTCGGTGGTGCGGAAGCGCCCCGCCACCGATCCCGGCGGTTGCGACAGGATCGCCGCGTGGGCCGGGCCGCCGCCGCGTCCCACGGTGCCGCCGCGACCGTGGAACAGCAGCAGCTCGACCTGCTGCTCACGGCAGATATCCACCAGCTTTTCCTGGGCCCGGTACTGCGCCCAGGCGGCAGCGGTGGTGCCGGCATCCTTGGCCGAATCGGAGTAACCGATCATCACTTCCTGCGGGCCCTGCAAGCGCGAGCGATAACCCGGCAGAAGCAGCAACTGCTCGATCACCGGGCCGGCGTTGTCCAGGTCGGCCAGGGTTTCGAACAGCGGCACCACGCGCATCGGCCGCAGCACGCCGGCTTCCTTGAGCAGCAGTTGCACGGCCAGCACATCGGAAGCCGCACCGGCCATGGAGATGACATAGGAACCCAGCGAAGCCGCCGGGGCCGCGGCGATTTCCCGGCAGGTCGCCAGCACTTCGGCGGTATCGGCCGATGGTTTGAAGTAACCGGGCAGCAGCGGACGACGGCTGCCCAGTTCGCGCATCAGGAAATCGATGCGCTGCTCCTCGCTCCAGTCGCCGTAGCGCCCCAGACCCAGGTAGTCGGTGATTTCGGTCATGGCCGCGGTGTGCCGCGAGGAGTCCTGACGCACGTCCAGGCGCACCAGGAACAGGCCGAAGGTCACCGCGCGGCGCAGGCAATCGAGCAGCGGACCGTCGGCGATCACCCCCATGCCACATTCATGCAGGGACTGATAGCAGAGCTCCAGCGGGTCCAGCAGCTCGCGGTTGTTCTGCAACACCTGGACAGTCGCCGGCACGCTGGCGCTCAACGAGGCCTGGGCCCAGTTGCGGGTGGCCCGCAGGCGCTCGCGCAACTGCTTGAGCACCGCGCGATAGGGTTCGGCGCTGTCGCCGGCCAGGGTCCGCAGCGCTGCGTTGGCCTGCTGCATGGACAGGTCGGCCGCCAGTTGATCGACATCGCGCAGGTACAGGTCGGCGGCCATCCAGCGCGCCAGCAACAGCACCTCGCGGGTCACCGCCGCGGTGACATTGGGGTTGCCGTCACGGTCGCCGCCCATCCACGAAGCAAAGCGGATCGGCGCCGCCTCCAGGGGCAAGTGCATGCCGGTGGCCGCATGCAGGGCCTGGTCGGCCTTGCGCAGATAGTTGGGGATGGCCTGCCACAGCGAGTGTTCGATCACCGCGAAGCCCCACTTGGCTTCGTCCACCGGGGTCGGCCGGGTACGGCGGATTTCTTCGGTGTGCCAGGCCTCGGCGATCAGGCGCTGCAGGCGTGTGTGGATCTGCGCGCGCTCGGCCGAGGTCAGGTCGCGATGGTCCTGGGCGGCCAGTTGCGCGGCGATGGCATCGTATTTCTGGATCAGCGTGCGGCGGGCGACTTCCGTGGGGTGGGCGGTCAGCACCAGCTCGATTTCCAGCCGTCCCAACTGCCGGGCCAGTGCCTCGGCGCCATGGCCTTCGGCCCGCAGGCGCGCCAGCAGCTCCGGCAGCACCCGCGACTCGAACGGCGCCGGCTGCGACTCCTCGCGACGGTGAATCAACTGATACTGTTCGGCAATGTTCGCCAGGTTGAGGAACTGGTTGAACGCCCGCGCCACCGGCAGCAGTTCATCCTCGCTGAGCTGGTTGAGACTGGCGCTGAGCTCGGCATCCAGCGAACCGCGCCGGTCGGCCTTGGCACCCTTGCGAATCTGTTCGATCTTGTCGAGGAAAGCCTCGCCATACTGTTCACGAATGGTGTTGCCCAACAGCTCACCCAGCAGGTGAACATCTTCGCGCAAGCGCGCATCAATATCGGTCATCTACCTGTTCTCCAGCGGACTTGGGGCTCCTGGTAAGCCCCAAGAGTGCCGCCAGCACATGGCTATTAGCAAGGGCGGTCTTGATGCGAACGGGTTCCGGCAAGGCCGGCGCACGACGAAGCGCCTTTAAACCTTGCGCGATGGAGCTAGTCTCAAGAGTAAGCCGCACAACGGCTTAGCGCCGGCACAGGCCGGTCACTCACCAGGCCCTGCCATAAGCAGGTGTTCATTGAGGTTGCCATGAAAATCCGTGAGCTCGCGCAACACTGGGAAGAAAACGCCAAGGGTCGCCTGACCAAGACCGGCTACACGATCTACCTGGACGTCGAAGCCGCAGCACGCCTGGCGGCGATTTCCGAGATGTACCCGAAACGCCAGACTGAGGAACTGCTCGGCGAACTGATCGGCGCCGCCCTGGAGGAACTCGAGACCAGCTTCCCTTATGTCCAGGGCCAGCATGTGGTCGCCACCGACGAAGAAGGCGATCCGCTCTACGAGGACATCGGTCCTACCCCGCGTTTTCTCGCCCTGTCACGGCGTTATCTGCACGATATGTCGGCTCAGGCCGAAGAGCAGAAACACTGATCCACTGCTGACTTTCTCACTCGTGAAAACCGTTATTCCTGACCCCGGATCGGGTCAGGAGTACCCCTGCTCCCGGCAAAAACTCCCGGTTTGGCGTCATTTCACCCGGTCAGAAAGCGTCCGGGCGACAGACCATCTTCTGCGCGCAATAAAAAGCCCCGCCTTGATTGGCGGGGCCTTTTTATCCGGCAAATGCATCGCAACTAGCAGTTGCGACCCCAGCGGCTCACTGCTCCAGCTTCGGGGTTTCCTGGCCCATGCAGCGCACGGCGCGCTTCTTGTTGTTGACCAGCACGCCGGTCAGCCCCTTCTGCTCGGTGTCGAACAGCACCAGCACGCCATCGATGCACTGCGCCACCTCGGCCGCCGGCTCCAGGGAGACCTTGTAGTCCTCGCCGGGCACGGTCTTGAGCATGGTGAAATCGTTGAGCAGCAACGCATCCTCCGGTTTGGCGAAATGCAGGTAGCCGTAGTACCACAGGCACGCCACGGTGCCGAGGATGCTGCAGATACCGGTGATGATCATGGGGATGGCGTTACGTTCTTCGCTCATTGCGGACTCTCTGGAGGTTCTACGACTGGATTCAAGGGTGCGGGGTAATTCGGGATTTCGCCCAGGCGGCGCAGGCCGTTGAAATGCTGCGGGTCTTCAAGGTAACGCAACATCACCTGGCGCCAGACCGGGTCGGCGAAGGTCTGCACATGCCCGCCACGGGTCAGCTGCAGCACCCTGGGCGGGGGCGCAGCTTGATACAGACGGATGCCGTTGGAAAGCGGTACGAGGGAATCGTCGATGCTGTGGTAGATCAGCTTGGGCACGCCATCCAGGCGCGCGATGGCCTTGATCGCGCTGTCGCCATCCGGCACCAGCCAGGACAGCGGGACCTGGAACGGCCAGGTCATCCAGGACGTGCTCAGGGCGAAGCGGCCCACTTCGCGGTAACTGGCCGGCACCCCGTCGAAGACAATGGCCTTGAGCTGGCGCTGGCGTTCCGGATGCTGCTCCACCAGATAGTGGATGGCCAGGGCGCCGCCCAGGCTCTGGCCCAGGACGATCAGCGGCTTGCCCTGGACTTCGGGCGCCCGGTCCAGCCACTGGAAGGCCGCGTCGACGTCCTGGTAGATCGCCGGCAGGCTCGGTTCGCCTTGCGACACCCCATAGCCACGGTAGTCCACCAGCAGCACCTGATAGCCCTGCTCCGGCAACCACCAGCTGCCGCCGAGGTGCCCGGACAGGTTGCCGCCATTGCCGTGCAGGTGCAGCACCGTGCCCTTGACCGGCACCCCGGCCTTGGCCGGCAGCCACCAGCCGCGCAGGCGCGTGCCGTCGGCGGCGGTCAGGGTGACGTCGCGGTAGTCGAGCCGGGCCTTGTCCGGGGTGAACGGCAAGCCGCGCTCGGGATAGAACAGCAGCGAGCTGCAACCGCTCAGGGTCAGTAGCAGGCAGACAATGCTGAGGACTCGCATCCGTTTGAAGCCTCGCGACAGGGGGTGAAAAGAATACTTCTGTAGGAGCGAGGNGCGGTGCTGCAGAAAAACCGCGGTGCCTTGATCGCGGGCAAGCCTCGCTCCTACAGGTATGCGTCAGAGGATGTTGGAGTAATCCGCCTCGATCCGGTCCAGGCTCAGGTGATTGAGGAAGTTGGAGAAGCACATCCAGGCCGACAGCGCGTTCATGTCGCGGAACTGGTCCGGCAGGTACTTGGGCGGCACCACCAGGCCTTCGTCCACCAACTGCCGCAGGGTACGCATGTCCTCCAGGGTGGTCTTGCCGCAGAACAGCAACGGCACCTGCTCGAGCTTGCCCTTGCGCACGGCCAACTGAATGTAGTTGTAAACCATGATGAAGCCCTTGAGATAGGACAAGTCTTTGGTGAATGGCAGGCCCGTTGGCACCGAACCGCGGAACACCCGGCTGGCGTTGCCATAGCTTTCGGCCATTTCGAAACCCTGCTCGCGGAAGAACTCGAACACCTGCATGAAGTCCGCGCCCTCTTCCACCATGTGAATGGCGCGGGTGCGGTTGGTCAGCTTGCGCAGGCGGCTCGGGTAGGAGGCGAAGGTGATGATCTCCATCAGGATCGCCAGGCCTTCCTGGGTCACCGTCGACGAGGGCGGGCCCTTGGACAGGAAGGTGCAGATCGGCTGGTTCAGGCCGTTGAGGGTGGTGCCCACATGCACCAGGCCTTCATGGACTTCCAGGGCCCGTACATCGCGATTGTTGAACATGGCGTCGGCGCGGATCTTGATGTAGTCGGCGCCGGCCGCCGCGTCGGCGACGATGCCGTCGGACTCGAAGACCCGGATGGTCTCCTCGGCCTCGCCGAACACCTTGTTCAACCGGCTTTGCAGCAGGCTGACGGCTTCCTTGGCGCTCAGGGTCTTGGGTTCGTCCTTGAGATCGCCGCGGCCGTCGATGTTGTTCAGGTAATCCGAGAGCATCAGGCCCAGGTCCGACAAGGTCGGGTCGCCGGCATGAAAGGCATCGGAGGCCGCGCCGTAGAGTTCCTGGGAAATCAGCCCGAAATCCTCGGTGCCACGGGCTTCGAGCATCCGCACCACCATGCGGTACTCCTTGCACATGCGCCGCATGATCTGCCCCACCGGGTTGAACTGGCCCAGTTGCCGGGTGATGTCACGCTCGATGTTCTGGAACTCCAGCTTCACCGCGCTGGAGTCGAAAGACAGCGCCCGGCCTTCGTAATAGGCGCGGTCCACCGCCGGCATTTCCTTGCCCTTGGCCTTGAGGAAACCCTTGCGGATGTTGTCATCCCACTTAACCGCATCCAGTACGCGGATCGGCGTCTGTGCCAGCACAATGCGATCGGACAAGGTGCGTATCGTCTGCTGGTAATCGTCCACCACAAACTCCTGTTGAAACGTCTGTACCGCGTTTACTTGCCTGCCCGCTGGAAGCGCGCCGCCTCGACGAACACGTCGGAGTTGGCGGGATCGTCCAGATAGGCGAAAACCTGTGGCAGCGTGCTGTCGATCAGCACGCCCTCGCCGTCCTTGGTGTCGAACGGCTCGCCCTGCAGGGCGTTCTGCCCGCGGGCCTGATTGATCTGTTCGAGATCGAGCTGGTAGAGCACCAGCTCGTGTTCGTCGGTCAACTCGAAACCGGCGATGGTGAAGTGCCCACCGAACGCCTGGGGCACCGCCGCCGAGAGATACCAGCGGCTGCCATGGCGGGAAACGGTGAACTCATAAGTGTCGTGCTGTTGCGGCCTGGCCTTGACGGAAGTGACGGCCTTGTAGCGGTTGTTGCCGATGCGGCTCAGTTGCAGGGTGAGCGGTTCGCCCCAGGCATTCTTGCTGGTCCATTTGCCGAGCAACGCCGCGGGCGCTGCCTGATCGGCCGGCAAGGGTTCCTTGAAGGACACCAGGCAGCCACTGAGCAGCAGGAACGACAAGGCGATCACAACGCGCCAGGCTTTCATTCAACACTCCCTATCAGCAGTCGACTCGAACATGCGTAGCAGCCTGCGTCCGATCCAGCGCCCATGGAATCGCAGGAAGGCCCTCCGACCAGCGTGGCCCGGGCCATCGCAGCCTGCGGCAGCGGCTACAGGGGCCGCATCACACCGAGGCCAGAACCAGGTGCATGTACCGGGTAAGAATGCCCAGCATGTCTTCGTCGGCCAGAGGCTCTGCCCCGTTGAGCAGGCCCTGATATTCCATCCGTCCGATTATAGACGTCAACACTTTGGCATCCTGTTGCGGCTCGCGGGAGCCCAGGACCTGGAAAAACTGGCAAGTGCCGTGCAGCAGGATCTGCTGGTGGGAACGCACCAGCAGCGCCAGGCGCGGGTTGAGCAGCGCTTCCTGGCGAAACGCCTGCTCGGCCATCAGATGCTCGCGGCGGTTGTGCAGTTGGCGCTGCACGTAGTCGGCGGTCAGGCGGGCAATGTCATCGGCCAGTTGCGCGCGGGACTCCGGGCTGCCATCGCCATAGGCGACCATCTCCCGCAGCAAGCCCTCGTTGTTGGCCCAGAGCTTGGCCATGAAGGCGGCGCTGCGTTCGACGTATTGGGCGAAGGTATCGGTGAGCAGGTCATCGATATCCTTGAAGTAGTAGGTGGTGGCCGACAGCGGCACACCGGCTTCGGCGGCTACCGCGCGATGGCGCACGGCGCGCACGCCATCGCGCACGACAATGCGCATGGCCGCGTCGAGAATATCCTGGCGACGTTGCTCACTGCCCTGTCGGCTGGCCTTGCGGCCCTGGTACTGAACACTTTCAGCGACCGCAGTGGCGATGCCAGCTGCACCTTCTTGAGCAATTGCACGGTTCACGACAGGTATTCCTCTCACATAAAAATGAAAAAAGCAGTACGTCAGTGCCACACAGACAATAAAAAGCCGCCTGTTAGCGGCGGCTTTTTATTCAACATATTTACGCTTGCGGCCGCATGTGCGGGAACAGGATCACGTCGCGGATCGACGGGGAGTTGGTCAACAGCATCACCAGGCGGTCGATGCCGATACCTTCACCGGCGGTCGGCGGCATGCCGTACTCCAGGGCGCGAACGAAGTCGGCATCGTAGTGCATGGCTTCGTCGTCACCGGCGTCCTTGTCGGCCACCTGGGCCATGAAACGTTCGGCCTGGTCTTCCGCGTCGTTCAACTCGGAGTAGGCGTTGGCGATTTCGCGGCCACCGATGAACAGCTCGAAACGGTCGGTCACGTTCGGGTTCTCGTCGTTGCGACGGGCCAGCGGCGAGACTTCGAACGGGTACTGGGTAATGAAGTGCGGCTGCTCCAGCTTGTGCTCGACCAGCTCTTCGAAAATCATCACCTGCAGCTTGCCCAGGCCTTCGAAGCCGAGCACCTTGGCACCGGCCTTCTTGGCGATGGCGCGAGCCTTGTCGATGTCGTTCAGGTCCTCAAAGGTCAGCTCGGGGTTGTACTTGAGGATCGAGTCGAACACCGACAGACGCACGAATGGCTCGCCGAAGTGGAACACCTTGTCGCCGTACGGCACGTCGGTGCTGCCCAGGACCAGCTGCGCCAGCTCGCGGAACAGTTCTTCGGTCAGGTCCATGTTGTCTTCGTAGTCGGCGTAGGCCTGGTAGAACTCCAACATGGTGAATTCAGGGTTGTGCCGGGTCGAAACGCCTTCGTTACGGAAGTTGCGGTTGATCTCGAAGACTTTCTCGAAGCCACCGACCACCAGACGTTTGAGGTACAGCTCCGGGGCGATACGCAGGAACATTTCCATGTCCAGGGCGTTGTGGTGGGTCTCGAACGGCTTGGCCGCCGCGCCGCCAGGAATGGTCTGCAGCATCGGCGTTTCCACTTCCAGGAAGTCACGCTTCATCAGGAAGCTGCGGATGTGGGCGATGACCTGGGAACGCACGCGGAAGGTTTCGCGTACGTCTTCGTTGACGATCAGGTCGACGTAGCGCTGGCGATAGCGCTGCTCGGTGTCGGTCAGGCCGTGATGCTTGTCCGGCAGCGGGCGCAGCGACTTGGTCAGCAAACGCACGTTGGTCATCTCGACGTACAGGTCGCCCTTGCCGGAACGGGCCAGGGTGCCTTCGGCGGCAATGATGTCGCCCAGGTCCCAGGTCTTGACCGCGTTCAGGGTCTCTTCCGCCAGGGTCTTGCGGTTGACGTAGACCTGGATACGCCCGGTCATGTCCTGGATCACCATGAACGAACCACGGTTGAGCATGATGCGACCGGCAACCTTGACCGGAATCGCCGCCTCGGCCAGCTCTTCCTTGGTCTTGTCCGCGTACTGTTTCTGCAGGTCGTTGCAGTAGTTGTCGCGGCGGAAGTCGTTGGGGAAGGCCTGACCCTTGGCGCGCTCGGCAGCAAGCTTTTCCTTGCGCAGGGCGATCAGGGTGTTTTCTTCCTGTTGCAGGGCCTGGTCGAGTTGTAGGTCGCTCATGTCTTTAAAATTTCCATCACAGGTTCGTTGCCCCTTGCCTGTGGCAAGGGATCGCGGGCCAGCCTCGCTCCTACAGAAGCGCGCCGTGCCCGCGGCATGGGTGTCGCGGCTTACAGCCCCGATTTCAGGCTGGCCACCAGGTATTCGTCGATGTCGCCGTCGAGCACCTTGTCGCAGTCACTGCGCTCGATGTTGGTACGCAGATCCTTGATCCGCGAGGCATCGAGCACGTAGGAGCGGATCTGGTGGCCCCAGCCGATGTCGGACTTGCTGTCTTCCAGCGCCTGGGAAGCGGCGTTGCGCTTCTGGATCTCCTGCTCGTACAACCGGGCCCGCAGCATTTTCATGGCGGTGTCCTTGTTGGCGTGCTGGGACCGTTCGTTCTGGCAGCTGACCACGGTGTTGGTCGGTACGTGGGTGATACGCACGGCTGAGTCGGTGGTGTTTACGTGCTGGCCACCGGCACCGGAGGAACGGTAGGTGTCGATCCGCAGGTCGGCCGGGTTGATCTCGATTTCCACCTTGTCGTCGATCTCGGGCGACACGAACACGGCCGAGAACGAGGTGTGGCGGCGGGCGCCGGAGTCGAACGGGCTCTTGCGCACCAGGCGGTGCACGCCGATCTCGGTGCGCAGCCAGCCAAAGGCGTACTCGCCCTTGATGTGCACAGTGGCGCCCTTGATACCGGCGACTTCGCCTTCGGACAGTTCCATGATGGTGGCGTCGAAGCCACGCTTGGCGGCCCAGCGCAGGTACATGCGCAGCAGGATGTTGGCCCAGTCCTGGGCTTCGGTGCCGCCGGAGCCGGCCTGGATGTCCAGGTAGGCGTTGTTCATGTCCATCTCGCCGCTGAACATGCGACGGAATTCCAGCTTGGCCAGGGCCTCGTCGAGACGGGTCAGTTCGGCGACCACGTCGCCCACTGCGCCTTCATCGTTCTCTTCGACGGCCATGTCCAGCAGATCGCGGCAATCGGCCAGGCCACCGGACAACTCGTCCAGGGTCTCGACAATCTGCGCCAGCGCGGAGCGCTCGCGGCCCAGTTCCTGGGCGTATTCAGGCTTGTTCCAGACGTTCGGATCTTCAAGCTCGCGATTGACTTCGGTCAGACGCTCATGCTTTTGATCGTAGTCAAAGATACCCCCGAATAGTTTCGGAGCGCTCGGACAGGTCCTTGATAGTGTTAAGGATCGGGTTGATTTCCATGGCAGGCAGCACTCGTTGGCGAACTTTTGAAAGCCGGCGAGTATAACGTAATCAAGCTGGCGCGGCAGCCCGCCTGGCGGCTTTAGGCCCCCGCGGTGGCGGTTTTTTTCACTCGATCCCTACCTGATTGCGACCATTGTGCTTGGCCAGATACAGGCCTTTGTCGGCGGCCGAGATCAATTGCCGGCAACTGGTGCTCGGCTGCGGCGTCATGGTGGACAGACCGATGCTGATGGTCAGGCTGGCCCCTTCGGTCGGCGCGATATGCGGAATCTTCAGCGCGGCCACGGTCTGGCGCAGCTTCTCGGCCACCAGCCGCGCCCCGCCAGGCGAGGTGTTCGGCAGCACCAGGGCAAACTCCTCCCCGCCATAACGCGCCGGTAAATCCGACGGTCGGCTGCTGGCTTCGCGGATCGCCGTCGCCACCTTGCGCAGGGCTTCATCGCCCTCCAGGTGGCCGAAGTTGTCGTTGTAGGACTTGAAGTAGTCGACATCGATCATCAGCAGCGACAACTGGGTCTGGTCGCGCATGGCCCGGCGCCATTCCAGCTCCAGGTACTCGTCGAAATGCCGGCGGTTGGACAAGCCGGTCAGGCCATCGGAGTTCATCAGGCGCTGCAGCACCAGGTTGGTATCGAGCAGTTGCTGCTGGCTGACCCGCAGCGCGCGATAGGCCGCGTCCCGCTGCAACAGGGTCATGTAGGAGCGCGAGTGGTAGCGAATGCGCGCCACCAGTTCGATATTGTCCGGCAGCTTGACCAGGTAATCGTTGGCCCCGGCCGCGAAGGCCGCACTCTTGATCAGCGGGTCTTCCTTGGTCGAAAGCACGATGATCGGAATGTTCTGGGTCGCCGGGTGGTTGCGGTACTCGCGCACCAGCGTCAACCCGTCCAGGCCCGGCATCACCAGGTCCTGCAGGATCACCGTCGGCTTGATGCGGATCGCCTGGGCAATGGCCTGGTGCGGGTCGGCACAAAAGTGGAAGTCGATGTTTTCTTCGTTCGCCAACCCACGCCGCACAGCCTCACCGATCATTGCCTGGTCGTCGACCAGCAGCACCATCGCAGCATTTTCATCGGTTTTAAAATCGTCGAGCTGTAAATCATTCATGGGTTGTCACCTGAGTTGCTACCTGGCCAGGACAGCTGCGTTTGTCGGTCATTTGGCAAATATCTCCAGCAATCGTGGAGCGATCTTGTCCAGTGGGCGAATCTCTACGGCAGCGTCGATGGCAGCGGCCGCCTTGGGCATGCCATACACCGCACTACTATTCTGGTCCTGGGCGATGGTCAGATAACCTTGGTCGCGCATCAGTTTCAGGCCCTGGGCGCCGTCGCGGCCCATGCCGGTCAGCAGTACGCCGACCGCATCGCCATTCCAGTAACTGGCGACGCTTTCAAAAAACACATCGATCGATGGCCGATAGATCTCGTTTACCGGCTCGGCGGTGTAGGCCAGGGTACCGTTCTTCAACAGCCGGATATGGTGGTTGGTCCCGGCCAGCAGCACCGTACCGCTCTGCGGTGGCTCGCCTTCGCGGGCCAGGCGCACCTGCAGCCCGGAGGCGCTGCTGAGCCACTCGGCCATGCCCGCGGCGAACACCTGGTCGACGTGCTGCACCAGCACGATGGCGGCCGGGAAACTGGCCGGCAGCCCCTTGAGCAGCACCTCCAGCGCCGCCGGGCCACCGGCGGACGAGCCGATCGCCACCAGGCCCTGGCGTTGCGCCATGGTGCGCATCGGCACCGGCGCCGAACGCACGTGGTTGCCGCGCTGCTGGCCGATCAGCCAGCCTATGTTGAGGATCTTGCGCAATAAGGGCGCTGCCGCTTCCTGCGCATTGCCGGCACCCAGGGCCGGTGTATCGACCACGTCCAGCGCGCCATGGCCCATGGCCTCGAACACCCGATGCACGTTCTGCTGGCGGTCCACCGTGACGATCACAATGGCGCAAGGGGTTTCGGCCATGATCCGGCGGGTCGCTTCCACGCCGTCCATCACCGGCATGATCAGGTCCATCAGGATCAGGTCGGGTGTCAGCTTCGCGCAGTATTCGACCGCCTCGGCGCCATTGGTCGCGACCCACACCACTTCGTGCGCGGGTTCGAAGGCCAGGGCCCGGCGCAGGGCCTCCACGGCCATGGGCATGTCATTGACGATCGCGATTTTCATGCCCGCGCTCCTCCAATCAGCTCCACCACCGCATCCAGCAGGGCGTCATCATGGAAACTGGCTTTGGCTAGATAATAGTCGGCTCCGGCATCCAGTCCACGGCGCCGGTCCTCTTCGCGATCCTTGTAGGAAACCACCATCACCGGCAACGACTGCAGGCGATTGTCACGGCGCAGGAGTGTGACCAATTCAATCCCATCCATTCGGGGCATATCGATGTCGGTGATCAGCAGGTCGAAGTCTTCCGAACGCAGGGCGTTCCAGCCATCCATGCCGTCGACGGCGACCGCTACGTCATAACCACGGTTGAGCAAAAGCTTGCGTTGCAGCTCACGCACGGTGAGCGAGTCGTCGACCACCAGGATGCGCTTGCGCGCCGTCTCGGCCTGATGGCGGTTGTGGCGGGCGATGCGCTCCAGGCGGCCGGTATTGAGCAGCTTGTCCACCGAACGCAGCATGTCCTCGACGTCGACGATCAGCACCACGGAGCCGTCATCGAGCAAGGCCCCGGCGGAAATGTCCTGGACCTTGCCCAGGCGGTCGTCCAGCGGCAGCACCACCAGGGTCCGCTCGCCGATGAAGCGCTCGACCGCCACGCCATAGACCGCGTCGCGCTCGCGAATCACCACCACCTTGAGCGTGGACTCATTGCTCTGCCCCGCCGGGCGTTGCAGCAACTGGCTGGCCGCGACCAGGCCGACATGGCGGCCTTCGTGCCAGAAGTGCTGGCGTCCTTCCAGCTGGACGATGTCGTCGGGCTCCAGGTCGCACATGCGTTCGATATGCGCCAGCGGGAAGGCGTAGGCCTCTTCGCCGACCTCCACCACCAGGCTGCGCACCACCGACAGGGTCAGCGGCACTTCGAGATGGAAACGACTGCCCTGCCCCGCCACCTGCTCCAGCTGCACCGCGCCGCGCAGCTGGCGCACCATGTGCTGCACCGCGTCCAGGCCGACACCGCGCCCGGAGACCTCAGTGACCTTGTCCCGCAGGCTGAAGCCTGGCAGGAACAGGAAGGTCAGCAGTTCTTCTTCGCTCAGCTGGGCAGCGGTCTCGGCCGGGGACAGCTGGCGCTCGACGATGCTCTGGCGCACCCGCTCCAGGTCGACGCCATTGCCGTCATCGCTGAGTTCCAGCACCAGCAAACCGGCCTGGTGGGAAGCACGCAGGCGGATCAGGCCTTCGGCCGGTTTGCCCGCCAGCAGCCGCTGCTCGGGCGTTTCGATGCCGTGATCGACCGCATTGCGCAGCAGGTGGGTCAGTGGCGCTTCGAGTTTTTCCAGCACGTCGCGATCGACCTGGGTCTTCTCGCCCTCGACTTCCAGGCGCACCTGCTTGCCCAGGCTGCGCCCCAGGTCGCGAACCATCCGCACCTGGCCCACCAGCACATCGGCGAACGGCCGCATGCGACAGGCCAGCGCAGTGTCGTAGAGCACCTGGGCACGCTGGCTGGCCTGCCAGCCGAACTCATCCAGCTCGGCGGTTTTCTCGATCAGTAACTGCTGGGATTCCGCCAGCAGGCGCCGCGCATCCTCCAGCGCTTCGAGGGCCTCCAGGCCCAGCACCTGCTCCTTGAGATGCCCATTGAGGTTTTCCAAAGCGCGCAGCCCGTTGCTCTGCATGCGCTTGAGGCGCTGCAGGGTCGCCAGGTACGGCTTCAGGCGCTGGGTTTCCACCAGCGACTTGCTCGACAGATCGAGCAGGCTGTTCAGGCGTTCGGCCGTGACCCGCAACACCCGTTCGCCGCCCTCGGCGAGCTTCTTGCCCTTCTGCGGAGTGGCCACGGATGCCTCTTGCAGCGTCTCCTGCAAGACCTCCTGCGGCATCTCGAACGGCGGGACCTGCGGCTCAGGTTCGATCCGCGGAGCTTGCAGTTGCAGCTCGGCCATGGGCGGCAGGCTCGGCTCGACCCTGGGCAGGACAACGCCCGCCGTCACCGCGCCCGGCGAGCCGATCAACTGCTCCATGAGCGCCACGTAGGCGGCAATGTCCTGCTCACCGACCTGGTTGCCCGGCGTGGCGATGCGCATCAGGAAGTCGGTGCCCTGCAGCAGCGCATCGATATGTTCGGGACGCAGGTACAGCCGCCCCTCCTGGGCGCTGACCAGGCAATCTTCCATCACATGGGCCACGCTGACCCCGGCGTCGACCCCGACGATCCGCGCCGCGCCCTTGAGCGAGTGGGCGGCGCGCATGCAGGCTTCCAGCTGGTCGGCCTGGATCGGGTTGCGTTCCAGCGCCAGCAGGCCGGCACTGAGCACCTGGGTCTGGGCTTCGGCTTCCAGGCTGAAGAGTTCGAGCAGCGAGGCGTCGCGCATTTGATCGGGGGTCATGTCAGGCTCCGGGTCACGGCGGACAGCAACTGCTCTTCATCCAGCCAACGCAGGCTGCGGCCCTTCCATTGCAGGACGCCACGGGTGTACTTGGCACTGGCTTGCTGGCCGGAAACTTCGGCGGCGTTCAGGGTGCGCTCGTCGATGGCATGGATGCCCTCCACCTCGTCCACCGGCACCACCACCGGGCCGCCCTGGGCGGCGATGATCAGCATGCGCGGAATGACCCGTGCGCCCGGGACAGCCGTGCCGGTAGTGTCCAGCCCCAGCAGTTCCACCAACGACAGGCACGCCACCAGCGCGCCACGCACATTCGCCACGCCCAGCAAGGCCCGCGAACGCTGGTGCGGCAAGGAATGGATCGGCTGCAGCGGCGCCACTTCCACCAGGCAGCGGGTGGCAATGCCCAACCATTCCTCGCCCAGGCGGAACATCAGCAGCGAACGGGTGACGACATCCGTATCGGCCTCGACCGCTTGCTCATGGCGCTCCTGCTGCAACGCATAGCGGTCGAGCAGACGGGTGGCCGCGGCGGAATACACCGAGCAGTTGCGGCAATGCACATGCCCGGCCAGCAACGGGCAACTCTTGTCGCCGTGGATACCGATGCGGTTCCAGCAATCGTCGATGGCCTGCGCATCTTCATGGGTCACGTTCAACGAAACAGAGCCGCTCATGATTTACGCTCACTGTCTGCTGCACGGCCGCTGCGGGCCGCACGCTCCTGCAATCGACGGGCACCGGCGACATCTCCCTGGGACGCCAGCAAAGCGGCCAGGTGCACCAGCGCCTCGGCGTGCTGCGGGTCCAGGTACAGGGCCTTGCGATAGAAACCCTGGGCCTCCAGGGCGCTGCCCGCCACATCGCTGAGCAGCCCCAGCCAATAGAACACCTGCGCCACCGGTTCGTGGGTGTCCAGGTAATGCTCGCACGCCACCCGGGCCTCGGCACTTTTGCCTTCGTTGGCCAGGGCCGCGATGCTGGCCAGCAGGGTCGTGGCGTCGTTGGCCGGCCTGGTCGGTGCAGGACTCGGGCTCGGCACCGCACTGGCAAACGGCCGGCTGCGCACGGGAGGCGCGATGCTGCGCACCGGCTGACGTACCGGCAATGCGCTCGGGACGAAGGCCGGTGCCGGCGCGGGCTCAGGTTCGTTATGCCGGCTGAAGGCAAAGGACTGGGCAATGCCGATCGAACGCATGCCCAGGCGGCCCAGCAGGCTGCCTTCGGCCGGGCCGATGAACAGCACGCCTTCAACGTGAGTCAGGCGCTTGAGCACTTCGAACACCTGGCGCTGGGTCGGCTGATCGAAATAGATCAGCAGGTTGCGACAGAAGACAAAATCGTAGGGCGGCTCATTGGCCAGCAAGGTCGGGTCCAGCAGGTTGCCGACCTGCAGGCGCACCTGCTCGCGCACCCGCTCGCTGAGGCTGTAGCGCTCCTCTTCGGCGCTGAAGTGGCGCTCGCGAAAATCGCCGTGCTGGCCGCGAAAGGAGTTCTTGCCGTACACCGCCTGTCTGGCCCGCTCGACCGACAGCGGGCTGACATCGAAGCCATCGACCTTGAACTGATGGGGCGCGAGCCCGGCATCGAACAGGGCCATGGCAATCGAGTACGGCTCTTCGCCGGTGGAGCACGGCAGGCTGAGGATGCGCAACGCGCGCATGCCCTTGAGTTCGGCGAGGCGCGAGAGGGCGAGTTTGGCCAGGGTCGCGAAGGACTCCGGGTAACGGAAAAACCAGGTTTCCGGAACGATCACCGCCTCGATCAGGGCCTGCTGTTCATCCCGCGAGCCTTGCAGGGTCTGCCAGTAGTGGTCGGCGCTGAGCGCCTGCTGGGCGATGCTGCGCTGGCGCACCGCGCGCTCGATGATCGCCGGCCCCACCGAGGCCACGTCGAGGCCGATGCGCTCCTTGAGGAAATCGAAAAATCGCTGGTCGCTGCTCATGGCGACTCCCCGAGCAGCGCCAGGTCCAGCGGCGGCGAGGGAAACAGCAGCGCACGCACCTCGGCATCCAGCAGATCCTCGACACGCACCCATTGCAGCAGGCCCTGGGCGTCTTCATAGACCGGCCCCAGGTACGGCGCATTGCGGTTATCCAGGCCGTAGGCCTTGAAGTCCTGCGGGTTGCACCTCAGGGTATCGGTGGCCTGCTCGAGGATCAGCCCCAGCAACCGCGCAGGCTCCGCCGCCTGCGGGCGGTAATGCACCAGCACCAGGCGGGTGCTGGTGCGCTCCTGCGCCGGCTCGCCAAAGGTCAGGGCGCTCAGGTCGAGCACCGGCACCACCGCACCGCGATGGGCAAAGACCCCGGCGACCCAGGACGGCGCCCGGGGAATCGGCTTGAGCTGCAGGCGCGGCAATACCTCGACCACCTCGACGGCCTGCAAGGCGTAACGTTCGGTGCCGATGCGGAACACCAGGAACAGCGCGTCCTTGGTCGCCGTCCCTGCGCCGCGTTTCGCTGCGAGCTCGTTCATCAGACTTTGAAACGCGAGACGCCGCTACGCAGCCCCACCGCCACCTGGCTCAGTTCATCGATGGCGAAACTGGCCTGGCGCAGCGACTCGACGGTCTGGCTGCTGGCATCGCCCAGTTGCACCAGGGCGTGGTTGATCTGCTCGGCGCCGGTGGCCTGGGCCTGCATGCCTTCGTTGACCATCAACACCCGCGGCGCCAGGGCCTGGACCTGATGGATGATCTGCGACAGCTGCTCGCCGACCTGCTGCACCTCGGCCATGCCGCGGCGCACTTCCTCGGAGAACTTGTCCATGCCCATGACCCCGGCCGATACCGCCGACTGGATCTCCCGGACCATTTGCTCGATGTCGTAGGTGGCGACCGCGGTCTGGTCCGCCAGGCGCCGCACTTCGGTGGCCACCACGGAGAAACCGCGCCCGTACTCGCCGGCCTTCTCGGCTTCGATCGCGGCGTTGAGCGACAGCAGGTTGGTCTGGTCGGCGACCTTGACGATGGTCACCACCACCTGGTTGATGTTGCCGGCCTTCTCATTGAGGATCGCCAGCTTGGCGTTGACCAGGTCGGCCGCGCCCATCACCGAATGCATGGTTTCTTCCATCCGCGCCAGGCCTTGCTGGCCGGAGCCGGCCAACACCGAAGCCTGGTCGGCGGCGGTGGAGACTTCGGTCATGGTGCGCACCAGGTCGCGCGAGGTGGCCGCGATTTCCCGGGAGGTCGCGCCGATTTCGGTGGTGGTCGCCGCGGTCTCGGTGGCGGTCGCCTGTTGCTGCTTGGAGGTGGCGGCAATCTCGGTGACCGAGGTGGTGACCTGGACCGAGGAGCGCTGCGCCTGGGACACCAGGGAATTGAGCTCGGTCATCATGTCGTTGAAACCGGTTTCCACGGCGCCGAATTCGTCCTTGCGCTCCAGGCTCAGGCGACTGGTCAGATCGCCCGTGCGCATGACCTCGAGGATCTCCACGATACGGTTCATCGGCGCCATGATCGCGCGCATCAGCAGCAGGCCGCACAGGCCCGCCGCCAGCACCGCCACCAGCAGGGAAACACCCATGGTGACTTTGGCCGCGGCCACCGCATCGTCGATCTGCGAGGCGGCCGAGTCGGCTACCCCCTTGTTCTCGTCGATGATCTCGTTGAGTTTCATCCGGCCGGCCACCCAGGTCGGGGTCAGTTGCTCATTGAACATGCGCACCGCTTCGTCTTCCTTGTTGCGCACGTGCAGGTCGAGGACGGCGGCCTGAATCTTGATGAATTCCTGGTGCTGTTTCTCGAACGCCTCGAATTCGCTCTGGTCGTCCCGAGTAGTGATGGTGTTCTTGTAGCTGGCCAAGTGTTGCTGCAGACGTTGCTCGAAGCTCTTGAAGTTCGCCACGTCCTCGGCGCTGATCCCCTGGCCTTCCTTCAAGCCGATGATTTCCTGGGTGTGCAGGTAGCTGTCGACCCAGGCGCCGCGAACCATGGAACTGAAATAGACCCCGGGAATGGCATCGGAGCGCATGCGGTCTTCGCCGGCTTCGATCTTCAACAAGCGGGAGTACGAGGCTATGACCATCAGCAGCATGATGGTGATAATCACCGCAAAGCTCGCCAAAATGCGTTGGCGCAACGTCCAGTTCTTCACAGTCAGTCCTCGGGGCCATTCAAATGGTGGGGAGTATAGCCGAGGGCGTGCCATCATTTATCAGCGTATTGCGCACCACGTCTCACTCAGAGCGAAAGGCAGGGTCCGCTCTGGAGGGCTACTTTCCGTCAGATGACTCGAGCGCCGCCAGTGATGATTCGGCATAAGCAGACGGCATTTCAGCCATCAGAAAGGGCGTGCAGAACTTTCTCCAGCGCACGCCCGATTGGCGTCAAAGACTGGCCTGGCGAACCTGCTTTTCCAGTTCGAGTTTCAACCCCGGCTCCAGCTTGAGCTGACGCGACAGTTCATCCAGATACGCTTTCTCCATGAAGTTTTCCTCGTCCACCAGCATCACGCTGGCGACGTACATTTCCGCTGCCATTTCCGGCGTGCCGGCGGCCCGCGCCACATCCGCCGGGTCCAACGGCTTGTTGAGTTCGGCGTGCAGCCAGTGCTGCAGCTCCTGATCGTTGTCCAGCCTGGTGAACTCACCTTCGATCAAGGCGCGCTCGCGCTCGTCGATATGGCCATCGGCCTTGGCCGCGGCCACCAGCGCCTTGAGGATCGCCTGGCTGTGTTGTTCGACCTGCTGCGCGGGCAGGCGGTCGAGGGTCTGCGGCTCGCCTTTCGGCGCACCGGCCTGCTGCGCCTGCCAGTTGCCGTAGGCCTTGTAGGCGATCACGCCCAACGCCGCCAGGCCACCATAGGTCAGCGCCTTGCCACCGAACTTGCGGGCTTTCTTGTTGCCCAGCAGCAGGCCCATGGCGCCGGCCGCCAACGCCCCGCCGCCAGCGCCGGACAACAGGCTGCCCAGCCCACCGGAACCGCCGCCGAGCAACCCGCCCAGCGCGCCCTTGTCGGCGCTGGCTGCCTTGTTCTGCTGCGCCCCGGTCTTGTTCTGCAACAGATCCTGGCCGGACTTGAGCAGTTGATCGAGCAATCCACGGGTGTTCATCCAAACCTCCAGCAACTTGAGTTGATCGAATCAATAAGGCCACCAGCCTAGATCGAAGTGCCCCGACCCTGGGCTCGAGTGTGCTTCCAGATGTTGCTTCGCTGGGTTCGCCCATGCGCCTGGGCAGCCCTTCGATTAAAAAGATATACACTCGAAAAAATCGATAAAAACGCCTGATCGGTGATTGCCCATGATGACCTTGCGCCAGATCCGTCATTTCATCGCTGTGGCCGAAACCGGCTCGATCTCGTCCGCGGCCCAGGCGGTGTTCATTTCCCAGTCGACCCTGACCCTGGCGATCCAGCAGCTCGAACAGGAAATCGGCGTCAGCCTGTTCAACCGCCACGCCAAGGGCATGACCCTGACCCACCAGGGCCACCAGTTCCTGCGCCAGGCGCACCTGATCCTGGCCACGGTGGACAACGCCAAGCGCAGCCTGCAGCAGAGCACCGACCAGGTGGCCGGCCAGTTGATCGTCGGCGTGACCAGCCTGGTCGCCGGCTATTACCTGGCGGACTTGCTCACGCGTTTCCAGCGCGCCTATCCCAATGTGGAAATCCGCGTGATGGAAGACGAACGCCCATACATCGAGCACTTGCTGGTCAGCGGCGAGATCGACGTCGGGGTGTTGATCCTCTCCAACCTCGAGGACCGCCACGCCCTGCAGACCGAAGTGCTGACCCACTCCCCGCACCGGCTGTGGCTGCCCGCCCAGCATCCGCTGCTGGAACACGACAGCATCAACCTGGCGGATGTCGCCCGCGAGCCGCTGATCCAGCTCAACGTCGATGAAATGGACCGCAACGCCCAGCGCCTGTGGTCCGGCGCCGGCCTGCAACCGCGCGTCACCTTGCGCACCGCCTCCACCGAAGCGGTGCGCAGCCTGGTGGCGGCCGGGCTCGGGGTATCGATCCAGCCGGACATGACCTATCGCCCCTGGTCGCTGGAAGGCGACATCATCGAAGCCCGGCCCATCGCCGACCTCAGCCAGACCCTCGACGTCGGCCTGGCCTGGCGCCGCGGCACGGCGCGCCCGGCACTGGTGGACCCGTTCCTGACCGTGGCCCGCGAACAGCCCCACGGCGGGCGCAAGCCATCTATTTAATCGAACGCCGCATTCAGTATTTGGTATTTGTCGAGCACAGGCCCCGCCACTAGTCTCTGATCAATCCGTCCAGAGAGGGCCGGGCCTCCGTCACTGGGGAGCACCATGGCCATACAAGAAAAGAGAACCCGGAAAATGGCTGGCGCGCAGACTCCGTTGTCCACCGCTTTGTTGATCGATGGCGAATTGGTCGCCGGCCAGGGTCTTGTCGAGCCGATCCTCAACCCGGCCACTGGCGAAGTGCTGACCCAGATCGCCGAAGCCAGCACCGAACAGGTGGAAGGCGCGATCCTCGCCGCCCACCGCGCCTTTGCCGACTGGTCGCGAACCACGCCCCAGCAACGCTCGAACATCCTCCTGGCGATTGCCGATGCCGTGGAAAGGCAGGCCGACCACCTGGCCCGCCTGGAATCGCTGAATTGCGGCAAACCGCTGCACCTGGCGCGCCAGGATGATCTCGGCGCCACCGTCGACGTGTTCCGTTTTTTTGCCGGCGCGGTGCGCTGCCAGACCGGCCAGCTGGCCGGCGAGTACCTGCCGGGCTACACCAGCATGGTGCGGCGCGACCCGATCGGCGTGGTGGCGTCCATCGCGCCATGGAACTACCCGATCATGATGGCCGCCTGGAAGATCGCCCCGGCCCTGGCCGCCGGCAACACCCTGGTATTCAAGCCGTCGGAGCACACCCCGCTGTCGATCCTGGCCCTGGCGCCAACCCTGGCCGAACTGCTGCCGCGCGGCGTACTGAACATTGTCTGCGGCGGTGGCGAAGGCGTGGGCAGCCACCTGGTCAGCCATCCCAAGGTGCGCATGGTGTCGTTGACCGGCGATATCGTCACCGGGCAGAAGATCCTCCAGGCCGCCTCGAAAACCCTGAAACGCACGCACCTGGAACTGGGCGGCAAGGCCCCGGTGATCGTCTGCAACGATGCCGACCTGCAGGCCGTGGTCGAAGGCGTGCGCAACTACGGCTATTACAACGCCGGGCAGGACTGCACCGCGGCCTGCCGGATCTACGCCCAGGCCGGGATCCATGACCGCCTGGTGGCCGAGCTGGGCACCGCCGTCAGCAGCCTGCGCTTCGCCGGCAAGCGCGATGCCGACAACGAGATCGGCCCGCTGATCAGCACCCGCCAGCGCGACCGCGTGGCCAGCTTCGTCGAACGCGCCCTGGGCCAGCCACACATCGAACGGGTGACCGGCGCCGCGGTGCATTCGGGTGCTGGCTTCTATTACCAGCCGACCCTGCTGGCCGGCTGCCGGCAAAACGATGAAATCGTCCAGCGTGAAGTATTCGGCCCGGTGGTCACCGTCACCCGCTTCGACGAGTTGGCACAGGCGGTGGACTGGGCCAACGACTCGGAATACGGCCTGGCCTCGTCGGTCTGGACCCAGAACCTGGACAAGGCGATGCAGGTGGCGGCCCGCCTGCAATACGGCTGCACCTGGATCAACAGCCATTTCATGCTGGCCAGTGAAATGCCCCACGGCGGCTTGAAGCGCTCCGGCTACGGCAAGGACCTGTCCAGCGATTCGCTGCAGGACTACAGCGTGGTGCGACACATCATGGCGCGCCACGGCAATGACCTGAAATAACGCACAAGGCCCTGTACGCAAAGCCGGCGCCAGCCACTTTTCGTACAGGGCCTAAGCTAATAACAAGCCGTCACGGCGCGCTCCACCAGGCTCACAACTGCCCCGACCATAATTTGAAGAAGAGGGTTTTCCCATGTTCGTGCACAAGACCGCACTGCTCAGTGCAATCACCACCGCCCTGCTGGCCAGCGCCAGCCTCCAGGCCGCCGAACCGCTCAAGGCCGTCGGTGCCGGCGAAGGTCAGCTGGATATCGTGGCCTGGCCCGGCTACATCGAACGTGGCGAGAGCGACAAGAACTACGACTGGGTCACAGGTTTCGAGAAGGAGACCGGTTGCAAGGTCAACGTCAAGACCGCGGGTACCTCCGATGAGATGGTCAGCCTGATGGCCAAGGGCGGCTACGACCTGGTCACCGCGTCTGGCGACGCCTCCCTGCGGCTGATCGTCGGCAAGCGCGTGCAGCCGATCAACACCGCGCTGATTCCCAACTGGAAAAACCTCGACCCACGCCTCAAGGACGCACCCTGGTACGTGGTCGACAAACAGACCTACGGCACCCCCTACCAGTGGGGCCCGAACGTGCTGATGTACAACACCAAGGTCTTCAAGCAGGCACCGACCAGCTGGGGCGTGCTGTTCGACGCGCAGAACCTGCCGGACGGCAAACCCAACAAGGGCCGCGTGCAGGCCTATGACGGGCCGATCTACATCGCCGACGCCGCGCTCTACCTCAAGAGCGCGAAACCGGAACTGGGGATCCAGAATCCCTACGAACTGACCGAAGCCCAGTACAAGGCGGTGCTCGAGCTGCTGCGCGCCCAGCAGCCGCTGATCCACCGCTACTGGCACGACACCACGGTACAGATGAGCGACTTCAAGAACGAAGGCGTGGTCGCCGCCAGCTCCTGGCCGTATCAGGTCAACGGCCTGATCAACGAGAAACAGCCGATCGCCTCGACCATTCCAAAAGAAGGGGCCACCGGCTGGGCCGACACCACCATGCTGCACAGCGAGGCCAAGCACCCCAACTGCGCCTACAAGTGGATGGACTGGTCGCTCACGCCGAAGGTCCAGGGCGACGTCGCCGCCTGGTTCGGTTCGCTGCCGGCCGTGCCGGCGGCCTGCAAGGAAAGCGAGCTGCTGGGCGCCGAAGGTTGCAAGACCAACGGCTTCGACCAGTTCGACAAGATTGCCTTCTGGAAAACCCCGCAGGCCGAAGGCGGCAAGTTCGTGCCCTACAGCCGCTGGACCCAGGACTACATCGCGATCATGGGCGGCAGATGAGCCCCTGTAGCCGCTGCCGCAGGCTGCGCAAGGTCCACAGGACCTTCTGCGTCTTCAAGATCGCCGCGCCCCTGCGGGGCGATCGCAGCCTTCGGCAGCGGCTACAGGTTCGTGCGCCAGGCCGGCGCCGCCAGACCTGATCCCGCCTATTTCGACAGCGCGCTTTTCCGGAGCACCGCACCATGACGCTTGCAGTCCAGTTCACCAACGTTTCCCGGCAGTTCGGCGAGGTGAAGGCCGTTGACCGGGTTTCCATCGATATCCAGGACGGCGAGTTCTTTTCCATGCTCGGCCCTTCCGGCTCGGGCAAGACCACCTGCCTGCGCCTGATCGCCGGTTTCGAACAGCCGAGCGCCGGCTCGATCCACATCCACGGGGCCGAAGCCACTGGGTTGCCGCCCTACCAGCGCGACGTCAACACCGTGTTCCAGGATTACGCGCTGTTCCCCCATATGAACGTGCGCGACAACGTGGCCTATGGCCTGAAAGTCAAAGGCGTCGGCAAGGCCGAGCGCCTCAAGCGCGCCGAAGAAGCCCTGGCCATGGTCGCCCTGGAAGGCTACGGCGAGCGCAAGCCGGTGCAGCTGTCCGGCGGCCAGCGCCAGCGCGTGGCCCTGGCCCGGGCGCTGGTCAATCGGCCGCGGGTCCTGCTGCTGGACGAACCCCTGGGGGCGCTGGACCTGAAGCTGCGCGAACAGATGCAGGGCGAACTGAAGAAGCTGCAGCGCCAGCTCGGCATCACCTTCATCTTCGTCACCCATGACCAGACCGAGGCCCTGTCGATGTCCGACCGTGTGGCAGTGTTCAACAAGGGCCGCATCGAGCAGGTCGACAGCCCGCGCAACCTGTACATGAAACCGGCCACCACCTTTGTCGCCGAGTTCGTCGGCACCTCCAACGTGATTCGCGGCGAACTGGCCGAACGCCTGAGCGGCAGCCAGCGGCCCTTCTCGATCCGCCCGGAACACGTGCGTTTCGCCGAAGGCCCGTTGAGCAGCCACGAGATCGAAATCAGCGGCCTGCTGCACGATATCCAGTACCAGGGCAGCGCCACCCGCTACGAACTGCAACTGGACAACGGCCAGACCCTCAGCATCAGCCAGGCCAACGACCAATGGCTGGACAACAGCGCCCAGCACCAGACCGGGCAACGCATCAGCGCGCGCTGGGCCCGCGAGGCGATGATCCCGCTGACCGACACCCTGGCGAGCGGGGCATGACATGAACACCCTGGCGATCACTCCCCAAAGCCCCGGCGGCTCGCCGCTGCGGCGCTTTTCCAACCTGCTGTACCGGCGGCCGAACCTGTACCTGGCGCTGCTGCTGGTACCACCCCTGACCTGGTTCGGCGCGATCTACCTGGGCTCCTTGCTGACCCTGCTCTGGCAAGGCTTCTACACCTTCGACGACTTCACCATGGCGGTCACCCCGGACCTGACCCTGGCCAACTTCACCGCGCTGTTCCAGCCGTCGAACTTCGACATCATCCTGCGCACCCTGAGCATGGCCATCATCGTCTCGCTCGCCAGCGCTGTGGTCGCCTTCCCCATCGCCTACTACATGGCGCGCTACACCAGCGGCAAGACCAAGGCGTTCTTCTATATCGCGGTGATGCTGCCGATGTGGGCCAGCTACATCGTCAAGGCCTACGCCTGGACCCTGCTGCTGGCCAAGGGCGGCGTGGCCCAGTGGTTCGTCCAGCACCTGGGGCTGGAACCGCTGTTGCAGTTCATCCTGGGGATTCCCGGGGTCGGCGGCAGCACCCTGTCGACCTCGCACCTGGGGCGCTTCATGGTGTTCGTCTACATCTGGCTGCCGTTCATGATCCTGCCGATCCAGGCCTCCCTGGAACGCCTGCCGCCGTCCTTGCTGCAAGCCTCCGCCGACCTCGGCGCCAGGCCAAGCCAGACCTTCATGCAGGTGATCCTGCCGCTGTCGGTGCCGGGCATCGCCGCCGGCTCGATCTTCACCTTCTCCCTGACCCTGGGCGACTTCATCGTGCCGCAGCTGGTGGGCCCGCCCGGCTACTTCGTCGGCAGCATGGTCTACGCCCAGCAAGGGGCGATCGGCAACATGCCGATGGCCGCCGCCTTCACCCTGGTGCCGATCGTGCTGATCGCCATTTACCTGTCCATCGTCAAACGCCTGGGGGCCTTCGATGCGCTCTGATTCAGCCACGCACGGGGAAAAAGCCTCAACGGGACTGCGCCTTGCCGCCTGGGGCGGGCTGCTGTTCCTGCATTTCCCGATCCTGATCATCTTCCTCTACGCCTTCAACACCGAAGACGCGGCCTTCAGCTTTCCGCCCCAGGGCTTCACCCTGAAGTGGTTCAGCGTGGCCTTCGCCCGCCCCGACGTGCTGGACGCCATCAAGCTGTCGCTGCAGATCGCCGCCATCGCCACCCTGATCGCCCTGGTCCTCGGCACCCTGGCCTCGGCGGCGCTGTACCGGCGGGACTTCTTCGGCAAGCAGGGGATTTCGCTGATGCTGATCCTGCCCATCGCCCTGCCGGGGATCATCACCGGCATCGCCCTGCTGGCGACCTTCAAGACATTGGGGATCGAGCCGGGGATGTTCACCATCATCGTCGGCCACGCGACCTTCTGCGTAGTGATTGTCTACAACAATGTGATCGCCCGTTTGCGCCGTACCTCCCACAGCCTGATCGAGGCCTCGATGGACCTGGGCGCCGACGGCTGGCAGACCTTCCGCTACATCATCCTGCCGAACCTCGGCTCGGCGTTGCTGGCCGGCGGCATGCTGGCGTTCGCCCTGTCGTTCGACGAAATCATCGTCACCACCTTCACCGCCGGCCATGAACGCACCCTGCCGCTGTGGCTGCTCAACCAGCTCAGCCGGCCGCGGGACGTGCCTGTGACCAACGTTGTCGCCATGCTGGTGATGCTGGTGACCATGCTGCCGATCCTCGGCGCCTATTACCTGACCCGCGGCGGCGAGAGCGTGGCGGGCAGCGGCTACAGACCATCCGATAGTTATTTCAGGAGAACAGCCATGCAAACCAAACTCTTGATCAACGGCCAACTGATCGCCGGCGAAGGCCCAGCCCAGCCGGTCTTCAACCCCGCACTGGGCAAGGTGCTGGTGGAAATCAACGAGGCCAGCGAAGCCCAGGTCGATGCCGCGGTGCGCGCCGCCGATGCGGCATTCCATAGCTGGTCGCAAACGGTGCCGAAAGAGCGCTCGCTGCTGTTGCTCAAGCTGGCCGACACTATCGAAGCCCACGGCGAAGAGCTGGCCCGGCTGGAGTCGGACAACTGCGGCAAGCCGCTGAGCGCGGCCTTGAACGACGAGATCCCGGCGATTGCCGACGTGTTCCGCTTCTTTGCCGGCGCCAGCCGTTGCCTCAGCGGTTCGGCCGGCGGCGAATACCTGCCGGGCCACACCTCGATGATCCGTCGCGATCCGGTGGGGGTGATCGCCTCCATCGCGCCGTGGAACTACCCGCTGATGATGGTCGCCTGGAAAATCGCCCCGGCCCTGGCCGCCGGCAACACCCTAGTGCTCAAACCCTCGGAGCAGACCCCGCTGACCGCCCTGCGCCTGGCCGAACTGGCAGCCGGGATCTTTCCCGCCGGGGTGCTGAACCTGGTATTCGGCCGTGGCGCCACGGTGGGCCAGCCGCTGGTGACCCATCCGAAGGTGCGCATGGTGTCGCTCACCGGCTCCATCGCCACCGGCTCGAACATCATTTCCAGCACCGCCGACAGCGTCAAACGCATGCACATGGAATTGGGCGGCAAGGCGCCGGTGATCATCTTCGACGACGCCGACATCGACGCCGCAGTGGCAGGCATCCGCACCTTCGGCTTCTACAACGCCGGCCAGGACTGCACCGCCGCCTGCCGCATCTATGCCCAGGAGGGCATCTACGAACGCTTCGTCGAGAAGCTCGGCGCGGCGGTCGCCAGCATCAAGTACGGCCTGCAGGGCGACCCGGACACCGAGCTGGGCCCGCTGATCAGCGCCCAGCACCGCGACCGCGTGGCCGGATTCGTCGAGCGCGCCATCGCCCAGCCGCATATCCGCCTGGTCACGGGTGGCAAGACGGTGGATGGCAACGGCTTCTTCTTCGAACCGACGGTGCTGGCCGATGCCCTGCAGGACGACGAAATCGTCCGCCGCGAAGTGTTCGGGCCGGTGGTCTCGGTCACCCGCTTCGCCGACGAAGCCCAGGTCCTGGGCTGGGCCAACGACTCGGACTACGGCCTGGCGTCCTCGGTGTGGACCGCCGATGTCGGTCGCGCCCATCGCCTCTCGGCGCGCCTGCAATACGGCTGCACCTGGGTCAACACCCACTTCATGCTGGTCAGCGAAATGCCCCATGGCGGGCAGAAGCTCTCCGGCTACGGCAAGGACCTGTCCCTGTATGGGCTGGAGGACTACAGCATCGTGCGCCATGTGATGTTCAAGCACTGATCCGCATCGCGGGCGAGCCTCGCTCNTACAAATCCGTAGGAGCGAGGCTTGCCCGCGATGGTCGCGACTCAAATTAAGAACCATGTGACCAGACAGGGCGCCGCCCCTGCCTGCCCTGCTAAAAGCAATTACCGTCGGTTTCAGCGCAGAACTCGTAGGGCGTGTTGCTGATGAACCAATCGAGCCAGTGATGCTGCCAATCCGGCCACTGAATGATGTAGGTCTTGGTGGCCTTGATGAACTCCAGGCCAAAGATGCTGATGCTTTTGTCGTCCTCGTACATCCGCAGGTCCAGCGACCAGTCCTCGATCAAGGGCGTGCGATAGACCCGCTCCGGGTCCTCGAGGTCGATGACTTGCAAGTAGCCCAGGCCGCCGAAAGGCACCAGCAGCCCCCCGGCCGAGGCATGCTGCAACAGGTAACGACCAGAGGGGCTGGTCGCCGAATAGGGCTTGCGTTCGAGCACTGTGTAGAGTGCGCCGATGAACACCAGTGCACAGGCCCCCAGCAGGCCTCCCACGACCGCCAGGGTCTTCTTGTACTTCATCGCGCGCACGCCGAAAAACCGCAATTCATTTGCCTGATCTCCTTGAAAGGCGGCTATTGAACGAGGTCTGGCCAGGCCGATCAAGTTGCGGCACCATCCGCCGCCAGAAAGCGCCTGGCTGCCCAGCCCGCGGCGCTGAAACTTCTTCGGCAACAAGGATGTGCCCATGCCCTCGCGAATCATCAGCCTGATGCTGCAAGTGGCCGTCTGGCTGGTGCTGCCGTTCGCCACCCTGCAACTGGGCCTGGTACTGACCCACGCCGTCGCCGCGCCCTTTGTCTCGGCCCTGGCGATTCCCACCGGGGTCCTGTCCTTGGTGCTGGTCCAGATCACCCTGGTGTATGCCGCCGCCAAAGGCTGGCACGCCTGCGGCATGCCTACCCACTATCGCTGGCTGGGCCTGTGGCTGGGCTGCGTGCTGGTGCTGTATGCCGTGCCGCGGTTCATGCCGCTGGCGGGCAGCGGCATATGAATCACCCGCCGGTCCTCCTGCTCGGCCAGCGATAAACCTGGGAGTGCGTGGCGGCAGTCATCCCGTCGACTGATTTTTTTGCAGCCAAGGCTTGCCAAACATTCAGGCTCGCCATTTAATTGAGTGACCAGTCAATTAACTAATGAGCCGACATGCGCCCCGCCAATCCCTTGCAACGCGAAGCCAAGCGAACCGCCCTGCTGGATGCCGCTGCCCAGTGTTTTGCCGAAGCTGGTTTTGTCGCCACCCGCACCGCTGACATTTGCAGCACCGCGGGCATGAGCTCCGGCAATCTGTTCCATTACTTCAGCAGCAAGCACGAACTGCTGTTGGCGCTGATCGCCCGGGAAGGCGAAGAGACCGCCACCGCGATGGCTGCACTGGTCACGGCTGAAGACCCGATGGCGGCCCTGTCGGGCTTCCTCGAGCACGTCTGCCAACTGGCCGGCGACCGCCATTACGCCGGCCTGGCCCTGGAGATTTCCGCCCTGGGCCACCGCGACGAAGCCGTGGCGCACCTGGTCAAGGCCAACGACCTGGTGTTGCGTGAAGGGCTCGCCGCCCTGGTGGACGCCGCAGGCCGATCTGGGCAATTGCACACCCAGCTGAGCCCCGAGCAGGCCGCCACCTGGCTGGCTGCCCTGATCGACGGCCTGTTCGCCCGGGTCGCCGCCGACCCGCAGTTCAACCCGCAAGACCAATCCCAGGTGCTGCAACAACTGGTGGCTCACCTGCTGCAAGGACGCTGACCCAGATGAACAGCCCCGCTCGCCCCGGCCCCGAGAAAATCACGTCAGCCACTCGCCTGCTGCACATCGATGCCCTGCGCGGGTTCGCCTTGCTGGGTATCCTGGCGGTGAACATCTGGGTGTTCACCGACCCTTACTACGGCGCTTCGGTGAGCAATCCGGCCTACCCCGCCGCCATCGATCACGCCATCCGTTTCCTGATCTCGACACTGTTCGAAACCAAGTTCTACCTGCTGTTCTCCTTTCTCTTCGGCTACAGCTTCACCCTGCAACTGGCCTCAGCGGAACGCTCGCAGAACGCCTTTGTGCCGCGCATGGTGCGTAGGCAACTGGCGCTGCTGGCGATCGGGCTGATCCACGGCGCCCTGCTGTTCTACGGTGAGATCCTGTCTCTCTACGCGGTGCTCGGCCTGGTATTGCTGGGGCTGCGCAACCTTTGCGCGCGACGCGCGCTCAAGCTGGCGGTGGGACTGCTGGTGTGCTCGGCGCTGATCTTCATGACGCTGGGCCTGCTGCAACTGGCCGAAGGCAATTACGTCGGCAGCATGGAATGGGAACCCGCGGACAAGGCCTTCCTGCTCGGTTCGAGCGCCTTGGGCACCTTGAGCTTCAACCTCAGTCACCTGCCAGAGACCATCCTCGCATTATGGCTGTTGCAGGGCCCCAGTACCTTGGCGATGTTCCTGTTCGGCTATGTGGCCGGACGCCGCGGCTGGCTGGTGGCGCCCTACGTCTTCGACACCTGGAAGGACAGGTTATTGAGCCTGATGCTGCCCATCGGCCTCGGCGGCGCGCTCATCTATGGCTATACCGCCGCCTATGCCCCCGGCGCCGGCCTGGAAGCCCTGGGATACGGCATAGGCCAGTTGACCGCGCCCCTGCTCAGCACAAGCTACGTGCTGCTGCTCCTTGGCGCGTTCAACTCGCCCTTGGGCGAACGCGTGTGCAGGTTGCTGGCCCCCATGGGACGCATGTCGCTGAGCAACTACCTGCTGCAATCCTTGCTCCTGAGCCTGATATTCACCGGTTACGGCCTGGGCCTGATCAACCAGCTGGACTCGGCCTGGATCCTGCTGATGGTGATCGCTCTCTACGCGCTGCAACTGTGGCTCAGTACCCTGTGGATGCGCAGCCATCAATATGGTCCCTGCGAATGGCTGTTGCGCGCCGTAACCATCCTCGCCTGGCCAGCCTGGCGCAAAACCCGCTGAAGATCAGGCCAGCCTGAGGTACAGATGGATATCCTCGGGCTCCAGGCGATGCAGCTCTGGATCGGGGGCCGGCAACAGCTCGCAGCCCAGGCGGCGGTAGAAGTCCAGGGTATTGCGTGACGGCGTGGCCGAGATATACAGCCCTTCGCCGCCCATGCGCCGCGCCTGCTCGGCGGCCAGGCCGAACAGCCGCTGGCCCAGGCCGCGCCCGCGATAAGCCTGGCTGACATGCAGGAACTTCAACTGCCGCAGTTGCAAGCCGGCGTTGTGGATAACCAGGCAATCGACCACCGCCGCGGCCACCAGCCGGTGTTCGTCGAACACCCCGTACAGCCAGCCGCCGCGCTGGTCACACGCCTGCAAGACCAACGCGTCATGCTCGGCCTCGCCGGGCGGCCAGCCGCTCACCACTTCGCGCTGGGGATAACACAGCAATTGCCCGTCCTGCAGGCGGTAGAACGCTTCGATCAGTTCCGCGCGGTCGATGAGTTTGAACAGGGGGATGTCCTGCGCAGTCAAAAGGCGCTCGTTCAGCATGTCGGTTGTCCTGAAGCCGTCCGTGGTTTTACGTATCGATAGCTGGGCTATTTTTTGCCTTACGCGAACCGATTATTCTATCCGCCAGCTGTTAAAAGTCCGTTGTGTTTGGCCGAAGGCATGACCGAACCTCCATTTCCGATCCAGTGCAGCCAGGAAGGGCTCGGGATCTCCTGACAAGGTTCACTTATGCATCGCAGGCATCTTCTGAAAGCATCCATGGCGCTGGCAGCCTACACCGGCCTGTCGGCCACGGGTCTGTTGGCCACCCGGGCCTGGGCGGGCGCCGCCGACGGCGAAGCGCAGGCCTTCGATTTCGAGATTCTCAAGGCCCAGGCCAAGCAATTGGCCGGCAAGCAATACGTGGACACCAAGCAGGTGCTGCCGCCGACCCTGGCGACCATGACCCCGCAGAACTTCAACGCGATCCAGTACGACGGCAACCACTCGCTGTGGAAGGAGCTGAACGGCCAGTTGGACGTGCAGTTCTTCCACGTCGGCATGGGCTTCAAACAGCCGGTGCGCATGTACAGCGTCGACGCCAAGAGCCGTCAGGCGCGGGAAGTGCATTTCCGCCCGTCGCTGTTCAACTACCAGAACACCAGCGTCGACACCGCGCAGCTCAAGGGCGACCTGGGTTTTGCCGGCTTCAAGCTGTTCAAGGCCCCGGAACTGGACAAGCACGATGTGGTGTCCTTCCTCGGCGCCAGCTATTTCCGCGCGGTGGACAAGACCGGCCAGTACGGCCTCTCGGCCCGCGGCCTGGCGATCGATACCTACGCCAAGAAACGGGAAGAGTTTCCCGACTTCACCAAGTTCTGGTTCGAGACCCCGGACAAGGACAGCACCCGCTTCGTGGTCTATGCCCTGCTCGACTCGCCCAGCGCCACCGGCGCCTACCGCTTCGACATCGACTGCCAGGCCGAGCGCGTGGTGATGGATGTCGATGCGCACGTCAACGCCCGTACCGCCATCGAACAGCTGGGCATCGCGCCGATGACCAGCATGTTCAGCTGCGGCACCCATGAGCGGCGCATGTGCGACACCATCCATCCGCAGATCCACGACTCGGACCGCCTGGCCATGTGGCGCGGCAATGGCGAGTGGATCTGCCGCCCGCTGAACAACCCGGCGACCCTGCAGTTCAACGCCTTCGCCGACAAGGACCCGAAGGGCTTCGGCCTGGTGCAGACCGACCATGAGTTCGCCAACTACCAGGACACCGTGGACTGGTACAGCCGGCGTCCGAGCCTGTGGGTCGAGCCGACCACCGCCTGGGGCGAAGGCTCGATCGACCTGCTGGAGATCCCCACCACCGGCGAGACCATGGACAACATCGTGGCCTTCTGGACCCCGAAAAAGCCGCTGGCCGCCGGGGACTCGCTGAACTACGGCTACAAGCTGTACTGGAGCGCCCTGCCACCGGTGGGCACGCCGCTGGCGCGGGTCAACGCCACCCGTTCGGGCATGGGTGGCTTCGTCGAAGGCTGGGCCCCGGGCGAGCATTATCCGCCGGTCTGGGCCCGGCGCTTCGCCGTGGACTTCAATGGCGGCGGCCTGGACCGGCTGCCGGAAGGCACCGGCATCGAACCGGTGGTCACCGCGTCGAACGGCCAGGTCAAGGATTTCCACGTGCTGAAGCTGGACGAGATCCAGGGTTATCGCGTGCTCTTCGACTGGTACCCGACCAATGACAGCGTCGATCCGGTGGAGCTGCGGCTGTTTATCCGCACCAACGATCGCACCCTGAGCGAAACCTGGCTGTACCAGTACTTCCCGCCGGCACCGGACAAGCGCAAGTACCCTTGACGAGGATAATTGGCGTTTGATCGATCGCTATCGCGGGCAAGTCTCGCTCCTACGGATCACCTTTNCCCGCGATGACGTCATCGCAGCCAACACAACCCCGAATCCACACACAAAAAACCGGCCCTCACAGGCCGGTTTTTTTATGCCTCGCTCAGCTCACTCACGCAGATCCGACTCGTGGATCGGCTGGTCGCGATGGGTGGCGCGCTGGTATTGCGCCGGCCAGATCGCCTTGTGTCCGCTCAGGTCGTCGTCGGCATGTAGCGGCCAGTACGGGTCGCGCAGCAGCTCCCGAGCCAGGAAGATGATATCGGCCTGGCAGGTGCGCAAAATGTGCTCGGCCTGGGCCGGCTCGGTGATCATGCCCACGGTGCCGGTGGCGATCCCCGACTCCTTGCGCACCCGTTCGGCGAAACGGGTCTGGTAGCCCGGACCGGTGGGGATCTCGGCATTGACCGCGGTACCGCCCGACGAGACGTCGATCAGGTCCACCCCCAGGGCCTTCAGGCGGCAGGCCAGCTCGACGGTTTCGTCCGGATTCCAGCCGTCCTCCACCCAGTCGGTGGCCGAAACCCGGACGAACAGCGGCAACTCCTGCGGCCAGACCGCCCGCACCGCCTCACACACCTGCAGGACCAGGCGAATGCGGTTATCGAAGGAGCCACCGTACTGGTCGCGGCGCTGATTGCTCAGGGGCGAGAGGAATTGATGCAGCAGGTAGCCGTGGGCGGCATGCACTTCGACCACCTTGAAACCGGCGATCAGGGCGCGTTTGGCCGAGTCGACGAAGGCCTGGACGATCGCGGCGATATGCGTCTCGTCGAGCTGGGTCGGTGGCGTATGTTGCGGGTCGAAGGCGATGGGCGATGGGCCCACCGGCACCCAGCCCCCCTCCGCCGGCTTGACGCTGCCATGCTTGCCCAGCCATGGCCGATGGGTGCTGGCCTTGCGCCCGGCGTGGGCCAGCTGGATGCCGGCGACCGCGCCCTGGGCGGTGATGAAGCGGGTGATGCGTTGCAAAGGTGCGATCTGTTCGTCGTTCCACAGGCCGAGGTCCTGGGCGGTGATGCGTCCGTCGGCGGTGACCGCCGTGGCCTCGGTGAAAATCAGTCCGGCGCCGCCTACGGCACGACTGCCGAGGTGCACCAGGTGCCAGTCATTGGCCAGTCCATCTACGCTGGAGTACTGGCACATGGGCGATACCGCGATGCGGTTGAGTAAGGTCAGTTGACGAAGGGTATAGGGTTCAAGCAGCAGACTCATGGGGCACCTCTCGATCAGTGGTCAGGCTCCAGGGTTCTGTTTGAAAAGTCGACGAGTGACTGGAAAGGAACAGCGCCCGCCCCCGCGGGAGAAAAAGGACAAAACGTCACAAGGCCAATCAAGCAGTGTTTAGAGACTAGTCGACAACGGCGCGACCAGCAGGGTTCCGACATATTTTACCGGGGAAGGTAGCGGTGGCCTGGCGTTTTTCGCGAGCAAGCTCGCTCCTACAAAAGCCCTGCGATCCCTGTAGGAGCGAGCTTGCTCGCGATAGCGTCAGCAGCCTTAACGCGGTTCGATATGGGCGATCATCAGTTGCACCGTTTCCTGGCCGCGGAACTCGTTGAGGTCCAGCTTGTAGGCCAGTTCCACCCAGCGGATGGTCGGGTTCGGCCAGATATCGCGGTCGATGCCGAAGGCGATGCCGTCGAGCTTCACCGAGCCGCATTCGCTGCGCAGCACCACCTTGAGATGGCGCTCGCCGACGACCCGCTGCTCCACCAACTGGAACACGCCATGGAACAGCGGCTCGGGAAAGTGCTGGCCCCAGGGCCCGGCATGGCGCAGGGCGCGGGCCAGTTCGAGGTGGAACTCTTCCACCGCCAGGGTGCCGTCCGACAGCAGGCGCCCGGTCAGGTCTTCCTCGCGCAGCTGGCGGCGCACCTCGGTGTCGAAGGCTTCGGCAAAGGCCGGGAAGTTCTGCTCCGGCAGCGACAAGCCGGCGGCCATGGCGTGGCCGCCGAACTTGCTGATCAGGTCCGGATGCTTGGCCGCCACCGCGTCCAGGGCATCACGGATATGAAAACCCGGCACCGAACGCGCCGATCCCTTGAGCATGCCTTCGCCGGCATCGGCAAAGGCGATGGTCGGCCGGTGGTAACGCTCTTTCAGCCGCGAAGCGAGAATCCCGATCACCCCCTGGTGCCAGTCGGGCTCGAACAGGCACAGGCCGAACGGCATCGACTCCACCGGCAAGTCCTTGAGCTGGGCCAGGGCTTCGCGCTGCATGCCCTGTTCGATGGATTTGCGATCCTGGTTCAACTCGTCCAGCTGGCTGGCCATTTCCCGCGCCAGGGCCATGTCATGGCTGAGCAGGCATTCGATGCCCAGGCTCATATCGTCCAGGCGCCCGGCGGCATTCAACCGCGGGCCAAGGATGAAGCCCAGGTCGGTGGAGGTGATGCGCGACGCCTCGCGCTTGGCCACTTCGAGGATCGCCTTGATCCCCGGCCGCGCGCGCCCGGCACGAATCCGCTCCAGCCCCTGGTGCACCAGGATGCGGTTGTTGGCGTCCAGCGGCACCACGTCGGCGACGCTGCCCAGCGCCACCAGATCCAGCAGCTCGCCGATGTTCGGCTGCGGCTGGGTTTCGTACCAGCCAAGGCTGCGCAGGCGAGCCCGCAACGCCATCAGCACATAAAAGATCACCCCGACACCGGCCAGGGCCTTGCTCGGAAACTCGCAGCCGGGCTGGTTCGGGTTGACGATGGCATCTGCCGCCGGCAGCTCATGGCCCGGCAAGTGGTGGTCGGTGACCAGCACTTTCAGCCCAGCCGCCTTGGCCGCCGCCACGCCCTCGACACTGGAGATGCCGTTGTCCACGGTGATCAGCAGCTGGGGCTGGCGCTCCAGGGCCACCGCGACGATTTCCGGGGTCAGGCCATAGCCGTATTCAAAACGGTTCGGCACCAGGTAATCGACATGGGCCGCGCCCAGCAGGCGCAGGCCGAGCATGCCCACGGTACTGGCGGTGGCGCCGTCGGCATCGAAGTCGCCGACGATCAGGATGCGTTCGCGCTGCTCCAGTGCGGTCACCAGCAGGTCCACCGCCGCCTCGATGCCCTTGAGCTGCTGGAACGGGATCAACCGCGCCAGGCTCTTGTCCAGCTCGGCCTCGGACTGCACGCCACGGGCGGCGTACAGGCGGGTCAGCAACGGCGGCAGATCACCAAGAAACGGCAGGGTGGCGGGCAACTCACGAGGTTCGATACGCATGGGGTGACAGAAGCTTCTCTTCGATACGGGGGATACAGCGAAACAGCGCGCGGCGTGGCGAACTCAGCGCTCGCCCAACAGCCATTCCAGCTGGACTTCGTGCTGGCCGCGATCGTCGGTGACGAAGATCGTGCCTTCGCTGATCATCACGTCCCACTTGATAACGCGCGGCATGTCCTTGGCCAGGACTTCCAGGACGTCCTGGGGCACGCCGGCGATATTGAGGTTCTTCAGGTTCTTCACCGCGTCCACCACCCGGGTCTGCCACACGCGCAGGCTGCCGTAGGCCAGCAGGCTGGTGCGCTCGGTACGGCGCGAGCACCAGGTCAGGCGCTCGGCGTCCGGCTGGCCGACTTCGATCCAGTGCAGCACACGGTCGTCCAGGCTTTTTTCCCACAGGGCCGGCTCATCCACTTCCGACAGGCCGCGGCCGAACGACAGCTGTTCGTTGTACCAAAGGGCGTAGGCCAGCAGGCGCACGGTCATGCGCTCTTCGGTTTCCGACGGATGGCGGGCGATGGTTTGCTTGACGCTTTCGTAGACCCCGCGATCGAGGTCAGTCAGGTTCAATTCAAACTTGTAGGTGGTAGACGGCTGGGCCATGGACAGGGCTTCTTGATACGAGGAAAGGCGGCAAGTCTAACCGATGCACGGGACAATCCACGAATCGCGCACCATCATCCTTTGGCGAGGGAGCGCCGGGCTATGTTAAAACGCTCTACTGTCCAATCTTTGTCCTACAAGGATCTTCCATGCCGCTTACCGCCAAACCCCTTGCCGGCCTGAAAGTCGTCGAACTCGGCACCCTGATCGCCGGCCCGTTCGCCTCGCGCATCTGCGCCGAATTCGGCGCCGAGGTGGTCAAGGTCGAATCGCCGGATGGCGGCGACCCGCTGCGCAAGTGGCGCAAGCTGTATGAAGGCACTTCGCTGTGGTGGTTCGTCCAGGCACGCAACAAAAAGTCCCTGACCCTGAACCTCAAGCACCCGGACGGCCTGGAGGTGCTGAAGAAGCTGTTGGCGGAAGCCGACATCCTGATCGAGAACTTCCGCCCCGGGGTCCTGGAAAAACTCGGCCTGGGCTGGGACACCCTGCACGCGCTCAATCCCAAGCTGGTGATGGTGCGCCTGTCCGGCTTCGGCCAGACCGGGCCGATGAAGGACCAGCCCGGGTTCGGCGCGGTCGGCGAGTCCATGGGCGGGCTGCGCTACATCACCGGTTTCGAGGACCGTCCGCCGGTGCGCACCGGCATTTCCATCGGCGACTCGATTGCCGCCCTGTGGGGCGTGATCGGCGCGTTGATGGCCCTGCGCCACTGCGAGGTCAACGGCGGCCAGGGCCAGGTGGTGGACGTGGCGTTGTACGAAGCGATCTTCGCCATGATGGAAAGCATGGTCCCGGAGTTCGATGTCTTCGGTTTCATCCGCGAACGCACCGGCAACATCATGCCTGGCATCACGCCCTCCTCCATCCATACCAGTGCCGATGGCAAGCACGTGCAGATCGGCGCCAACGGCGATGCGATCTTCAAGCGTTTCATGCTAGTGATCGGCCGCGACGACCTGGCCAACGACCCGGCCCTGGCCAGCAACGACGGCCGCGACAGCCGGCGCGACGAGCTGTATGGGGTCATCGATCGCTGGGTCAATTCGCTGCCGCTGGAGCGCGTGATCGAATTGCTGAACCAGGCGGAAGTCCCCGCCAGCCGCATCTTCAGCGCCGAGGACATGTTCAGCGATCCGCAGTTTCTGGCCCGGGAAATGTTCCTCCAGGCCAAGCTGCCGGACGGCAAGGCATTCAAGATGCCCGGCATAGTGCCGAAACTCTCGGACACCCCGGGCTCGTCCGAATGGGTCGGCCCAGCGCTCGGCGAGCACAATGCCCAGGTGCTGGGCGCCCTGGGTTACGACGAGCAGCAGATCAAAGGCCTGCGTGACAGCGGCGCGATCTAGTGTTGAAAACGATGCCTTTTACCGACAAGGATCCGCAGCCTGATGACCCCATGCCGTAGCAGGCGAATGATTCGTGGCATACGCCTGTTGTCGATGCTGCTGGCGCTCGGCGCCTGGTCACCGGCCAGCCAGGCCCGGGACAGGCTGGTCTGGGTGTTGCGCGACCTGCCGCCGATGACGATTTTCGAAGGCCCGCAAAAAGGCCGGGGGGTGATCGACCAGGCCCTGCCCGCGCTGCTGGCCAGCCTGCCGGAGTACGACCATCAGTTCGTCCACGTCAACCGCGCCCGGGCCATGCAGATGCTCCGGGAACTGCCCTTCGTCTGCGACCCGGCGCTGCTGTTCACCCCGCAGCGGGCGCAATGGCTGGCGTTTTCCATCACCACTTTTCGCATGTTCAGCAACGGCCTGGCGGTACGCCGCCAGGACCGTCCCGGTCTGCTGCCGTTTATCCATGACGGCCAGGTCGACCTGGGCGCGCTGCTGGTCAGCCCCCTGCACAACGTGGGCGTGGTGGCCGAACGCAGTTATGGCGAACCGATCGACAGCCTGCTCAAACAGGCTCCGCTCGGCACGCTGATCGCCCACTACGGCAACAGCGCCATCGGCAACCTGCTGCAGATGCAACGCCACGGGCGCCTGAAAGCCCTGATCGGTTACCAGACGGAAATTCGTTTCCAGGCACGCCAGCAAGGCATCGACCCCGATGACCTGGAGTTCTACCCGATCCAGGGCATGCCCAAGTATCAATCAGTGAACGTCGGCTGCTCGAACACTCCGCAGGGCCGGCAGGCGGTGGAGCGCATCAACCGGGCGCTGCTCGAACTGCGCCCGGACACCTTGCTGGAGCTTTATGCCCAATGGCTGGAGCCGTCGCTGCGCGAGCAATACCGCAGCGATGCACAGGCATTTTTCCG
Organism: Pseudomonas sp. 22526; assembly: GCF_052044735.1. Lineage (NCBI taxonomy): Bacteria > Pseudomonadati > Pseudomonadota > Gammaproteobacteria > Pseudomonadales > Pseudomonadaceae > Pseudomonas > Pseudomonas sp. 22526. Next base: position 162,613 of record NZ_JBQENK010000002.1, read on the forward strand.
CGACACGCCGCAGCGCTAAAAACCCGGGCAAAAAGAAACCCCGAGCAGTGGGGAGACGGCTCGGGGTTAAACCTGGTCTGCAACCAGACCCGTGCAACAAGCGACAAGCACCGGAGCACAATGCTCGATCCTGTTGCCAAGGGTCTGACTGATGGGCTGAAGCGAAGGTTCCCGAAAATTTCCAATCAGCGTGCGCTGTCGAACGCCTTCTCCCGGGCTACATTGCGCAAGGCCGCGATGACACAGGGCTCCAGGCGACCTTCGGCGATCAATACGTCGCGATGCAGGCCGTCGACGACATCGGTCAACTGGCGCTTGTCGGTCAACTGAGCCTGACTGAACTCACGCTCGACCACTATGGCCCCCAAGGCATTCTTCAGGGTCACCAGGCATTCCCCCTGTGCGCGCGGAGTCAGAGTTACCTGATACGGGCTCAAAGCTTCACCCAACAATAGGCTGATACTTTCCATCTCGATCACCACTCAATAGCTGGAATTAAGGCTCGAATACACCAATGCCGGTAGCTTTCTGGCATTCAAGTGACCATCGCCCAGAGAAGAAAGTTCGCAACCGCTGGCGGTTGCCGACCTGAGTTGATCCAGCATGCCCGCAAAACATGACAGATAAAAAACAGCCCGTATCAGACTAGAATCGGCACTTCAAACCAGAAACGAACGCGAGGGTGCCGGCTGATTGATCAGCGCCTCGACCTTCTTGTAGCGCGATACCGCCTGTTGGCAGGAATAGCGCCGAGGGTCGATCCGAACCGGCATCGCAACCTGCTCCCGGGGCGGATTTTCAGGCCTTGTGCAGGTCTTTCTGGCAGGTGGGGGTGTGGCCATGGGGGCCCTCTCCTCGAGCGGTTGGCAAAGCCCGGCGGCGCAGCGATGACGGTTGCCCGGCTGCAGGGCCTGTCCGAAATGCTGCCTTCTCACCGGAGCGAGTCTTGAATCAAACATCCAATAAAAAACTGCGAATCGTCCTGGCCGACGATCACCCGATTTTCCTTATCGGCCTGCGGGCCGTGCTGGAGCGCGACGACAACCTGGAGATCGTCGGCGAAGCCAGCTCCCCGACAGCCCTCATCGAGCTGCTGCAAGACTGTCCCTGCGAAGTACTGGTCACCGACTTCATGATGCCGGGGGAACAGCAGAACGATGGCCTGCGCCTGATCGAGCAACTGCGCCGGCATCACCCCGAGCTGCCGATCGTGGTGGTGACCATGCTCAACAATGCCGGGCTGTTCCGCTCGATTCTCGACCTGGGCGTCATGGGCCTGCTGAGCAAGGCCAGCCTGGCCGACGAGCTGCCGGCGGCGATCAGCCATGTGCGCCGCGACAAGGTGTTCGTCGCCCAGGCCATCCGGCAGCTCCTCAGCCTGGCGGGCGAGGTCGGGCCGGACCGCTTGTTGTCCGGGGAACAGCTGTCGCCCCGCGAGCTCGAAGTGATCCGCCTGCTGGCGGCCGGGCTGACGGTCGGGGAAATCGCCGCGAAGCTCAGCCGCAGCAAAAAGACCGTCAGCACCCAGAAGGTCAGCGCCATGCGCAAGCTCGGCCTGTCCAGCGCCGCGGCGCTGTACATCTACGTGCAGGAACACGGACTCGCCTGAGCGCGGGCTCAGCCAGCCTGTTCGTCGAGGTCGTCACGCAAGCGCCGGGCGATCCACTGGCGCACGGCGACCGCGCTCATGGGTTCGGCGATGAAGCAGCCTTGCAGGCGCGCCTGCCCCAGCTTTTTCGCCGCCTGGTAGTCGGCGGCGCTCTCGACACCGGCCAGCACCAGGCCCAGGGACATGCGCCGGGCCATGCTCATGGCGCCGGCCACCACCGCCGACTTGCGTTCATCGGCCGCCAGCCCGCAGACGAAGGCCGGCGGGATCTTCAGCTCGGTGAACGGCAACTCCAGCAAACGCTGCAGGCTGGTGCCGCCGGTGCCGAAGTCGCCAATCGACAGCTTGCAGCCGATCATGCGCAGGCGCAGCAGGGCCTCCACATGGGCGGTATCGGTTTGCAGCTCGGTGGTCTCGACGATTTCCAGGGTCAGCAGGCGTGCCGGTACTTCAAAGCGGCGCAGCAGGGCTTCCAGCTGGCGCGCGAAGTTCGGCAATTCCAGCATGCCCACCGGGATGTTCACCGAGATCGCCAGCGAGCGGCCCATGACCAGGCGCACCCCGGCCGACAGCTGCATGGCCTGCTCCAGCATGAGCCAGGTGAAGGCTTCCTCCAGCCCGGCGAACTCGATCACCGGCAGGAACTCGGCGGGCAGCATCAGGCCGTGCTCCGGGTGCTGCCAGCGCGCCAGCGCCTCGACGCCCTGGACCTCGCCGTCCTGGCTGACTACCGGCTGGAAGTGCGCGACCCCATGGCGCAGTACCGCCGCCTGCCCTTCCTCGGCAGTCGGCACTTCAGGCTGGAATACATCCAACCCCAGGGTTTCGCGCACCTGGGCCAGCGACAAGGCCTGCGGGCCCGGCTCGAAACATTGCTGGTACAGGCTCAGCAGTTCATTGACCAGGGTGACCGAGGCCGGCTTGGGCAGGCAGCCCAGCACATTCAGGCCCTGCTGCCGGGCCATGGCCGCGGCGCCTTCGCGGACATCCGCTTGCGCGTCGCTGAGAATGATCAGCGCCTTCGCCCGTTGTTGCTCCGCCAGGTAACGAATCAGTTCCAGCCCGTCGGCCTGCTCCAGGTACAGATCGCAGATGGCGATGTCCACCGGCCCCTTGCTGTCCAGGGATTGCCGGGCGGCGGCAACGCTTTCGGCGTTCAACACGTTGAACACGCCATTGGCGTTGAGCATCTGGTGCAGGGCCATCAACTGGAACGAATTGTCTTCAAGAACGAGCACTTTCAACGAGTGCATGCAACGACCTCCGATACGGCGAGAGCGGCGAGAATCCGCAGCGGGCCGGTACGTTAATCGCAGAGGGCAGGTCGCCCCATAAGACAAGTCTTAATCGCTACCCAGGTGCGGCTCGATATCGCTGCGCAAGCAGCCGATGGCTTCCTTAAGACGCAGCCAGTGCTCCGTCAGCACCTCCGCTGAGCGGGCCCGGGCAACGGCCTCCAGGTCGATGCAGACCTGGGCCAGCGGCAGCGCATCGATCAGGCAGCACACCCCTTTCAGGCGGTGGGTGGACGCGCCGATACGCGCCCAGTCCTGCTCCTGCACCGCCGATTCCAGGGCCGCCTGCTCCTGCCCCAGGTTGTTCCACAGCTCGCGCAGCATGCGTTGCAGGATCGGCTCGTCGGCCTGGGTCATGGTGCGCAGGGTCTGGATGTCGAAGGACGGCGGCGGCAAGAAGCGCGCGAGCATCTGCGCCAGCCGGTCCAGGGTCACCGGCTTGACCAGCAGTTCATCCATGCCGGCCTGCTCGCAGCGCTGCTGTTCATCCTCGAAGGCATTGGCCGTGCAGCCGATCAACGGGCAGGCGTCGCGCCCTTCCCGGGCCTCGATCTCGCGTATCGCTTCGCTCAGCTGATAACCGCTCATGCCCGGCATGTGGCAGTCGGTCATCACCAGGTCGAACGCCTCGCCTTGCCAGCGCGCCAGCGCCGCCTCGGCACTGTCGAGCGCTACCACCTTGTGCCCGAGGAACATCAATTGCTGGCTGAGCACCATGCGATTGGCCCGCACGTCGTCGACCACCAGCACCGACATGCGACGGCTCTGCGGCCGTTCGCTGGTCACCTGGGGCGACTGGCTGAAAGCCTCGACCACCTGTTCCGGGTAGAGTTCGAGGGTCACGGTGGTCCCCGTGCCGGGTTGGCTTTGCAGCAGAATGCGCCCGCCCATCAGCTCCACCAGTTGCTTGCAGATGCTCAGGCCCAGGCCGGTTCCGCCCTGCTCCGGCGTCGTCTGCACATGGGCCTGAATGAAGGGATCGAACAGGCTCGCCTGCTTCTCCGGGCTGATGCCCGACCCAGTGTCGGCCACGCCGATGCACAAGCGGTCGGCGCCATGTTCGTCGGCCTGGCGCTCCACGGACACCCGCACCTCGCCGGCCTGGGTGAACTTCAGGGCATTGCTCAGCAGGTTGTGCAGCACCTGGCGCAGGCGCAACGGGTCGAGCCAGTAGAAGCCGTCCGCCGCCTTGTCGAAGGCCAGCGTCAAGTGCAGCCCCTTGTTGCGCGCGGTGACCTCGAACAATTGCTGTATGTCTTCGAAAAAGCCTCGCAGGGCCACCGTCTGCGGCGCCAACTGCATATGCCCGGCCTCGATCTTGGCCAGGTCGAGGTTGTCGCCCATCAGGCCGACCAGCTCCTGCGCCGACTGATAGGCCACGCGCAAGGCATCGGAAAACGGCATGCCGCGCATGCGCGCCTGCTCCTTTTCCAGCTCCAGCAAACCGATGATCGCGTTCATCGGCGTGCGTATCTCGTGGCTCATGGTCGAGAGAAAGGCGCTCTTGGCGTAGTTCGCCCGATCCGCCGCGCGACGCGCCTCCAGCAGCTCTTCCTCGAGACGCTTGCGCTCGGTGATATCGATCCAGCCCCCCAGCAGCCCCTGCAACTCGCCCTGGGCACTGTAGAACGGCACCGTCCATTGGTAGACCTGCACCGGACCGTTCCTGGACTCGATCTGGCGGTCGACGAACACCGACTCCTGGGTCTCCAGCTGCTCCAGGAGCTCGCCGTGCAACTGCCGGGCCGTGGCCTCGGGCAACACATCCAGCTCGGTCAGGCACAGCCCCTTGATCTGCTCCAGGCGCATGCCGGTCTGGGTTTCGTAGCTTTTGTTGCAGGTGATCAGGCGCCCTGCCAGGTCGCGGACGAAGATCGGGTTGGGAATGCCGTCGAGCAAGGCGCGCTTGAACGCCAGCTGGTCGTTGAGCCGTTGCTCGGCTTGCAGGCGCTGGCGGATCTGCCCCTTGAGCCGGGTGTTCCAGGCCAGGGACAGCAGACCGAACAGGATCGCGGTGAAGGTGACCCAGTAGAGCCATACCGGCACCCGCTGCCACATGGGCACCGGCACCGGCGTCACCCCCAGCCATTTCAGGCGGATGGCGCTGAGCTCGGCCACCGGGAAGGCTTCCAGGGCCTTGTTCAGGATACTCAGCAGCTCGGGCTGGTCCCGGCGCACCGACAACTCATCGGCCGACCACTTGCCCTCGACGCTGCGGCCGATGCGCAGCCCGTTCGCCGGGTAACCCTGCACCTCGACTTCGTTCTGGATGGTCGCGTCGGCCTCGCCGCTGGCCACCAGGGCTCGCGCCTCCAGGTAGGTGTCGACCAGATGCAGGTGGACCTTCGGGTAGTTCTGCCGGACGTAACTCTCCAGCGCATGCTTGGCCGGAAGCGCCAGCACCTTGCCGGCCAATTGGTTGAAGGTATTGAGCTGGATGTCGTCGGCGCGGACCACGAATACCCAGGCCGAGCCGCCAAAGGCATGGGTGAAGTCGAGGAAGCCGCAGCGCTCGTCGTTGGCCGACAAGGTGGTGTTCATCTGCGCCCGGCCCTTGAGCAGCAGGTCCAGGGTGTGGGCCGTAGAGAAGGTTTCCTCCTGGACGAACTGCAGGCCGGTCATGCGCGAAATCCGGCTGAGCAGGTCGATGTTCAACCCGGCCCACTGGCCGTCCTTGTCCTTGAACACGTAGGGCGGAAACTGCTGGGAAGCCACCACCACATGCTGATGCTCCAGCAGCCAGGCGCGCTCCTGCTTGCTCAACTTGATCCGCTCGTCGCTGGTGCTGGCGCCCAGCCCGGTGGTCCAGCGGGCCAGGATCTCCCGTCGCGTGGAGTCGTCGATGCTCTGCAGCGCCTGTTCGATCAGGCGGCCGAGCAGCGGGTCGGTCTGGCGCGTGGCGAAGGCAAAGCCGATCGGTGGCAGCCGGCTTTCAGTGCGGACCTGCAACCCCAGGTAAGGGCGCAGCGCCTTGTAGGCACGCACTATCACTTCATTGCCGATAAAGGCATCGACATCCCCCTGCTTCAGGGCTTCCAGGCCGCTGTACAGATTGGGCGAAAGAATGATCTGGCTGTTGGGATAGGCGGCATGGGCGATCTTGGCGTCCGCATAGCCCTCCAGCAGCACCACTTTCTTGCCGGCCAGGTCTTCGGGCATTTCCGCCTCGTCCCTGCGCACCACCACGACGGCGCGGTCGGGCATGTAGTCAGTGGAAAAGTGCAGCCCCGCGGCACCACGCTCGTAACCGTTGGCGCTGGTCAGGATGTCGATCGCCCCCGCGCGCAGCGCCTCGACCGCCTGTTCGCGCTCGGAGAACCCCAGGACTTCCAGGGACACGCCCAGGCGTTCGCCCACCAGGCTCAGGTAGTCGGCGCTGATGCCCTGGTAACGGTTGCGGTCGCGGGTGATGTCGATTGGCTGGTAGTCGTCGATCGAAATACCCACCTTCAAGGTGCCACGGCCCGCCAGCCATTGCCGTTCGGCCGGAGCCAGGGTGAGCGGTTGCAGCTCGACGAAAGCCGGCACCAGCTTGAAGGGCAGGTTCTGCGCCGCCATCAGGCACGGGGCCAGGGACAGCATCGCCAAAACCATCAATGTGCGGAAAACCGGGCGCAGCAACATAAGCATCCTGTGAGTGATCCTCGACGCGGCGTCGCCCTGTCCTTGAGCCCCATCCTTAGAAGACGCGCCGCGATAAACAGCCTGAGTATAAAAAGACAAGGCCCGTCAGAGACGGGCCTTGTTGACGATCGAGGTCACTCGATCAGAGCGGTTTGCCGCGATTGCCATGCTGGCTGACGAAGGCCTGGACGGCCTTCAGGTCGTTGGCCAGGACGGTGCAACGCTCTTCGCGCTGGAACAGGTCGGACAGGTGCGCCGGCAGTTCCAGGGCCTTGCCGATCCCGGCTTGCTCCACCGCTTCCGGGAACTTCACCGGATGCGCGGTGCCCAGCACCACCATCGGGATGTCCAGGCTGCGACGGCACTCACGGGCGGCCTTGACGCCGATCGCGGTGTGCGGGTCGAGCACTTCGCCGGTCTGGGCGAAGACTTCGGCGATGGTCTCGCAGGTCTGGGCGTCGTCCACGGCCAGGGAATCGAACAGCTTGCGGGCTTCGGTCCAGCGCTCCTGCTCGACGCTGAAACCGCCGCCTTGCTTGAAGGAATCCATCAGCCCGGCCAGCGCAGCACCGTTGCGGCCGTGCAGGTCGAACAGCAGGCGCTCGAAGTTCGACGAGACCATGATGTCCATCGACGGCGACAGGGTGGCGTGCAGGGTTTCCTTGACGTACTGGTTGCCGCTCATGAAGCGGTGCAGGATGTCGTTGCGGTTGGTGGCGACGATCAGCTGGTTGATCGGCAGGCCCATGTTGCGGGCCAGGTAACCGGCGAAGATATCGCCGAAGTTGCCGGTCGGTACCGAGAACGCCACCGAACGCGCCGGGCCGCCCAGCTGCAGGGCCGCGTGGAAGTAGTAGACGATCTGGGCCATGATCCGCGCCCAGTTGATCGAGTTCACCGCCACCAGGCGCGTGCCCTTGAGGAAGCCCTGGTCGGCGAAGCTGGCCTTGACCATTTCCTGGCAGTCGTCGAAGTTGCCTTCGATGGCGATGTTGTGGATGTTCTCACCGAAGATGGTGGTCATCTGCCGGCGCTGCACTTCGGACACACGGTTGTGCGGGTGCAGGATGAAGATATCGACGTTGTCGCAACGCTTGCAGCCTTCGATGGCGGCCGAACCGGTATCGCCGGACGTGGCGCCGATGATCACCACGCGCTCGCCGCGCTTCTCCAGCACGTAGTCCAGCAGGCGACCCAGCAGTTGCAGGGCGAAGTCCTTGAACGCCAGGGTCGGGCCGTGGAACAGCTCCAGGACCCACTCGTTGCCGTTCAGCTGGCGCAGCGGGGCAATGGCGTTGTGGGAGAAAGCGCCGTAGGTTTCTTCGAGGATTTTCTTGAAGTCGGCGTCCGGAATGCTGCCGGTGACGAACGGGCGCATCACCCGGAAGGCCAGCTCGTGGTATGGCAGGCCGGCCCAGGAAGCGATTTCCTCCTGGGTGAAACGTGGCAGGTTTTCCGGTACGTACAGGCCGCCGTCGCTCGCCAGGCCGGCCAGCAGGACGTCTTCGAAATTCAGGGCCGGTGCCTGGCCGCGGGTGCTGATGTAACGCATGACTGGCTCCTCTAAAAAGAGTTCTCAAGCGGGAGCCGCCGGGGCTCCCGCAACGAAGCGGATTAGTTCAGGTGCTCGACGCGGATCCGTACGACCGGACCGACCACGCCCTGCAGGGCTTCCAGCGCGGTGATCGCATCGTTGATGCGCTGTTCCACCACCCGGTGGGTCAGCAGGATCATCGGCACCAGGCCGTCGTGTTCCTCGACCTCTTTCTGCATGATCGACTCGATGTTGATCCCGCGCTCGGACAGGATGCTCGCCACCTGGGCCAGTACGCCCGGGTGATCCTTGGCCTGGATCCGCAGATAGTAGGCGCTTTCGCAGGCCTCGATCGGCAGGATCGGGTGCGCCGACAGCGAGTCCGGCTGGAAGGCCAGGTGCGGCACGCGGTTTTCCGGGTCGCTGGTCATGGCGCGCACCACGTCCACCAGGTCGGCGATCACCGACGAAGCGGTCGGCTCCATGCCGGCGCCGGCGCCGTAGTAGAGGGTGGAGCCGACGGCGTCGCCGTTGACCATCACCGCGTTGAACACGCCATTGACGTTGGCGATCAGGCGATCGGCCGGAATCAGCGTCGGGTGCACGCGCAGCTCGATGCCGGCATCGGTGCGGCGGGCCACGCCCAGATGCTTGATGCGATAGCCCAGGGCCTCAGCGTAGTTCACGTCGGCGGTGGTCAGCTTGGTGATGCCTTCGGTGTAGGCCTTGTCGAACTGCAGCGGGATACCAAAGGCGATGGACGCCAGGATGGTCAGCTTGTGCGCCGCGTCGATGCCTTCGACGTCGAAGGTCGGGTCGGCTTCGGCATAACCCAGGGCCTGGGCCTCGACCAGCACGTCTTCGAAGGTGCGGCCCTTCTCGCGCATTTCGGTGAGGATGAAGTTGCCAGTGCCGTTGATGATTCCGGCCACCCAGTTGATGCGGTTGGCCGACAGGCCTTCGCGGATCGCCTTGATGACTGGAATACCACCCGCCACGGCGGCTTCGAACGCCACGATCACGCCCTTCTCACGGGCCTTGGCGAAAATTTCGTTACCGTGTACGGCGATAAGCGCCTTGTTGGCGGTGACCACATGTTTACCATGCTCGATGGCCTTGAGTACCAGCTCGCGGGCAACGGTATAGCCGCCCATCAGCTCTATGACGATGTCGATCTCAGGGTTCGTGGCCACTTCGAACACATCGTTGGTAATCGCAATACCGGTCGTTTGGAACTGAGGCTTTGGCGTGCGCATGGCAATTTGTGCCACTTCAATTCCACGCCCGGCACGACGAGCAATTTCCTCGGCGTTACGCTGAAGTACATTGAAGGTACCGCCACCGACGGTACCCAGCCCACAGATGCCCACTTTGACCGGATTCACTCTGAACTCCCCATGAAACGGCCGACACTAGGTCGGCCGTGGAAAACAGCCGCAAACCACACGGCTCTCTATTAATGACGCGTCGGCCACAACCGCCGCGCCATGATCGTCAAAGGCTCGACGACGCAGGATTATTTCGCGCCCAGCGCCAGTTTGGCGACTTGTGGCGCAGGCTGGTAGCCCGGAATCACTTGGCCGTCGGCCAAAACGATGGCCGGCGTACCGTTCACACCGATCGACTGGCCCAGGGCGAATTGCTTGGAAACCGGGTTGGCGCACTTGGCGGCCTTGATTTCCTTGCCATCGACCATCTTGTCCATGGCCGCTTTCTTGTCGGCCGAGCACCAGACCGCCTGCAACTGCTCGTCGCCCGGCGAACCCAGGCCCTGGCGCGGGAAGGCGACGTAACGCACTTCCACACCCATCTTATTCAGCTCCGGCACTTCGGCGTGCAGCTTGTGGCAGTAGGGGCAAGTGGTGTCGGTGAAGACGGTGATGTGGGTCTTGGTCTCGCCGATGGCCGGGTAGACCACGGTTTCAGCGACCGGAATGGCGTTGATCAGCTTGGCCACGCCCAGGCGCTCGGTTTTCTCGGTCAGGTTGACCGGCTTGCCGTCCTTGAGCTGGAACAGGTAGCCCTGCATCACGAACTGGCCGTCGGCGCTGGCGTACAGCACGCGGCTGCCCTTGAGCTTGACTTCATAGAGGCCGGGCAGCGGGCTGGCGCTGATGCTTTCTACCGGGACTTCGAGTTGCAGGCCCTGGAGGCTTTTACGAATCGCTTTTTCGGCGGCGTCATCGGCCATAACAAAGGTGCTGGCCAACGCAATGGCTGCGGCGGCGATAATCTGGGTCACGCGCATTGGGAACTCCTGAAGGCGGACAAATGGGACGGTCAGAACGCCCGTACTGGAACACCGGGTCATAACGGCCCACTTTGCAAACCGGCAAAGCCTACCACATAAGGCCCGCCTGGCGGGCTCCCGCTGAGCCAAGCCGGTCATTTGACGACCGACGCGGGCCCGTTCCTGTAGCCGCTGTCGAGCCCGCGAGGCTGCGCTCGACGGCGAAGCCGTCGCAAAACCAGGCACCGCGGTATTTCAGTTAAACCCCAAACGCCGGATTGACGACGGCTACGCCGCCGAACGCAGGCTGCGCCAGCGGCTACGGCTCATCGTTCAACCGCGGGGATGGTGCTTGGCATGCAGGTCCTGCAGACGGGCCCGGGCGACATGGGTGTAGATCTGGGTGGTCGACAGGTCGCTGTGGCCGAGCAGCATCTGCACCACCCGCAGGTCGGCGCCGTGGTTGAGCAGATGGGTGGCGAAAGCGTGCCGCAGGGTATGGGGCGACAGCGACTTGCCGATCCCGGCGACCTTGGCCTGATGCTTGATCCGGTGCCAGAAGGTCTGCCGGGTCATCTGCTCGCCGCGCAAGCTGGGGAACAGCACATCGCTGGGCCGCCCGCCGAGCAGCTCGCCCCGGGCATCGCGCATGTAGCGCTCGACCCAGACAATCGCCTCCTCGCCCATCGGCACCAGGCGCTCCTTGCTGCCCTTGCCCATCACCCGCAGTACGCCCTGGCGCAGGTTGACCTGCTCCAGGGTCAGGCTGATCAGCTCGGTGACCCGCAGGCCGCAGGCATACAGGACTTCAAGCATGGCGCGATCGCGCTGGCCGATGGCCTCGCTGAGGTCGGGAGCGGCCAGCAGGGCTTCGACATCGGCCTCCGACAGGGACTTGGGCAGTGGCCGCCCCAGCTGCGGCATGTCGACTTGCAGCGTAGGGTCCACGGCGATCAGCTTTTCCCGCAGCAGGTAACGATAGAAGCCGCGCACCCCGGAGAGAAAACGCGCGGTCGAACGCGGCTTGTAGGCTTGCTCCACCCGCCAGGCGAGGTGGTCGAGAATCAGCTCGCGGCCGGCACTCACCAGCTCCAGCCCCTTTTCCTGTAGCCAGCCGTTGAACAACGCCAGGTCGCTGCGATACGCCTCGCGGGTGTTGTCCGAAAGGCCCTTTTCCAGCCATAGCGCATCGAGGAAACGGTCTATCAGGGGATGGTCGATGGCGGGCATAAGTACTCGAAAAACGCGGCCTTGGGGCCTGCTGGAAAAAATAGTGAACTGTGCACAGGGTCGCTAGTCTTTCATAGCCCGCTATTTCAAGGAACAGGGAGCTTCAATGAACGAGCAACAGATTCTGTTGGCCTTTGGCGGCATAGGCGTGGCGGCAGTGGGCTGCCAATGGCTGGCCTGGCGCCTGAAACTGCCGGCCATTCTGTTCCTGCTGTTGAGCGGCATTCTCGCCGGCCCGGTCCTGGGCTGGCTCGACCCACAAGAGTTGTTCGGACCGCTGCTGATGCCCCTGGTGTCGCTGGCGGTGGCCTTGATCCTGTTTGAAGGCAGCCTGACCCTGCACCTGTCGGAATGGCGCGAGATCGGCAAGGTGGTGCACCGGCTGGTGACCATCGGCGCGCTCTCGACCTGGGCGGTGATCACCCTGGCCACCCACTGGCTGCTGGGCTTCGACTGGCTGCTGGCGCTGCTGTTCGGCACCCTGACCCTGGTCACCGGGCCCACCGTGATCGTGCCCATGCTGCGGGTGGTTCGGCCCAAGGCGTCGATCGCCAACATCCTGCGCTGGGAAGGCATCGTCATCGACCCGATCGGCGCCCTGCTGGCGGTGGTGGTCTACAGCTTCATCATCGCCAGCGCCGAGGGCCAGGGCCTGCAGCACAGCCTGACGACCTTCGGCGGGGTGATCCTCTGCGGCAGCCTGTTCGGCATCGTCGGCGGCTGGGTGCTGGGCACCATCATGCGCCGCCAGTGGCTGCCGGAGTACCTGCACAACCTGGCCACGCTGGCGGCGGTGCTGGGCATCTTCATCGGCGCCAACCAGGTGATGCATGAGTCCGGCCTGCTGGCCGTGACCTTGATGGGCATGTGGATGGCCAATATGAAGGACGTCGACGTCCGGCACATCCTGCACTTCAAGGAAAACCTCAGCGTGCTGCTGATTTCCGGGCTGTTCATCCTGCTGGCGGCGCGCCTTGACCTCAAGGCCTTGATCGCCCTGGGGCCGCTGGTGTTGATTCTGCTGCTGGTGATCCAGTTCATCGCCCGCCCCTTGAACGTGCTGCTGTCCACCGCCGGCTCCAACCTGAGCTGGCGCGAACGGGCCCTGCTGGCCTGGATCGCACCTCGGGGCATAGTCGCCGCGGCTGTCTCGGCAATCTTCGCCATTCGCCTGGACCAGGCCGGCCACGAAGGCGCCCTGCTGCTGGTGCCGCTGACCTTTGCCGTGATCATCGGCACCGTGGTGCTGCAAAGCGCCACCGCGCGGCCGCTGGCCCGCCTGCTGAAGGTCGCGGAACCGGCGCCGAGCGGTTTCCTGATCGTCGGGGCGAACGCTCCGGCGCGGACCATCGGCAAGGCCCTGCAACAACTGGGCAGTCGCGTGCTGCTGACCGATTCGAGCTGGGAAAACATCCGCGCCGCGCGCATGGACGGCCTACCGACCTACTTCGGCAATCCGGCGTCGCAACATGCCGATGCCCATCTGGACCTGGTGGGGCTTGGCCACCTGCTGGCGCTGTCGCCCTCCGGCGAACTGAACACCCTGGCCTCCATGCGTTTCCGTCATGACTTCGGCCAGCAGCGCCTGTTCGGCCTGGCCAACAGCCAGGAAAGCCGGCGCACCGACAAGCACCGGGCCAGCCATGAACATCGCGGGCATCTGCTAGGCAGCGAGGCGCTGTCCTACAGCAAGCTGGCCAGCCTGCTGGGACAGGGTGCGGAGCTGTACAGCACCAACCTGACCGAGGGTTTTGGCTGGGAGGATTACCAGGCGCTGCATGGTGAGCGGGCGACCCTGCTGTTCGCTCGCGACAGCAGCGGCTGGGTGCATGTGGTGACGCCAGACAGCGCCCTCAAGCCCGCTGCGGGCTGGGCCCTGGTGGCGTTGATTCAGAAGGATATGGCGGCCTGATAGCCCATCGCGGGCAAGCCTCGCTCCTACAGAAGGGTGAAATCCTGCAGGAGCGAGGCTTGCTCGCGATCAGTCGACAAACCCCGGCAGCACCGGCACCGGGCGCTTGTCGTCATCGATGGCGACAAAGCTGAACAGGCCGTGGATGGCCTTCTCCCGCCCATCGCAACTCATGCTCTCGACGAAGACTTCAACCTCGACCTTGAGGCTGGTATTGCCGACCTTCACTACCCGCCCTACCAGCTCGACGATGGAGCCCGCGGCAATCGGGTGATTGAAGTCGATGCGGTCGGTGGACACGGTGACCAGTGGCAGCCGGCAGAAACGGGTCGCGGCGATGAACGACACTTCGTCCATCCAGGCCAGCGCCGTGCCGCCGAACAGGGTGTTGTGGTGGTTGGTGGTCGACGGGAATACCGCCTTGGTCACGCGGGTGACCGACAGCTCGGTCCGGCGTTGGATTTCTTGCTCGCGGGGGCTCATGGTTCTACTGCCTGAAACACACTTCGGGGATAAATGACGGGCAACAAAAAAGCAGCCCGTAGGCTGCTTTTTTCTGCATCGGAAGCTGGACTTAAGCCAGTTTTTCCTTGATGCGAGCTGCTTTACCCGACAGGTCGCGCAGGTAGTACAGCTTGGCTTTACGTACGTCGCCGCGACGCTTGACAGCCATGCTGTCGATTTGCGGGCTGTAGGTCTGGAAAGTACGCTCTACGCCAACACCGTTGGAGATTTTACGAACGGTGAATGCACTGTTCACGCCGCGGTTACGCTTGGCGATTACAACGCCTTCGAACGCTTGCAGACGGGAACGATCGCCTTCCTTCACTTTCACCTGAACGACAATGGTGTCGCCCGGGGCAAAGGCTGGGATCTCTTTGGTCATCTGCTCTGCTTCGAGTGCAAGGATGATTTTGTTGGTCATGCTGTGCTCCTAAGGTAAATCGTCGGATCTACCATCGATACGTTGTTAACTATCGTCCCGCTCGCGGATGTATTCCTCGAGCAGCTTCTTCTCTTCTCCAGAAAGCGAGCGGCTTTCCAGAAGATCGGCGCGTCGTTCATAGGTCCGACCAAGGGACTGCTGTAAACGCCAACGCCGGATGTGTGCGTGGTTGCCACTCAGCAACACGTCGGGAACACGCTGATCCGCATACACCTCCGGTCGGGTGTAGTGCGGGCAATCCAGCAGACCATCCGTGAAGGAATCTTCCTCCGCGGAATCCGCATGCCCTAAAGCTCCGGGCAGCAGTCGCGTAACCGCATCGATCAGGACCATCGCCGGCAGCTCGCCACCGGAGAGTACATAGTCGCCAATCGACCACTCTTCATCGACATGAGCTTCAATAAAACGCTCGTCAATGCCTTCATAACGACCGGCAATCAGGATCAATGCATCCTCATTCGCCAACTCGCGTACCGCCGACTGAGTCAGTTTGCGGCCTTGGGGCGACAGGTAAATCACCTTCGCGCCCTCCCCGGCTGCCTGCCTGGCCTGAACCAGAGCATCTTCCAGGGGCTTGATCTTCATCACCATGCCCGGGCCACCGCCAAATGGGCGATCGTCCACAGTGTGATGTCGATCCGTGGTGTAGTCTCGCGGATTCCAACAGGTCAGCTGCAAGAGCCCCTGTTTCACCGCGCGGCTGGTTATGCCGTAGTCGCTGATGGCGGAAAACATCTCGGGAAACAAACTGATCACTTCTACGCGCAGGCTAGCCACGTTCAGAAGTCCGCGTCCCAATCCACCTTCATCTCGCCCGCTGCCAGGTCGACGGCCAACACGCATTGCTCGGTATAGGGCAACAGGCGTTCGCGATCATCCAGGCTGCCAGCGCAAGGCTTGACCACCATTACATCGTTCGAGCCGGTCTCCAGCAGGTGATCGATCTTCCCGAACAGTTGTCCGTGAGTGTCGATGACCTTGAGACCTTGCAGCTGGTACCAGTAGTACTCGCCGTCGGTCAGTTCAGGGAACAGGTTGCGCGGCACGCAGATCTCATAACCGGCCAGAAGACGCGCTTCTTCACGATCATCGAGACCCTTGAGCTTTGCGACCAGGAATTTTTCATTCCCGCGTCCGCTGACCAGCTCAACCTGTTTCACGCTACCTTCGCGCTTGAGCGTCCAGGTTTTGTAATCCAACAGGTTTTTAATCGGATCAGTAAAGGAATAAACCTTCACTTCGCCGCGAACGCCGTGAACAGAGTAGATTTTGCCGATAACGATCAAATCATCAGCAGGAGCAGGCGTCGCGTTCATAGGGTTCAGGCTGCAGCCTTAGCCGATTCCTTCAACAGCTGAGCAACGCGCTCAGACGGTTGTGCACCAACGCTCAGCCAGTAGGCTACGCGCTCTTGGTTCACGGACAGGCGGACTTCTTGACCACGAGCGATCGGGTTGAAGAAGCCAACTTGTTCTTTGTGCGAACCGTCGCGTGGGTTGCGGCTGTCGGTCACGGTCAAGTGGTAAAACGGGCGCTTTTTGGAGCCGCCAAGGGCAAGACGGATTGTTAGCATGTGAACATCGTTCCTGTAGTCGGTGCTGCAAATCTAAATGCACAGCGGGCATGGGTGCCCGAAAGGCCGCATATTCTAAGGAATATCCGGACTTTTGCAAATGACTTTTTCCGGCGCCTACCGGCTGCCATCCAGATTTGCTATAGGGCCGTTGGCAACAACGGCGAGTCAGCTCCCGCCAAACGCGGGTTTGCTGGAGGTCCCGCGTCCCCGCGGGAAACGCCGGCATGGCTGCCGGCGCGGATTCTTCAGATCTTCGGCATGCCGCCGCCGGGCAACATTCCGCCCATGCCGCGCATCATTTTCGCCATTCCGCCCTTGGCGGAGAATTTCTTCATCATCTTCTGCATCTGCTTGTGCTGCTTGATCAAGCGGCCGATGTCCTGCACCTGGGTGCCGGAGCCCATGGCGATCCGACGCTTGCGCGAACCGCTGATCAGCTCAGGGTCGCGGCGCTCGGCCGGGGTCATGGAGTTGATGATGGCTTCCATCTGCTTGAACTGCTTCTCGGCCGCGCCCTGGGCATTGCCCATTTGCGCCAGGTTCACACCACCGATATTCGGCAGCTTGTCCATCAGGCCGCCGAGGCCGCCCATGTTCTTCATTTGTTGCAACTGATCGCGGAAGTCTTCGAGATCGAAGCCTTTGCCTTTTTTCAGCTTCTTCGCCAGCTTGTCGGCTTTTTCCTTGTCGAGGGTCTGTTCGGCCTGCTCGATCAGGCTGAGCACGTCGCCCATGCCGAGGATGCGCGAAGCGATACGCTCAGGGTGGAACGGCTCGAGCGCTTCGCTCTTCTCGCCCATACCGATGAACTTGATCGGCTTGCCGGTGATCGCACGCACCGACAGCGCGGCACCGCCACGGGCATCGCCGTCGACCTTGGTCAGGATCACGCCGGTCAGCGGCAGTGCGTCGCCAAAGGCCTTGGCCGTGTTGGCGGCGTCCTGGCCGGTCATGGCGTCGACCACAAACAGGGTTTCCACCGGCTTGACCGCCGCGTGCAATGCCTGGATCTCGTCCATCATGTCGGCGTCGATGTGCAGACGACCAGCGGTGTCGACGATGACCACGTCGATGAACTTGAGCTTGGCTTCTTTAATAGCCGCTTCGGCGATCGCGACCGGCTTCTGGCTCAGGTCGGACGGGAAGAAGGTCACGCCAATGTCGTTGGCCAGGGTTTCGAGCTGCTTGATCGCCGCCGGACGGTAAACGTCGGCGGACACCACCATCACGCTCTTCTTCTTGCGCTCTTTAAGGAAGCGCGCGAGCTTGCCGGCAGTGGTGGTCTTACCAGCGCCCTGCAGACCGGCCATCAGCACGACGGCAGGCGGTACGGCGCTCAGGTTCAGGTCTTCGTTGGCCGCGCCCATCAGGCTTTCGAGCTCGGCCTGGACGATCTTCACGAACGCCTGGCCCGGGGTCAGGCTGCGCGACACTTCGGTGCCGACGGCACGTTCCTTCACCGAGTTGACGAAGTCCTTGACCACCGGCAGGGCCACGTCGGCTTCGAGCAACGCCATGCGCACTTCGCGCAGGGTGTCTTTGATGTTGTCCTCGGTCAGCTTGGCCTTGCCGGTGACATGGCGCAGCGTCTGCGAGAGACGGTCGGTTAGGTTTTCAAACATGCGCGATCCTTTCAGGCCCTAAGTAGACCGAGGTAATGGCGGCTCGGGCCCCTATATAAAGAGGTGCTCCGTGGGCAGGTCGCGGATTATAGCGAAGACTGCGTGCGGCGCACAGCTGCCGTCTGGTTGCGCGGTCTTTCGTGTTTTGGCGGTTCTATGCCAAACTCAACGACTTTCGGGCTTGCCTAACAGGATTTATGCTCCCCTTGTCACCCAGCTTGCTAACCACCCTCGCCGCCGCCTGTCTCTATGCCGCTGCGACCCTCTATCAAGGCACTCGTCTGGCCCAAGCCGCCAAGACGAACAAGCGCCTGCTGGTCTCGCTCGGCATCCTTGCCCTGCTCGCCCACAGCGCCAGCCTGCTGACCCACCTGATGACGCCCGTGGGCCTGGGCCTGGATTTCTTCAGCGCCGCCAGCCTGATCGCCGCCGCGGTGATTGCCCTGACCCTGCTGGCCTGCTCGCGCATTCCGGTGGAGAACCTGCTGGTCCTGCTGTTTCCACTGGGTGCGCTGACCGTGCTGCTGGCGCAGTTCGTGCCCACCGGCACAGTGCCGGTGATCGACGAAGAGCCGGGCATCCTCGCCCATATCCTGCTGTCGATCCTCGCCTACGGCATGTTCACCATCGCTGTGTTCCAGGCCCTGTTGCTGCTGGTGCAGGACCACCAGCTCAAGCACAAGCACCCGTCCGGGCTGATCAAGAACTTTCCGCCGCTGCAGACCATGGAAAGCCTGCTGTTCGGCTTCCTCTGGGCCGGCTGGACCCTGCTTTCGCTGTCGCTGATCTCCGGCTGGCTGTTCGTCGAGAACCTGTTCGCCCAGCACCTGGTGCACAAGACCCTGCTGGCGTGCCTGGCCTGGGTGGTGTTCAGCGTGCTGCTGTGGGGCCGCAACCGCCTCGGCTGGCGCGGACACAAGGCGATTCGCTGGACCCTGGCCGGTTTCTGCCTGCTGATGCTGGCGTACTTCGGCAGCAAGCTGGTCCGTGAATACATCCTGCATATCTGACGAGCGGCGATAATGGACAACCTGCCCATAGAGCCGATGCTCGTGGTCCTGGCCTTGCTGGTGCTGTGGTCGGGGCTGTTCACCGCCATCGAAGCCGCCCAGCAACACCTGCTGACCCTGCGCAGCGCCTCGCGCTCCGGCGACAAACCGCTGGCGCGCCTGAGCTTCCCGCGCGACAGCCTGATTCTCTGCAACACCCTGTGCCGGGTGCTGGCGGTCATCATCAGCACCTTGCTGGCGCTCCTGCAGTGGGCGGAAAACGGCCCCTGGCTGGCCTGCCTGATCGCCACCAGCGTGCTGCTGGTACTCGCCGACTACCTCCCGCGCACCCTGGCCACCCGTTATCCGGACGCCATCCTCAGCCTGGGCAATACCCTGCTGGGCGTGCCGCTGAAGATCATCTACCCCGCGGCCTGGCTGCTCGACAGCATCAGCCAGCTGTTGCTGCGCCCCTTCACCCGCAAGGCCGGCGCCGTCAAGCAGAGCGAAGACGAGCAGGCCGCCGACCCGGACGACGCCGAGGAACAGGCCAACGGCCGCCCGCACCCGGTGTCGGGCATCCATGCCCTGGACAACATCACCGTCAATGACATCCTGGTCCCGCGCAGCGAAGTCGACGGGATCAACCTGGACGAGTCCATCGGCGAGATCATCGAGCAGCTGCGCCTGTCCAAGCGCACCCGCCTGCCGGTGTTCCACAGCGATATCAACCAGGTCGAGGCGGTCCTCAACACCCGGCAGATCCGCCATCTGCTGCCGGATGCCAGCCTGACCAAAGAGACACTGCTGGCAGCCTGCCATGAACCTTACTTCGTGCCGGAAAGCACCCCGCTGCAGCTGCAACTGCTGAACTTCCACAAGCAACAACGCCGCCTGGGCATGGTGGTGGACGAGTACGGCGAAGTGCTGGGCATCGTCACCCTGGAAGACATCCTCGAAGAAATCGTCGGCGAATTCGAAAGCGAACACAGCCTCGACAACCCGCATATCCACCCCCAGGCCGACGGACGCTTTGTCATCGAAGGCGCCGCCTCGATTCGCGAGCTGAACAAGAGCCTGGGCTGGCACCTGCCCAGCGACGGCCCGAAAACCCTCAACGGCCTGGTCACCGAAGCCCTGGAGACCATTCCCGACAGCGCCGTCTGCCTGAAGATCGGCCGCTACCGCCTGGAAATCCTCGAAACCGAGGACAACCGGGTCAGCCGTGTGCTGATCTGGCACACCAAGCCGGTCACCACTCCCACGCTGTAATCCTGACCCTGTAGCCGCTGCCGAGCCTGCGAGGCTGCGATCGGCGGCGCAGCCGTCGTAAAACCAGGCGGCGCGGTACTTCAGTCGGATTGCATTGCCCCGACCAACGCCCGCTTCACGGTCGATCGCAGCCTCGCAGGCTCGGCAGCGGCTACAGGGCTACAGGGGCAAGTCGCGCTTGTTTGATCGTTAGGGCCCTTCCTATAATCGATCCGCTTACCCAAGCCCCGCAGGACCCGCGTGCTACCCGCACCCAGCGGCTTCTGCCCTGCTCCGCCCGCTTCTGGCAGGCTGCGCTCCCACCCCGAGCCACGCCCGCGCCAAACCCACATCCCTGGGTGTTCGACCATAATAATTCGCTCCGATGGAGCACATGACTGTCAGGGATAACCGCATGACGACCAGCACCACTTACAGCGCCTCCGTGCCTGCCCAGCCGACCAACTCCGCCAGCCGCGTGGCCACCGCCAGCTTTATCGGCACCGCCATCGAGTTCTACGACTTCTATGTGTATGCCACCGCCGCCGCGCTGGTGATCGGCCCGGTATTCTTCCCGCAGACGTCCGGCACCGCCCAGATGCTCTCGGCCTTCCTGACCTTCGGTATCGCCTTCCTCGCCCGCCCCCTGGGCTCGGCGCTGTTCGGCCACTTCGGCGACCGGATCGGGCGCAAATCGACCCTGGTGGCCTCGCTGCTGCTGATGGGCGTGTGCACCACGTTGATCGGCGTGCTGCCCGGCTATGACAGCATCGGCGCCTGGGCCCCGATCCTGTTGTGCCTGCTGCGTTTCGGCCAGGGCCTGGGGCTGGGCGGCGAATGGGGCGGAGCCGCGCTGCTCGCCACGGAAAACGCGCCCAAAGGCAAACGCGCCTGGTTCGGCATGTTCCCGCAGTTGGGGCCATCGATCGGCTTTCTCGCGGCCAACGGCCTGTTCCTGACCCTGGCCATGAGCCTGAGCGACGAACAGTTCCGTTCCTGGGGCTGGCGGATTCCGTTCCTGCTCAGCGCCGCACTGGTGCTGGTCGGCCTGTATGTGCGCCTGAAACTGCATGAAACCCCGGTATTCGCCAACGCCATCGCCCGCCAGGAACGGGTCAAGATGCCGCTGGTCGAGCTGTTCAGCCAGTACTGGCTGCCGGTGCTGCTGGGCGCCTCGGCGATGGTGGTGTGTTACGCGCTGTTTTACATCTCGACGGTGTTCTCCCTGAGCTACGGCGTCGCAACCCTCGGCTACAGCCGCGAAACCTTCCTCGGCCTGCTGTGCTTCGCGGTGCTGTTCATGGCCGCGGCCACGCCGCTGTCGGCCTGGGCCAGCGACCGTTATGGACGCAAGCCGGTACTGATCATCGGCGGCCTGCTGGCGATCCTTTCCGGCTTCACCATGGAACCGCTGCTGACCCAGGGCTCGACCTGGGGCGTGGCGCTGTTCCTGTGCATCGAGCTGTTCCTGATGGGCGTGACCTTCGCCCCGATGGGCGCCCTGCTGCCCGAGCTGTTCCCGACCCACGTGCGTTATACCGGCGCATCGGCGGCCTATAACCTGGGCGGCATTGTCGGCGCTTCGGCGGCCCCCTTCTTCGCCCAGAAGCTGGTGGCGATGGGGGGCTTGAGTTGGGTCGGCGGCTATGTGTCGGCGGCAGCGGTGCTCAGCCTGATCGCTGTGCTGTGCCTGAAGGAAACGCGCAATAACGACCTGAATCAGATCGACTGACAGGACGTCATCGCGGGCAAGNCCCGCGATGCTTTTACAGCTCTACAACGACCGCCTGGGAAGCACGGGTCGCCTTGGCCCGCGCGGCCTCGATCGACTCGTCCCGCGCCAGGGCCACGCCCATGCGGCGCTGGCCGTTGACTTCGGGCTTGCCGAACAGGCGCAGGGCAGTGTCCGGCTCGCTCAGAGCCGCGCCCAGGTTGGCGAAAGCGGTCTGGGTCGACTGGCCTTCCACCAGGATCACCGCCGAAGCCGACGGGCCGAACTGACGGATCAACGGGATCGGCAGGCCGAGGATCGCCCGCGCATGCAGGGCGAACTGCGACAAGTCCTGGGAAATCAGGGTCACCAGGCCGGTGTCGTGGGGACGCGGCGACACTTCGCTGAACCAGACCTGGTCGCCCTTGACGAACAGTTCGACGCCGAACAGGCCACGGCCACCCAGAGCCTCGGTCACCGCCTTGGCCACGCGCTCGGACTCGGCCAGGGCTTTCGGGCTCATGGCCTGGGGCTGCCAGGATTCCTGGTAGTCGCCCTTCTCCTGACGGTGGCCGACCGGCGCGCAGAAGGTGGTGCCGCCGACATGGCGCACGGTCAGCAAGGTGATTTCATAATCGAAATCGATGAACCCCTCGATGATCACCCGGCCCTTGCCGGCACGCCCGCCTTCCTGGGCATAGTCCCAGGCCTTCTGCACGTCGTCGACGCTACGCAGCAGGCTCTGGCCCTTGCCCGAGGAACTCATCACCGGCTTGACCACGCAGGGGAAACCCAGGTCGTCCACCGCCTTGCGGTAGTCCTCGAAGGTATCGGCGAAGTGGTAAGGCGAGGTCGGCAGGTCCAACTCTTCGGCGGCCAGGCGACGGATGCCTTCGCGGTTCATGGTCAGCTGGGCGGCACGGGCGGTCGGGATCACGGTGAACCCTTCGGACTCCAACTCCACCAGGGTGGCGGTGGCGATGGCTTCGATCTCCGGCACGATGAAGTGCGGCTTCTCCGCCTCGATCACCGCACGCAGCGCGGCGCCGTCGAGCATGTTGATCACATGGCTGCGATGGGCCACCTGCATCGCCGGCGCATTGGCGTAGCGATCCACGGCAATCACCTCAACGCCCAGGCGTTGCAGCTCGATCACCACTTCCTTGCCCAACTCACCACAGCCACACAGCAAAACGCGGGTCGCGGTTGGCGACAATGGAGTTCCGATACGGGTCATCTGAAGGTCCTCAAAAAGGAGCGGATCATCGAGGGTCGCGCACCAGGCGGGCGGCCCATGGGGAAGAAAGCGCGGCATTTTACATGAACCGCGCGCTTTGGCCTCAGCTGGCGCACGCCGCCTTGCGCAAACGCCAGGCCATGGCCAGCCAGACCGCGGTCACGCCGGCGAACTTCGACCCCAGCGCCGTGAGGATCACGCCCGGGGTCAAGGCGTCGATCAGTCCGAAAAAGATAAAGGTGTCCAAGGGAATGCTCAACGCCGAACTTATCCACAGGCGGTCGTGCAGCGGGCGCCTGGTGATGCTGAACACCAGCCAGTCGATGCACTCGGAAACCGCGAACGCCGTGGCGCTGGCCAGGGCGATGGCCGGGTCGGAGGTCACGTAGGACAGCACCAGCGCCACCAGCATGGCGACGAGCGCGCCATGGCCGAAGCGGGTCTGCACCATGTCCCGCAGGACGAACACCAGCCCGCCCCAGGCCGACCAGATGATGTCCAGGTGCGGAGCGGTGGAAAAGGCGTAGTTGATCAGTACGACACTGCCGATATAGGCGATCAGGAAGAGCATGGGGCGAAAAGTACCTGTCAGTAAGGCGCACAGGGTACTTCAGGCGGGTGGGATGGACCAGACGGAAGGTGGAGCCGACATCGCCTCGCGAGCAAGCTCGCTCCTACAGGGAGCGGGCTCGCGATAACGCCTCAAACGGATTTGCTACCGATCATCCACAGCAGCCCGCTGGACTTGGCGCGCTCATGACACAGCGCCAGCACCTCGCGGCGCTCGGCGTTGTCCATGCGGCTCCAGCGGGTGATCTCGCTCACCGTGCGCTGGCAGCCGGTGCAGATATCGTCATCGTCCAGCGCGCAGATGCTCACGCAGGGCGAGGGAACGGGTCTTTCGGGGGTGGTCATTGTTCTTGCTCGGCCAGGTCGCGGGCGTAACGCTGGGCATTATGCACATAGTGCGCGGCGCTGGCTTCGAGCATCTTCTTCTGCAGCTCGGTCAACTCGCGGACCACCTTGCCCGGCGAGCCCATCACCAGCGAGCCATCGGGGATTTCCTTGCCTTCGCCGATCAGCGAGTTGGCGCCGATGATGCAGTTCTTGCCGATCTTCGCGCCGTTGAGAATCACCGCGTTGATGCCGATCAGGCTGTAGTCGCCGACGGTGCAGCCATGCAGCATGGCGTTGTGGCCAATGGTCACGCCGGTGCCGATGGTCAGCGGAAAGCCCATGTCGGTGTGCATCACCGTGCCGTCCTGCACGTTGCTGTTCCTGCCGATCAGGATCAGCTCGTTGTCGCCACGCAGCACCGCGTTGAACCAGACGTTGGCCCCCTCCTCCAGCTTGACCTTGCCCACCAGCGTGGCATTGGGTGCGACCCAACTTTGCGGGTGGGTTTCGACGCGGGCGTCGCCCAGGCGGTATTTCATATTGTTGTCCTCAAGACCAGGCAGGTTCAGGTACACAGCAGGGTTCAGGCCATACGAGCGATGGCTTCAAATATTGATAAAGCTTTTGGGCGGTTGGTGCAGGCTGATCTTGGCGTCATACAGCAGGTTGATCAGCTCGACGATCATGATCGCCGTCAGGCCCCAGATCTTGTACTCGCCGAAGCGGTAGCTCGGCACGTACCAGCTGCGGCCCTGATAATCGATGCGGTGGGTATGTTCGCGCGGGTCCTGGCGGAAAAACTCCAGCGGCACGCTGAACACCGCGGCGATCTCGGCGTCATTGGCCAGGTATTCGACGTAATCGGGAATCACCCCGACATAGGGTGTGACCTTGATCCCGTGCAGGGAAATCAGCGGGCTCAGGGGACCGATCACTTCCACCAGCCCGGGAGGCAGGCCGATTTCCTCTTCGGCTTCGCGCAGGGCGGTAAAAACCAGGTCGGGATCTTCCGGGTCGCGGCGGCCGCCGGGGAAGGCCACTTCGCCGCCGTGGGTGGACAATCCTTTGGCACGCAGGGTCAGCACCAACTCGGGCTCGTCACTGCGGGTAATGGGCACCAGCACGGCGGCCTCGGGGAAACGTCGATCCGTCTCCAGCGGTCGCGGCGTATGGTTGCTTACCCGGTGCAGTAGCTCGTCCAGCATGAGTCTTCTCGGTCTGTGCGCTACCCTGCATCATGCACCAAACAAACCGACCGCCCAACCCCCGAACCCTGTGATGTCGCGTAACGACAACTTGCCGACAAAGCCCCGTGCACGCCAAGATAGGCGCAGCCTTTTCGGATACCCAGCATGAAATTCTGCAGCCAGTGCGGTCACCCGGTCACCCAGCGCATTCCCGAAGGCGATTCGCGCCTGCGTTTTGTCTGCGACAACTGCCAGACCATCCATTACCAGAACCCGAATATAGTCGCCGGCTGCCTGCCGACCTGGGGCACCCAGGTGCTGCTGTGCCGGCGCGCGATCGAGCCACGCCGCGGTTACTGGACGCTGCCGGCCGGTTTCATGGAGAACGGCGAGACCGTCGAACAAGCGGCGATTCGCGAGACGTTCGAGGAAGCCTGCGCCCGGGTCCGCAACCTGAGCATCTATACCCTGATCGACGTCCCGCACATCAGCCAGGTGCATGTCTTCTTCCGCGCCGAGCTGGCGGACCTGGATTTCGCCGCCGGCGCAGAGAGCCTGGAAGTCCGGCTTTTCGAAGAAGCCGACATTCCCTGGTCCGAGCTGGCTTTTCGCACGGTCGGGCGTACCTTAGAATGCTTCTTCGCTGACCGGCGGAATGAGCAATACCCTGTGCGTTCCGAGTCCATTCCGCCCCTGGCTCAGCCGGCCCTCACTTAAACAACAAAACGTACGCGGCACCTGTGTACTCTTAGGGATATCGTTTCATGCGCTGGTTGCTCGCCCTTTTCTGCTGCTCGGTTATCGCTGTCTCCCACGCCTCCGCGACGGATACCCTGGACGGCAAGGTCATCGAGAAAGTCCTGGTCCTCAAGTCGGCCCATCAGTTGCAACTGATCAACGACGGCAAACCCTTCAAGACCTACCGCATTTCCCTGGGCAAACAGCCCAAGGGGCCGAAGCTCATGGAAGGCGACAAACGCACGCCGGAAGGCTTCTACTGGCTGGACTGGCGCAAGACCAGCGACCGCTTCAACCTGGCCATGCATATTTCCTACCCGAACATCAGCGATTCCGCGCGTTCGCGTCGCGAGGGCGTGGAGCCCGGCGGCATGATCATGATCCACGGCACCCCGGACAGCGAAGACTACCCGGAGCAGTACTTCCACACCCTGGACTGGACCGACGGCTGCATCGCCATGCGCAACATCGACATGCGCGAAGTCTGGGGCCTGGTCCCGGACGGCACGATGATCGAAATCCGCCCCTGATTTCTCGCTGAAACGCCGCTAAAACACCTCAGTTACAAAAAAAATCGCAGGTCGCGCCGGCTTCGAAAGGTGAATACCAATTCCCCCTCGAAGAACCGCCGCCCCTGCGATTTTCGCATTCACGGCCAGACCGCCCTAATACCACTTCGCCAAACCAGCCCCACCAGTCCCCGTAAAGCGCCCATTTTCGTGCGCTATCGCCGTATTACTGGCGTTGACATGGTATTTAAGTGGTATTAGTTTTTGCCACATTACCGGGCGACAACAACCAATAACGCATCGGAACCTCGACAGATGAACCACATCCTGGCCCTGCGCCCCGACGACACCCAGCCGACCCCGCTGTACCTGCAACTGGCGCGCAACCTTGAAGCCGCGATCCATGCCGGCCAGTGGAAAGCCGAACAGGCCCTGCCCTCGGAACGCAACCTGAGCGAGATGCTCAACATCTCCCGCGTCACCGCGCGCAAAGCCCTGGAAGTACTGTTCGAACAAGGCCTGATCCGCCGCAGCCAGGGCTCCGGCACCTTCATTACCCCACGCCTGGAACAACCGCTGTCGCGCCTGTCCGGCTTCAGCGAAATGCTCCGCCTCAAAGGCTTCGTGCCCGGTTCCCAATGGCTGGAGCGGGAAATCACCACGCCGACCCACGAAGAACTGATCCGCCTCGGCCTGTCGCCGAACGACAAGGTGGCGCGCCTCAAGCGCCTGCGCAAAGCCGACGACACCGTGATGGCGATCGAAATGAGCACCCTGCCGGCCTCGATCATTGCCCAGCCGGAGGCCGTGGGCGATTCGCTCTACGCCTACCTCGATGGCATCGGCCGCCCGGTGGTGCGTGCCCTGCAGCACATCCAGGCGATCAACGCCTCCGCCGAGTTCGCCGCCCTGGTGGGCATCGCCCCCGGCACCGCGATGCTACTGATGACCCGCGTCGGCTACCTCGAAGACAACACCCCGATCGAAGTCACTGACACCTATTGCCGCAACGACTACTACGACTTCGTCGCCGAGCTGCGTCGCTGAGCCAGGCCACCGAGTCGCCAAGAACCCGTCCCAGAGAGCTGCCCATGTCCGAACACAACATCCTCACCCCGCAAGGCTGGATTCGCGGCCGCCTGAACCACCGGGACGGCAAGGTCACCGGCATCGAAGGCAGCCCCTGCGACCCGGCGGACAACGACCTGCCCTACCTGCTGCCGGGCTTCATCGACCTGCATGTGCATGGCGGCGGCGGCAAGGACATCATGGAAGGCGCCCCGGCGTTCGAGACCATCACCCGCACCCACGTACGCTTCGGCACCACCTCGCTGCTGGCCACCACCATGACCGCGCCGACCGAGGAGATCACCCGGGTCCTCGGCGCCATCGGCGAATATTGCGAGCAGCGCCCCAGCGGCAGCGCCAGGGTGCTCGGCGTGCACCTGGAAGGCCCGTATATCAATCCAGGCAAACTCGGCGCCCAGCCCAATTTCGCCCATACCGCGCTGATGGCTGAAGTCGAGGCCTACCTGCGCCTGGCGCCGATCCGGGTGATTACCATCGCCCCGGAAATCGCCGGCCATGACGCGCTGATCCGCACCCTCAGCGCCCGCGGCATCCGCATGCAGATCGGCCACACCCTGGGCAGCTACGAGGAAGGCGTGGCCGCGCTCGACGCCGGGGCCACCAGCTTCACCCACCTGTACAACGCCATGAGCCCGCTGCATCACCGCGAGCCAGGCATAGTCGGCGCCGCCCTGGCCCACGCCCAGTACGCGGAACTGATCCCCGACCTGCTGCACGTGCACCCCGGCGCCATGCGCGTGGCCCTGCGCTCGATCCCCTGCCTGTACTGCGTCACCGACTCCACCGCGGCCGCCGGTATGCCGGACGGCGAATACAAGCTCGGCAGCCACACCGTGACCAAATGCCTGGGCGGCGTGCGCCTGCCGGACGGCACCCTGGCCGGCAGCACCCTGACCATGGATCAGGCGCTGCGCAACCTGGTGAAGATCGGCCTGCCCCTGGCCGAAGCTTCGCAACGCTTGTCACAGTTTCCCGCCGATTATCTCGGCCTCGCCGAACGCGGGCGTTTGCAGGTCGGCAGCTGGGCCGACTGCGTGTGCCTGGACCGCTCACTCACACTGACCGCCGTCATGGTCGAAGGAGAAGACATTGACTTCAAAAATGCTTGAAGAGGCGCTGTCCTCTGCCGCGGCCGTCGAAGGCCAGTTGCAGCACCTGGACCCGCAACTGATCGAAGTGGCCGGGCGCCTGAACCGCCAGCCGCCGCAAGTGGTGATGACCGTCGCCCGCGGCAGCTCCGACCATGCCGCCAGCTACTTCGCCTACCTGACCATGCAGCAACTGGGCTTCCCGGTCGCGTCCTTGCCGATGTCGGTGGTGACCATGCAACAGGCGCCACTGCGGGTCAGCGGCCAGGCGGCGTTCGCCTTTTCCCAGTCCGGGCAGAGCCCCGACCTGGTCAACAGCATGCGGCTACTGCGCAAGCGCGGGGCCTTGAGCGTGGCCATGGTCAACGCCCAGGACAGCCCGCTGGAGGCCGCCAGCGAGTTCTGCCTGCCATTGCACGCCGGCGCCGAACGCAGCGTGGCGGCGACCAAGAGTTTTATCGCCACCCTCAGCGCCAGCGCCCGCCTGATCGCCCACTGGAAACAGGACCCACAGCTGCTGGAGGCCGGCCTCGCCCTGCCCCAGGGGCTGCGCGAAGCCGCGACCCAGGACTGGAGCCCGGCCGTCGAGGCCCTGCGCGATAGCCAGCGGCTGATGGTGATCGGCCGTGGCGCCGGTTTCGCCATTGCCCAGGAAGCGGCGCTGAAACTCAAGGAAACCTCGGCGATCCAGGCCGAAGCCTTCAGCAGCGCGGAAGTTCGCCACGGCCCGATGGCGCTGATCGGCGACAACTACCCGCTGCTGGTGTTCGCCCCACGGGGCGCGGAACAGGCCGGCCTGATCAGCCTCGCCGCCGACATGCGCCAGCGTGGCGCCCGGGTGTTGCTGGCGGCGCCGGACGACATCGCCGAGCGCGACCTGACCCTGAGCCGGGCCGAACACCCGGCGCTCGATCCGATCCTGGCGATCCAGAGTTTCTACGGCATGGCCGCAAGCCTTGCCGAGGCCCGCGGCATGGACCCGGACCAGCCACGCCACCTGAGCAAAGTGACCCGCACCCACTGAGCCTTTCCTTCAACGGATGAGTACTGCGCCATGCACAACAACAATAAAGACCTGACGCTCGGCGCTCCCTTGAGCGGCCCGGTGCTCACCCTCGCCAGGGTCCCCGACCTGGTGTTTTCCAGCGGCGCCATGGGCGACGGGATCGCCATCGACCCGCTGAACAACACCCTGCACGCCCCTTGTGCCGGCGTGGTGGTTCATGCCGCCCGCACCGGCCACGCGGTGACCCTGCGCGCCGACAATGGCGCGGAACTGCTGCTGCACCTGGGCCTGGACACCGTCCAGCTGCAAGGCGAGGGTTTCTCCATGCTGGTGCAGGAAGGCGCCCGGGTCAGCAGCGGCCAGGCCCTGCTGCGCTTCGATATCGACCAGGTCGCGCGGAACAGCAAAAGCCTGATCAGCCTGATGATCCTGACCAACGGCGAACACTTCCAGACCCTGCCCATCACCCTGAAATCGGTGAAAGTCGGCGAACCGCTGCTGCACATCGTGCCGCGCGCGGCCAATGGGGCCCAGGCGCAAGCCAGCGACACCTCGACCGACGCGGTCGAAGGCCAGACCCGGGTCAATCACCGCGGTGGCCTGCATGCCCGGCCCGCTGCGCTGATTCGCCAGACCGCCCAGGGTTTCAGCAGCAAGGCGCAACTGCATTTCAACGGCAAGTCGGCGTCCTGCGACAGCCTGGTCAGCCTGATGGGGCTGGGAGTCGGCGAGCAGGACGAAGTACGGGTCAGCTGCCAGGGCAAGGACTGCAAGGCCGCCCTGCTGGCGCTGCTGGACGCCCTCACCACGCCGCTGGCCGAAGACGCCCATGCCGCGGCGCCAGCGGTGAAGGCCCTCGCCCCCCAACGCCCCGCCGAGGCCGGAGTGATCCAAGGTGTCTGCGCCGCCCCGGGACTGGTCTGCGGACCGCTGTTTCACCTGACCGCCATGACCCTGCCCGAAGACAGCGGCGGTCACCCACCCCAGGAACAACTGCAGGCGCTGGACCAGGCCCTGGAAAAGGTTCGCAGCGACATTCGCGGCACCCTGGACCACGCCCGGCAACGCAAGGACAACCAGGAAGAAGCGATCTTCGCCGCCCACCTGGCCCTGCTCGAAGACCCGGCGCTGCTGGACGCCGCCCGCCAGAGCATCGCCCAGGGACGCGCCGCCACCCACGCCTGGAGCGACGCCATCGGCGAACAGTGCGAGATTTTGCTGCAACTGGGCAATGCCCTGCTCGCCGAACGCGCCAACGACCTGCGCGACCTGCAACAACGGGTGCTGCGCGCCCTGCTCGGCGAGGCCTGGCATTACCAGCTGCCGGCCGGCGCCATAGTCGCGGCCCACGAACTGACCCCGTCCGACCTGCTGCAACTGAGCGAGCAAGGCGCCGCTGGCCTGTGCATGGCCGCTGGCGGCGCCACCTCCCATGTGGCGATCCTGGCCCGGGGCAAGGGCCTGCCCTGCCTGGTGGCCCTGGGCTCGGAGCTTCTCGATGTGCCGCAAGGCCAGCAGGTGGTGCTGAGCGCCGATCAGGGTCGCCTGGAACTGACGCCGGACAGCGCGCGCATCGAACAGGTCCGGCAGAGCCATCTGCTGCGTCAGCAGCGTCGCGAGCAACAACAGCAGCAGGCCCAGCTGCCGGCCAGGACCCTCGACGGCCAGGCGATCGAAGTCGCCGCCAATGTCGCCTCCAGCCAGGAAGCCCAGAACGCCCATGCCAACGGCGCCGACGGCGTCGGCCTGCTGCGTACCGAGTTTCTGTTCGTCGACCGGCATACCGCCCCCGATGAACAGGAGCAGCGCCAGGCCTATCAGGCCGTGCTGGATGCCATGGGCGACAAGGCGGTGATCATCCGCACCATAGACGTAGGCGGCGACAAGCAACTGGACTACCTGCCGTTGCCGGTGGAAGCCAACCCGGTGCTGGGCCTGCGCGGCATTCGCCTGGCCCAGGCCCGCCCGGAACTGCTGGACCAGCAACTGCGGGCCCTGCTGCAGGTCAGCCCGCTGCAACGCTGCCGCATCCTGCTGCCGATGGTCAGCGAGCTCGACGAACTGCTGCATATCCGCGAGCGCATCGATTGCCTGTGCGCCGAGCTGGGGATCGGCCAGCGCCCGGAGCTGGGGGTGATGATCGAAGTCCCGGCCGCCGCCCTGCTCGCCGAGCAACTGGCCGAATACGCCGACTTCCTCTCCATCGGCACCAACGACCTGTCGCAATACACCCTGGCCATGGACCGTGACCATGCCGGCCTGGCCGCGCGGGTCGATGCGCTGCACCCGGCGCTGCTGCGGCTGATCGCCCAGACCTGCGCCGGCGCGGCCAGGCACGGCCGCTGGGTCGGTGTGTGCGGCGCCCTGGCCTCCGATCCGCTGGCGACGCCGGTGCTGGTCGGCCTGGGGGTCAGCGAGCTGTCGGTGAGCCCGCCGCAAGTGGGCGAGATCAAGGAGCGGGTCCGCCAGCTGGACGCCGCCGAATGCCGGCGCCTCAGCCACGACCTGCTGAACCTGAGCAGCGCCTCGGCGGTACGCCATGCCTGCCACCAACACTGGCCCCTGAGCTGAAGAACAACAAGAACACCGGGAGACACGCCATGTACCAATTATTCATCGAAGGCCTGCAGCGCCTGGGCCGGGCCCTGATGCTGCCGATCGCGATCCTGCCGATCGCCGGCCTGCTGCTGCGCCTGGGCGACACCGACCTGCTGAACATCGCGATCATCCACGATGCCGGCCAGACCATCTTCGCCAACCTGGCGCTGATCTTCGCCATCGGCATCGCCGTGGGCTTCGCCAAGGACAACAACGGCACCGCCGGCCTGGCCGGCGCCATCGGTTACCTGGTGATGGTGGCGACCCTCAAGGTGCTCGATGCCAGCATCAACATGGGCATGCTCGCCGGGATCATCAGCGGCCTGCTGGCCGGCGCCCTGTACAACCGCTTCAAGGACATCAAGCTGCCGGAATACCTGGCGTTCTTTGGCGGGCGGCGCTTCGTGCCGATCGTCACCGGCTTCAGCGCCGTCGGCCTGGGGGTGGTGTTCGGCCTGATCTGGCCGCCGATCCAGCATGGCATCAACAGCTTCGGTGCCCTGCTGCTGGACAGCGGCAGCTTCGGCGCCTTCGTGTTCGGTGTGTTCAACCGCTTGCTGATCGTCACCGGCCTGCACCACATCCTCAACAACATGGCCTGGTTCGTCTTCGGCAACTTCACCGATCCAACCACCGGCGCCCTGGTCACCGGGGATATCTCGCGCTACTTCGCCGGCGACCCCAAGGGCGGCCAGTTCATGACCGGCATGTTCCCGATGATGATCTTCGGCCTGCCCGCCGCCTGCCTGGCGATGTATCGCAACGCCTTGCCGGAGCGGCGCAAGGTGATGGGCGGGATCCTGCTGTCGATGGCCCTGACCTCGGCCCTCACCGGGGTGACCGAGCCGGTGGAATTCGCCTTCATGTTCCTCGCCCCCTTCCTCTACCTGGTGCACGCCCTGCTGACCGGCCTCGCCATGGGCCTGACCAACTTCCTCAATATTCACCTGGGCTTCACCTTCTCCGGCGGCGCCATCGACAT
This sequence comes from Pseudomonas sp. 22526, assembly GCF_052044735.1. Classification (NCBI taxonomy): domain Bacteria; kingdom Pseudomonadati; phylum Pseudomonadota; class Gammaproteobacteria; order Pseudomonadales; family Pseudomonadaceae; genus Pseudomonas; species Pseudomonas sp. 22526. The sequence continues at coordinate 195,473 of NZ_JBQENK010000002.1, forward strand.
GGCCCTGGGCTGGGGCAAGTCCACCAACGGCTGGCTGATATTCCCCGTGGGCCTGCTCTATGCGGTGATCTACTACACGGTCTTCGACTTCTGTATCCGTCGCTTCAACCTGAAAACCCCGGGCCGCGAAGACACCCCGGGCAGCGAAAAAGCCGCCATGAGCAACAATCAGCGTGCTGGCGCCTATATCCAGGCCCTGGGCGGCGCGGACAATTTGATTACCGTCGGCGCCTGCACCACTCGCCTGCGCCTGGAACTGGCCGACCGCACCAAGGCGTCGGACAGCGAGCTCAAGGCCCTTGGCGCCATGGCCGTGGTGCGCCCCGGCAAGGGCGGCAGCCTGCAGGTGGTGGTCGGCCCGCTAGCCGACAGCATCGCCGATGAAATCCGCCTGGCCATGCCCAGCGCCGGCAAGCCACTGGAGCAGCCCGGCCCCGCCGCGGCCTTCGAAGCACCGGCAGCGGTGAACATTGCGCCCCAGGAAGCGGCGAAATGGCTGGACGCCTTCGGCGGCAGCGACAATGTGCTGCAACTGGACTGCGTGGCCATGACCCGCCTGCGGGTGCAACTGGGCGACAACAAGGCGCTGTCGGAATATCAGTTGAAGAACCTCGGCTGCCAGGGTTCGAGCCAGCTCGACGATGGCGTCTGGCACCTGCTGATCGGGGAAAAGGCCGCCAGCCTGAGCCTGGCCCTGGATAGCCTGATCAACCGCAGCGAGGTCAGCGCCAAGGTCTGACGGGCTCGCATGCTGTAGGAGCGAAGCTTGCTCGCGATCGGTCCACAGTGNAAGATGGCGCCTGGACGGGCGCTATCGCGAGCAAGCTTCGCTCCTACGGGGTTGGCGGCGAACCGGCACAAAAAAGCCCGCTGACCGTTATCGGTTCAGCGGGCTTTTTCATGGGCGGTGCCTTAGAAGTCTTCCAGACGCCAGACTTCATAAGCCGGTGTCTCGTAGGGATGGCTCTGCTTGAGGGCCATCACCACGCTACGGATCAACTCGTCGGCCACCACCAGCTCGACTTTCCATTCCTGCACCTGCTCGACCTGGCCGGTCTGCCCGAGAAACGGCTGGCTGCCGTCCAACGGGCGGAACTGGCCCTGGCCCAGCACCTGCCACGCACACTGGTCATAAGCGCCGATCCGTCCGCCACCGGCGGCGAATACAGCGTTCTTGACCACTTCCACGTGGCTGGGCGGGACGAAAAAGCTGAGCTTGTACACGGGCCTTAGTTCACCCACACGCGAGCGTTACGGAACATGCGCATCCACGCCGCATCTTCGTTCCACTCTTCCGGACGCCAGGAGTTCTGCACGGCACGGAATACCCGCTCAGGGTGCGGCATCATGATGGTGACGCGACCGTCGCGGCTGGTCAGGCCGGTGATCCCGCGCGGCGAGCCGTTCGGGTTGGCCGGGTAGCTTTCGGTGACTTTGCCGTGGTTGTCGACGAAACGCAGGGCCACGCAACCGGACAAGTCGGCTTCGAGCAGGGCTTCTTCGCTTTCGAATTCCGCATGGCCTTCGCCGTGGGCGATGGCGATCGGCATACGCGAACCGGCCATGCCCTGCAGGAAGATCGAGTTCGACTCCTGGACCTGGACCATGGCCACACGGGCCTCGAACTGCTCGGAACGGTTGCGCACGAAGTGCGGCCAGAACTCGCTGCCCGGGATCAGCTCGTGCAGGTTGGACATCATCTGGCAACCGTTGCACACGCCGAGGGTGAAAGTGTCGCTGCGCTCGAAGAAGCCCTGGAAGGCGTCGCGGGCACGGCTGTTGAACAGTGCCGACTTGGCCCAGCCCTCACCGGCGCCGAGTACGTCGCCGTAGGAGAAACCGCCGCAGGCAACCATGCCCTTGAAGTCGTTGAGGTCGACACGACCGGCGAGGATGTCGCTCATGTGCACGTCGATTGCGTTGAAGCCGGCACGGTCGAACGCCGCGGCCATTTCCACCTGGCCGTTGACGCCTTGCTCGCGCAGCACGGCAACCTGAGGACGCACGCCTTTCTTGATGTAAGGCGCGGCGATGTCCTGGTTGACGTCGAAGCTCAGCTTGACGCTCAGGCCCGGGTTGTCTTCTTCCAGCAGGACGTCGAATTCCTGCTCGGCGCAGTCGGCGTTGTCGCGCAGGCGCTGGATCTGGTAGCTGGTTTCAGCCCACTGGCGCTGCAGCAGGCGACGCTCGCCGGCGAAAACCTCTTCGCCGTTGAAGCTGATGTTGATATGGCCATTGTTGACCGGCTGGCCGATCACTGCCACGCAATCGCCCAGGCCGGCGGCGCTGAACTGCGCCAGCACGTCCGGAGTGGCGTCCTGACGCACCTGGATCACCGCGCCCAGTTCTTCGTTGAACAGGATGGCGGCGATCTCGGCCGAGGTTTCGGCCAGGGCGTCGAGGTTCAGGTTCAGGCCGCAGTGACCGGCGAAGGCCATTTCCACCACGCTGGTCAGCAGACCACCGTCGGAACGGTCGTGGTAAGCCAGCAGGTGACCGTCGGCGTTGAGGCCCTGGATCACCGCGAAGAAAGCCTTCAGGTCTTCGGCGTCATCGACGTCCGGAGCCTGCTTGCCAAGCTTGCCGTGCACCTGGGCGAGGATCGAGGCGCCCATGCGGTTCTGGCCACGACCGAGGTCGATCAGGATCAGGTCGGTGGTGCCCTTGTCCATGCGCAGTTGCGGGGTCAGGGTCTGACGGATGTCCGCAACAGGCGCGAAACCGGTGACGATCAGCGACATCGGCGAGGTCACGGTTTTTTCTTCACCGTTGTCGTTCCAGCGGGTGGCCATGGACATGGAGTCCTTGCCCACCGGAATGGTGATGCCCAGCTCAGGGCACAGCTCCATGCCAACCGCTTTCACGGTGTCGTACAGACGTGCGTCTTCGCCCGGGTGGCCGGCGGCGGACATCCAGTTCGCCGACAGCTTGATGTCGGAGATCTTGTTGATGCGCGAAGCGGCAATGTTGGTCAGGGTTTCGCCGATGGCCATGCGGCCCGACGCCGGAGCGTCCAGCAGAGCCAGCGGAGTACGCTCGCCCATGGCCATGGCTTCACCGGTGTAGACGTCGAAACTGGTGGCGGTGACGGCAACGTCGGCCACCGGAACCTGCCATGGACCGACCATTTGGTCACGGGCCACCAGGCCGGTGATGGTGCGGTCGCCGATGGTGATCAGGAAGCTCTTGCTCGCTACAGCCGGGTGATGCAGGACGCGCTCGATGCTTTCGCCGATGTCCAGGTTGGCCGGATCGAAATCGTCGCCCAGCTCGGCTTCGCGAACCACCGAACGGTGCATGCGCGGCGCCTTGCCCAGCAGCACTTCCAGTGGCATGTCCACCGGGTTGTTGCCGAAGTGGCTGTCGGTGACAGTCAGCTGCGGTTCGGCGGTGGCTTCACCGACAACGGCAAACGGGCAACGCTCACGCTCGCAGATCGCCTGGAAGCGCTCGAAGTCGGCCGGGCCGACCGCCAGGACGTAGCGCTCCTGGGATTCGTTGCTCCAGATTTCGTGCGGGGCCATGCCCGGCTCGTCGTTTGGAATGTTGCGCAGTTCGAAACGGCCACCGCGGTCGCCGTCGTTGACCAGTTCCGGGAAGGCGTTGGACAGGCCGCCCGCGCCGACGTCGTGGATGAAGCTGATCGGGTTCTTGTCGCCCAGTTGCCAGCAACGGTCGATGACTTCCTGGCAACGGCGTTCCATTTCCGGGTTTTCACGCTGAACGGAAGCGAAGTCCAGATCCGCCGAGCTGGTGCCGGTGGCCATGGAGGAAGCGGCGCCGCCGCCCAGGCCGATCAACATTGCCGGGCCACCGAGGACGATCAGCTTGGAACCGACGACGATCTCGCCTTTCTTGACGTGCTCTTCGCGGATGTTGCCCATGCCACCGGCCAACATGATCGGCTTGTGGTAACCACGAACCTCATCGCCGTGCGGGGTGTTGATGGACTGTTCGAAGGTACGGAAGTAGCCGGTCAGGGCCGGACGACCGAATTCGTTGTTGAACGCGGCACCACCCAGCGGGCCTTCGATCATGATGTCCAGCGCGGTCACAATGCGCTCAGGCTTGCCGTATGGCACTTCCCACGGCTGTTCGAAGCCCGGGATCTGCAGGTTGGATACGGTGAAACCGGTCAGGCCGGCCTTTGGCTTGGCGCCACGACCGGTCGCGCCTTCATCGCGGATCTCGCCGCCGGAACCGGTGGAGGCCCCCGGGAACGGGGCGATGGCGGTCGGATGGTTGTGGGTCTCGACCTTCATCAGGATGTGCACCGGCTCCTGCACCGCGCCGTACTGGCGGGTTTCAGGGTTCGGGAAGAAACGGCCGGCGACATTGCCGACGATCACCGAGGCGTTGTCCTTGTAAGCCGACAGCACACCTTCGTTGTGCATCTGATAGGTGTTCTTGATCATGCCGAACAGGCTTTTTTCCTGGCTCTGGCCGTCGATATCCCAACTGGCGTTGAAAATCTTGTGGCGGCAGTGCTCGGAGTTGGCCTGGGCGAACATCATCAGTTCGATGTCGTGCGGGTTGCGCTTGAGACCCTGGAAGGCGTTGACCAGGTAATCGATTTCGTCTTCGGCCAGGGCCAGGCCCAGCTCGGTGTTGGCCTGCTCCAGCGCGGCGCGGCCACCACCGAGGATGTCGATGGCGGTCAGCGGCTTCGGCGTGGCATGGCTGAACAGGCCGGCAGCCTGCTCCAGGTTGCCCAGCACGATCTGGGTCATGCGGTCGTGCAGCGCATCGGCAATAAGCTGCGCTTGCGCGTCGTCGAATTCACCGGCCACGTAGAAGGCAATGCCGCGCTCCAGGCGCTGGATCTTGCTCAGGCCACAGTTGCGGGCGATATCGCTGGCCTTGCTCGACCATGGCGAGATGGTGCCGAAACGCGGCAGCACCAGGAACAGACGACCGGTAGGTTCTTGCACCGGTACGCTTGGGCCGTACTTCAGAAGGCGCGCAAGCACCTGCTGTTCGTCGCCGGTCAGGACGCCGGTAACCTCGGCGAAGTGAGCGAATTCAGCATACAGGCCACTGACAGCTGGAACCTTCTGGCTCAGTTGCTCAAGGAGTTTGCTGTGGCGAAAGGCAGAAAGGGCAGGAGCGCCGCGCAGGATCAACATCTTCGGGACAGCCTCGGGAAGGGGGTGTGCTTTGAGGCCGTGCATTCTAGCCTAAACCGCCCGCGACGGCACCCGAAACGGCACGCCCGAGCGCGGCCAGACGTCGGCCCGTGCGCAGCACCCTGTGACATAGGCTTGTCCGGACCATTCAGAAGGGTTATTTCACCCCATCCAACAAGCCGCGAAGGCCCATTCCCGTGGGCTCTGGCCGGGGGTCGAAACCTCTAGCAGACAAGCCCTTCGCTGTCGAGATATGGCGGTTGTTGTCCTTTGCGTATACTGCGCAGATGTTTTCCCCAATGGCTTTACGTCCGCGCTGTGCCAGATGGCTCATCGCAACCGGACTCTTCCTGATGCTCAGTGCCTGCGTTGAGAAACCCAGCACACTGGAGCGAGTAAAGGAGGATGGCGTGCTGCGGGTGGTCACCCGTAACAGCCCGGCCACCTACTTTCAGGATCGCAACGGTGAAACCGGCTTCGAATACGAGCTGGTGAAACGCTTCGCCGACGATCTGGGGGTAACGCTCAAGATCGAAACCGCGGACAACCTCGACGACCTTTTCGACCAGCTGGGTAAACCTAACGGCCCGGTGCTGGCTGCTGCCGGTCTGGTCAGCAGCGAGAAACGCAAGCAGCAAGTCAGGTTTTCCCACACTTATCTGGAAGTCACCCCGCAGATCATCTACCGCAACGGCCAGTCCCGCCCCACCGATGCGGGCGACCTGGTCGGCAAGAAGATCATGGTGCTCAAGGGCAGCACCCACGCCGAGCAACTGGCCGAACTCAAGCTGAAATACCCCGGCATTCAATATGAAGAGTCCGACGAGGTCGAAGTGGTCGACCTGCTGCGCATGGTCGACGAAGGGCAGATCGACCTGACCCTGGTGGATTCCAACGAAGTGGCGATGAACCAGGTGTATTTCGCCAATATCCGCGTCGCCTTCGACCTTGGCGATACCCGCAACCAGAGCTGGGCCGTGGCCGCCGGCGAAGACAACAGCCTGCTCAACGAAATCAACGACTTCCTCGACAAGGTGCAGAAGAACGGCACCCTGCAGCGCCTGAAAGACCGTTATTACGGGCACGTGGACGTCCTCGGTTATGTCGGCGCCTACACCTTTGCCCAGCACCTGCAGCAGCGCCTGCCCAAGTACGAGAAGCACTTCAAGGCCTCGGCCAAGGAAGAAAAGGTCGACTGGCGCCTGCTGGCGGCCATCGGCTACCAGGAATCCCTGTGGCAACCGAGCGTCACCTCCAAGACTGGCGTGCGCGGCCTGATGATGCTGACCCAGAACACTGCCCAGGCGATGGGCGTGTCCAACCGCCTGGATGCCAAGCAAAGCATCAAGGGCGGTGCCAAGTACCTGGCGTACATGAAGGATCAACTGGACGACAAGATCGAAGAGCCGGACCGCACCTGGTTCGCCCTCGCCGCCTACAACGTCGGCAGCGGCCACCTGGACGACGCCCGCAAGCTGGCGCAAAAGGAAGGGCTGAACCCGAACAAGTGGCTGGACGTGAAGAAGATGCTGCCGCGTCTCTCGCAGAAGCAGTGGTACAGCAAGACCCGCTATGGCTACGCCCGGGGCGGCGAGCCGGTGCATTTCGTCGCCAACATCCGTCGTTACTACGACATCCTGACCTGGGTCACGCAGCCGCAGCTGGAAGGCGACCAGGTGGCCGAGGGCAATCTGCATGTGCCGGGTGTGGACAAGACCAAGCCGACCCAGGAAACCCCGCCGCTTTAAAGCGCCTGTAGCCGCTGCCGCAGGCTGCGATCGACCGGGACGGTCGTGGCGTTTTCAAGAACNCCTGCGGCAGCGGCTACAGGGGTTTGTCAGGCCTTGGCCGCCGCCAGGATCAGCGCCTTCATCTCCGCCACCGCCCCCTTGAAGCCGACGAACAGCGCATGGGCCACCAGCGCATGGCCGATGTTCAGCTCGTTGATGCCCTTGATCGCCGCGACCGCCTCGACGTTGTGGTAATGCAGGCCGTGGCCGGCATTGACGATCAGCCCCTGGCCCAGGCCGAAAGCCACGCCATCGGCCACGCGCCGCAGCTCCTCGGCCACCTCGCTCGGCGTTTCGGCATCGGCATAACGCCCGGTGTGCAACTCGATGGCTGGCGCACCCACGCGGCGGGAGGCCGCGATCTGCCGCTCATCGGCGTCGATGAACAGCGACACTTCGGCGCCGATCTTCGACAGCCGCTCTACCGCCGCCTTGATCCGCGCTTCCTGCCCGGCGACATCCAGGCCGCCTTCGGTGGTCAGCTCCTGGCGGGTTTCCGGAACCAGGCAGATGTGCGCCGGGCGGATGCGCTCGGCGAACGCCATCATTTCCTCGGTAACGCCCATCTCGAAGTTCATGCGGGTTTGCAGCACGTCCTTGAGCAGCAGCACGTCGCGCTCCTGGATGTGCCGGCGGTCCTCGCGCAGGTGCACGGTAATGCCGTCGGCCCCCGCCTCTTCCGCGTCCAGCGCCGCCTTGACCGGGTCAGGGTAACGGGTGCCCCGGGCCTGACGCAGGGTGGCTACATGGTCGATGTTCACGCCAAGAAGAATGCGATTGCTGGTGGTCACGGAAGCGCTCCTGAGGAGTTAGAGATTCGGTGCACAGCATATAGTGTCCGCTCGCGAAAATAACTGCCGGCGTTCGGCCGCACGGCTCTCAGGTCATGGCAGGCCGGGCCAGGATTCGAGCGTAATGGCGTAACGGGACGGCTAGGGTTTGCGAAACAACTCGCGACTGACCAATGGCCGACCACCCAGGTGCACCGCCAGCGCCTGGCGCATCAGGCGCTTGGCCGCCGCCAGCGCCCCGGGGGCGCTCCAGTCGGCTTGCGCCATGGCCAACAGTTCGGTGCCGTTGAACAGGCCAGGTTGCAACAGGTGAACCTGCTCCAGGCCGGCATCCACCTGCAGGCGATACATGCCTTGCGCCTCAATCGGCGCACCGTGGATATCCACGTCCAGGGCGAAGCCGTAGCCCAGGTCGTCCAGCAGGCGCCACTCGAACGCACGCAGCAAGGGCTCGAGGGCCCTGCCCTCGGCCAACGCCAGCAAGGTGGCCGCATAGTGCTCGAAGATCGCCGGATGCGGATCTTCCGCGGGCAGCAGACGGATCAGCAGTTCGTTGAGGTAGAGGCCGCTGAACAGCGCCTCGCCGTTGAGCCAGGTGGAGGTTCCCGCGCTTTCCATGCGCCCGACGTTTTTCAGCTCGCCGCGCCCGCGAAACTCCACTTCCAGCGGCACGAACGGTCGCGCCAGGGTCCCGGCCTTGCCCCGCGCGCCACGCAGCACCGCGCGCAGCCGCCCCTGGGGCGTGAGGAAGTCCACCAACGCACTGCTCTCGCGATAGGCGCGACTGTGCAGGACGTAAGCGGGCTGGCCGATGGGAGGGTTACTGGACATAGGTGTCGGGGGATCTCAAGGCTTGAGAAAGTGACAGGTCCGGAATTATCGCGAGCAGCACACCCGCTCCCCTGTAGGAGCGAGCTTGCTCGCGATAGAGCGCAAAGCGCTCGCAGGAGTTACAGGTCGCCGTAGCCCAGCGAACGCAGGGCGCGCTCGTCGTCGGACCAACCGCCTTTGACCTTGACCCACAGGTTGAGCATGACCTTGGAGTCGAACAGCAGCTCCATGTCCTTGCGCGCTTCCATGCCGATGCGCTTGATGCGCTCACCCTTGTCGCCAATGATGATTTTCTTCTGGCCGTCGCGTTCGACGAGGATCAAGGCATGAATGTGCAGGGTCTTGCCCTGTTGCTTGAACTCTTCGATCTCCACGGTGATCTGGTACGGCAGCTCGGCACCCAGCTGGCGCATGATCTTCTCGCGCACCAGCTCGGCGGCGAGGAAACGGCTGCTGCGGTCGGTGATCTGGTCTTCCGGGAAGAAGTGATCGTTTTCCGGCAAGTGCTTGGCGATCAGGCCTTCCAGGGCGTCCAGGTTATGGCCCTGCTGGGCCGACACCGGAACGATCTCGGCATTCGGCAACTGTTCCTGCAACCAGGTCAGGTGCGGCATCAGCTCGGCCTTGTCCTCGATGCGGTCGGTCTTGTTGATCGCCAGGATCACCGGGCCCTGCACGTATTGGACACGTTCCAGCACCAGCTGGTCTTCGTCGGTCCACTTGGTGCGGTCAACGACGAAGATCACCACGTCGACGTCTTTCAAGGCCGCCGAGGCGGTCTTGTTCATGTAGCGGTTCAGCGCCTTCTCGTTGCTCTTGTGCATGCCCGGGGTATCGACGTAGATCGCCTGGATCTCGCCTTCGGTCTTGATGCCGAGCATGTTGTGCCGGGTGGTCTGCGGCTTGCGCGAGGTGATGGCCAGCTTCTGCCCCAGGATATGGTTCAGCAGCGTGGACTTGCCCACGTTCGGACGGCCGACGATGGCGACATAGCCACAGCGTGTTGCGGTTGTATCAGTCATGGCCATTCTCCACGCCCAGGGCAATCAGTGCTGCGGCGGCCGCTACCTGTTCGGCAATACGACGGCTCACGCCCTGACCTCGGCTTTTTTCGTTCAGTAGGGTGATTTCACATTCGACGAAGAACGTCCGGCAATGGGGTTCACCCTGGATATCCACCACTTCGTAGCGGGGCAGTTCACAGGCACGCGACTGCAGGAACTCCTGCAGGCGGGTCTTGGGGTCCTTGTTGGTGTCGACCAGCGTCAGGCTGTCGAACTCGGACGTCAGCCAGGACAGCACGCGCTCACGCGCGGTTTCCATGCCGGCATCCAGGTAGATCGCACCAATCAGCGCTTCCAGGGCATCGGCGAGGATCGACTCACGGCGGAAGCCGCCGCTTTTCAACTCACCGGAACCCAGGCGCAGGTATTCGCCCAGATCGAAACCGCGGGCCAGTACGGCCAGGGTTTCACCCTTCACCAGGCGCGCGCGCAGACGCGACAGCTGGCCTTCGCGGGCCTGGGGAAAACGCTCGAACAGCGCTTCGCCGGCGACGAAGTTGAGAATGGCGTCACCGAGGAATTCCAGGCGTTCGTTGTTGCGCCCGGCAAAACTGCGGTGAGTGAGGGCCAGGACCATCAGTTCCTGGTCCTTGAAGGTGTAGCCGAGCTGACGCTCGAGACGGCTCAAAGAAACGCTCACGGTTTACCCACGCTGAGTTCGTGGTTGAATTTCACCACCTTGGAGACGAGGCACGAGGTGCCTGTGGCAATTAACGCTGTGTTCAAATCCACATCCTGAATATCGTTGACTGCTGCTTCTGGTGACGCCTGGGAGGCTGCCGATCCTGGCGGGCCGGTGTTCTGCAAGATCCAGAAAAGCATTCGGCGCTGTGTTCAACAGCGCCGTGTGTGATTACTTGATCAGGCCAACCCGCGAGAAGTTCGGCAGGTGGCTGAGTTTCGGTTCGGGCCAGCTCATCCAGACTGCGAAGGCCTTGCCGACGATATTCTTGTCGGGAACCATGCCCAGCAGGTCCTTGGGAATGCTCGGGTCATCCCAGTAGCGGCTGTCGTTCGAGTTGTCGCGGTTGTCGCCCATCATGAAGTAGTGCCCGGCAGGCACGGTCCACTGACGGTCCGGGGTGGCCCGGTAGCGGCTCATTTCCTTGCGGATCAGGTGCTCGGCGGCGCCGAGTTTTTCCTTGTAGAGCTCCGCGCTGCCCAGGGTGCCCGGCTCGGAACCGACCAGTTGCTCGGCGACCGACTGGCCGTTGACCAGCAGGCGCTTGTCGCTGGTGTAGCGCACTTCGTCGCCCGGCAGGCCAACCACACGCTTGATGTAGTTGACGTTCGGATCGCTCGGGTAGCGGAACACCATCACATCGCCGCGCTGCGGATCACCGACCTCGATGATTTTCTTGTCGATCACCGGCAGGCGGATCCCGTAAGAAAACTTGTTCACCAGGATGAAGTCGCCCACATCCAGGGTCGGCTTCATCGATCCCGAAGGAATCTGAAACGGTTCCACCAGAAACGAGCGCAGCACCAGCACGATGAACAGCACCGGAAAGAAGGATTTGCCGTACTCGACCAGCATCGGCTCCTTGTTCAGTTTCTCGATGACCAGTCCATCCGGCTGGCTGACGCTGCCCTGATAGTTGGTAATGGCGGCACGCCGGCGCGGCGCCAGAAAGACCAGATCGAGCAACGCCAACAGACCGCAGACGGCGACGGCGATGACCAGCAACAGCGGGAAATTTAGCGACATAGGACCTAACTATCCAACCTGAGCACGGCAAGGAAGGCTTCTTGTGGAATTTCCACGTTACCCACTTGCTTCATGCGTTTCTTACCGGCCTTCTGCTTTTCCAACAGCTTGCGCTTACGGCTAACGTCACCACCGTAGCATTTGGCCAGTACGTTCTTTCTGAGCGCCTTGACGGTTGTCCGCGCCACAATCTGCCCGCCAATGGCGGCCTGGATTGCCACGTCGAACATCTGCCGAGGAATCAGTTCCTTCATCTTCTCGGTCAACGCACGCCCTTTGTAGTGCGCGTTGTCACGGTGCACGATCAATGCCAGGGCGTCGACTTTCTCACCGTTGATCAGCACATCCAGCTTGACCAGATTAGCCGATTGGTAGCGATCGAAATGATAATCCAGCGAAGCATAGCCACGACTGGTGGATTTGAGGCGGTCGAAGAAGTCCAGGACCACTTCGTTCATCGGCAGGTCGTAGGTCACCTGGACCTGGCTGCCGAGGAACAGCATGTCGTGCTGTATGCCGCGTTTCTCGATGCACAGGGTAATGACGTTACCCAGGTGCTCCTGCGGCACAAGAATATTGGCCCGCACGATCGGCTCGCGCATGTCTTCGATGGACGACAGATCCGGCAACTTCGACGGGTTATCGACGTAGATCGTCTCACCATTCTTCAGTTGCAGCTCGAAAATCACCGTCGGCGCCGTGGTGATCAGGTCCAGGTCGTATTCGCGCTCCAGGCGCTCCTGGATGATTTCCATGTGCAGCATGCCGAGGAAGCCGCAACGGAAGCCGAAGCCCAGGGCGTCGGAGCTTTCCGGGGTGTATTGCAGCGAAGAGTCGTTCAGCGTGAGCTTTTGCAGGGCTTCGCGGAAGTCCTCGAAGTCGTCGGAGCTGACCGGGAACAGGCCGGCGTAGACCTGCGGCTGAATGCGCTTGAAGCCGGGCAGCACTTCGACGTCGGGGGTCGAGCTCAGGGTCAGGGTGTCACCTACCGGCGCACCATGAATGTCCTTGATGCCGGCGATGATGAAGCCTACTTCACCGGCCTTCAGGTCGGCGGTGGCGGTGTGTTTCGGGTTGAATACACCGACGCTGTCCACCAGGTGGACCTTGCCGGTGGACTTCACCAGGATCTTGTCGCCCTTCTTCACGCGGCCATGGCGCACGCGAACCAGGGACACGACGCCCAGGTAGTTGTCGAACCAGGAGTCGATGATCAAGGCTTGCAGCGGATCCTCGATGTTGCCGGTCGGCGCGGGAATGGTGGTTACCAGGCGCTCCAGCACCTCGTCGACACCCAGGCCGGTCTTGGCGCTGCAGGTCACGGCGTCGGTGGCATCGATACCGATGATCTTCTCGATCTCTTCCTTGACCCGGTCCGGATCGGCCTGCGGCAGGTCGATCTTGTTCAGTACCGGCATGACCTCCAGGCCCTGCTCGATGGCGGTGTAGCAGTTGGCGACCGACTGCGCTTCCACGCCCTGGCCAGCGTCGACCACCAGCAAGGCGCCTTCACAGGCTGCCAGCGAGCGGCTGACTTCATAGGTGAAGTCCACGTGGCCCGGGGTGTCGATGAAGTTCAGCTGGTAGGTGATGCCGTCGCGAGCTTTGTAATAGAGGGTAACGCTGTGGGCCTTGATGGTGATCCCGCGTTCACGCTCAAGGTCCATGGAGTCCAGAACCTGGGCTTCCATTTCGCGCTCGGCCAGGCCGCCGCACATCTGGATGAAGCGATCGGCCAGAGTCGACTTGCCATGGTCAATGTGGGCGATGATGGAGAAATTGCGGATATGACTCAAATCACTCACGGATCAACACTCAAAAAGGCTGCAGGCATAGCCCGCCGAAAAATAGCCGGGAATTGTACCTGATAGACGACGCAAGCGTCACGTTCGCCTGTCAGTGGTGCATAAACGCAAAACGCCCCGGTCTTTCGACAGGGGCGTTTCTCTTGCCAGTGGCGTCATTGGCGCCGGTCAGCCGGCCCGGCGCAGCAGCCAGAACCCGGCCAGGGCGCAGATCCCGGCGGGAACCAGCACCGCGAACAGCGGCGAGAAACCGAATACCAGGCTCGACGGGCCCAGCAGGTCCTGGGCGATACGAAAGGTGAACCCCACCAGCACGCCAGTGAACACCCGCTGGCCGAGCGTCACGGAACGCAACGGACCGAAAATGAACGAGATCGCCATCAATACCAGGGCCGCGGTGACCAGCGGTTGCAGCACCTTGACCCAAAACGCCAGCCAGTAGCGACCGTTGTTCAGGCCCTGGTCGGCCAGGTAGTGGATGTAGCCCCACAGGCCGCTGATCGACAGGGATTCCGGCGCCATCACCACAGTGCTCAGCAATTGCGGGCTCAAGGCCACGTCCCAACGTTCCTGAGGGACGTTGATGACTTCGGTGTGGCCTTCACGGAAATAGGTGGTGGTGACGTCGCTCAGCTGCCAGTAGCTCTCTTCGAAGCGGGCCTGGCGGGCGAAGCTCGAGGACAGCATGTGCCGCTGGTCGTCGAAGTGATAACGGGTCACGCCATACAGCAGGCCGTTGGGCTGCACCGCGTTGATGTGGATGAACTCCTCACCCTGACGGTGCCACAGACCGCGCTTGGAACTTTGCGCATCGCCCGAACCCTGGGCCAGCGCGCGACTGGCCTGTGCCTGGCTTTCCGTGGCGGGAGCGACGTACTCGCCGATCAGCACGCCGGCCACCATCAGGAACAGCATTGGCTTCATCACTGCCCAGACGATCCGCCCGATGGACACACCGGCGGCGCGCATGATGGTCAGCTCGCTGTTGCTGGCCAGGCTGCCCAGACCGATCAGGCAGCCGATCAGGGCCGCCATCGGCAGCATTTCGTAGAGCCGGCGAGGCGCCGTCATGACCACGAAGCTCAACACATTCATCACGGTGTAGCTGTCGCTGACAGTGCCCATCTCGTCGATGAAAGCAAACAGCGACGCCAGGCCGAGAATGATCCCCAGTACCGCCAGAATGGCCAGCAGGACACTGTTACCTATGTAGCGATCGAGCTTAACCACGAGCCACCTCCTTCATGCTGCGGCGGCTCGCCAGTTTCAGACGCAAGGGTTCCCAGTACAGCAATCCGAGGCCAATCAATAGAAACAGTCCGTGCACCCACCACAGGCCCAGCGCCTGCGGCAGCTTGCCCTTTTCCAGCGAGCCGCGGGCCGCGATCAGGATGGTCAGGTAAGCCATATAAAGAAGAATCGCCGGCAGCAGTTTGAGGAAGCGGCCCTGGCGCGGGTTGACCCGGGACAGCGGCACCGCCATCAGGGTCACGACAAACACCAGCAGCGGCAGGGAAATACGCCATTGCAGCTCGGCATGGGCGCGCAGGTCCGGGTTGCCGATCAGGTCGCGGGTCGGCATGGCGTCGCGGTCGGTGACTTCGTCGCTGACGTCCGGCTTGGCCAGCAATACGCCGTAGGTGTCGTACTTGATGACCCGGTAATCGGCCTGGCCCGGGTTACCATCGTAGCGATAACCGTTTTCCAGGATCAGGTAGCGGTTGCCGTCCGGACGAATGTCCTGGTGCCCCTTCTCTGCCACCAGCACCGAAATGCCCCGGTCCTTCTTGTCCTGGCTCAGGCGCTTTTCCGAAATGAACACCCCACCGAGGTTGGCCCGGTCATCGGACAGCTGTTCGGTGTAAGTCACCCGCGTACCGTCGTTGAGGGCCTGGAAACGGCCCGGTACCAGGGTGTCGAATTCGGTCAGCGCATCCTGCTTGTTGAGGATCAGCTGGAACTGGTTGGCCCCCTGGGGCGCCAGGCTCAGGCTCAGCCAGGCCACGACCAGCGCGACCAGGGTCGCCGGGATCATGGTCATGCCCAGCAGGCGCCGCTGACTCATGCCGGTGGCCGAAAGCACGGTCATCTCGCTTTCAAGATAGAGACGGCCATAGGCCAGCAGGATGCCGAGAAACAGGCCCAGGGGCAGGATCAGCTGCAGGAAGCCCGGCATCCGGACCCCCATGATCAGGAACAGCGAACCCGGGTCCAGTGCGCCCGAGGCCGCTTGCGCGAGGTATTTGACGAAACGTCCGCTCATGATGATGACCAGCAGCACAGCGCTCACGGCGCTCAGGGTCACCAACACTTCGCGGGATAGATAACGGAAGACGATCAAACCAGACACTCCAGGGTTGTCAGGCTAAGGCGGCCAAACAAGCAAACACGGCCCGTGAAGCCGAGCCGCCGAAAAAGATGGCGCATTATCCTGTGATTGCATGCGCCTGTCACTGCGCATGCTCACGCAGGCCTCTAAAGCGGCGAAGTTCGCTCATGGGAGGGTTGTCAGCCTCGACCGGGCGGGTTCAAACTGGCGGCCCTGTCGTTGGCCACTGCCGACGCCTCTTCTCTTAATAAAAGCTGCATACATGACAAGCCTGGCGCACGGCATCGGCCCTGCGCTCTTTGACCATTAATTCAGGGACCCGGACATGGAACTGGTTGTAAAAAGCGTTAGCCCGGAAACGTTGAAGACCGCCACCCTGGTGGTCGCCGTCGGCGAAGGCCGCAAGCTCGGCAGCGTTGCCAAACAACTCGACGAGCTCAGTGGCGGCGCCATCAGCGCGGTACTCAAGCGCGGCGACCTGGACGGCAAGGTCGGCCAGAGCCTGCTGTTGCACGCCCTGCCCAACCTGAAGGCCGAACGTGTCCTGCTGGTCGGCACCGGCAAGGACGCCGAACTGGGCGACCGCCCGTTCCGCAAGATCGTCAGCGGCATCCTCAATACCCTCAAGGGCCTGGGCGGCAGCGATGCGGCACTGGCGCTGGACGAAATCGTGGTCAAGGGCCGCGACAGCTACGGCAAGACCCGCCTGCTGGCTGAAACCCTGGTGGACGGCGAATACAGCTTCGACCAGTTCAAGAGCCAGAAGGCCGAACCCCGCGCCCTGAAGAAAATCACCCTGCTGACCATCAAGGCCGCGCAGGCCGAAGTCGAGCGCGCCGTGGCCCACGCCAAGGCCATCGCCAACGGCATGGCGTTCACCCGCGACCTGGGCAACCTGCCGCCGAACATCTGCCACCCGACCTTCCTAGGCGAACAGGCCAAGGCCCTGGGCAAGGAATTCAAGGCCCTGAAAGTCGAAGTCTTCGACGAGAAGAAGATCAAGGAACTGGGCATGGGCTCGTTCTATGCCGTGGGCCAGGGCAGCGCCCAGCCGCCACGCCTGATCGTCATGCAATACAACGGCGGCAAGAAATCCGAGAAGCCGTACACCCTGGTCGGCAAGGGCATCACCTTCGACACCGGCGGCATCAGCCTCAAGCCTGGCGCCGGCATGGATGAAATGAAGTACGACATGGGTGGCGCCGCCAGCGTGTTCGGCACCCTGCGTGCCGTGCTGGAACTCAAGCTGCCGATCAACCTGGTGTGCATCCTGGCCTGCGCCGAGAACATGCCGAGCGGCACCGCTTCGCGTCCGGGCGACATCGTCACCACCATGAGCGGCCAGACCGTGGAGATCCTCAACACCGACGCCGAAGGCCGCCTGGTGCTGTGCGATGCCCTGACCTACGCCGAGCGCTTCAAGCCACAGGCGGTGATCGACATCGCCACCCTGACCGGTGCCTGCGTGGTCGCCCTCGGTTCCCATACTTCGGGCCTCCTGGGCAACAACGACGAACTGATCGGCCAGTTGCTGAGCGCTGGCGTCCAGGCTGACGACCGTGCCTGGCAACTGCCGCTGTTCGACGAGTACCAGGAACAGCTGGACAGCCCGTTCGCCGACATCGCCAACATCGGCGGCCCGAAAGCCGGCACCATCACCGCTGCCTGCTTCCTGTCGCGCTTCACCAAGCAGTACAACTGGGCGCACCTGGATATCGCCGGTACCGCCTGGACCAGCGGCGGCAAGGACAAGGGCGCCACTGGCCGCCCGGTGCCCCTGCTGACCCAGTACCTGCTGGACCGAGCCAAAGCCTGAAACCTATGACCTCGGGGTGNCACTCCCGGGTTCAGGAACCGCAATGACCAAAGTCGACTTCTATATCCTTCCCAGCGCGGATCCTTCGGCGCGCCTGGACTTCGCCTGCAAGCTCACCGACAAGGCCTGGCGCATGGGGCACCGCATCTACCTGCATTGCAGCGACGCGGCCCAGCGCGATGAGCTCGATGCCCGGTTGTGGCGTTTCAAGGGCGAAACCTTCGTGCCCCATGGTCCCGCCGAAAGCGAGCCGGATGGCCTGATCGTTCTCGGCCTGGGCGACGACCCCGGCGAGCACCATGACCTGCTGGTCAACCTGGACCTGAAAGTCCCGGCATTTGCCCAGCGTTTTGCCCGCATTGCCGAAGTGGTGGTGGAAGACCCGGCTATTCGCCAGGCCGCTCGCGAGAGTTTCCGTTTCTACCGCGAACAGGGCTATCCTCTGCAAGATCACCGTTTACAGCGACTCTGAGCCATCGATGGACACTCCCAAACCGCTGCAAAAGTCCGCGCACCTGCTGGATGACCTCGAGTCCATCCGCCAACTGCTCGGCGATGACGACCTGCAACCTCCGCTGCTGACCGAAACCGTCGACGGCGAAGTGCAGATTCCACTGCTGTTCGATATGGTCGGCGGCAAGCCTGCCGTCGAAACCCTCGAAGAGACGCCGGCAGAACCACAACCGGCCCCCGCTCCAGTGGTCGAACCGCAACCTGCTCCCGTAGTGGCCGCTCCAGCCCCGGCACCGGCACCGAAACCAGCGCCCGCCCCCGCGCCCAAGAGCCAGGATGCCCTGCTGCACCTGGACAGCGAACTGCGCGCCGCCGCGCAACTGATCATGCAAGACGTGATCGACGACTTCGCCCCGCACATCGAAACCGAGATCAAGCGCCGCCTCGACGCGCGAATGGATCGCCTGCTGAGCCAGTACGACGCCTGATCCATGCCCTTTTTTTTCGCGGGCAAGCCTCGCTCCTACAGGTCATCACGTGCCTGTGGGAACCTGACTTGCCCGCGAACGCCCTGACGCCAAGCAAAAATCCCCGTTCATCGAGCACTTTTCGCCCTCCCGCCGTCAGCTCGCTCTACGCGCATCGGTTCATCCCCGCTATACTTCCCGGCTTTTCCTGAATAAATGCCAATAGGGTCCCGCCGCGCATGGATAAGACCTACCAGCCGCACGCCATTGAAACTTCCTGGTACCAGACCTGGGAGTCAGAGAATTACTTCGCCCCGCAAGGCGCGGGCGACTCGTACACCATCATGATTCCGCCACCGAACGTCACTGGCAGCCTGCACATGGGCCATGGCTTCAACAACGCGATCATGGATGCCTTGATCCGCTTCCGCCGCATGCAGGGCCGCAACACCCTGTGGCAGCCGGGTACCGACCACGCCGGTATCGCCACCCAGATGCTGGTGGAGCGTCAGATCGAAGCCCAGGGCCAGAATCGTCACGATCTGGGCCGGGAAAAATTCCTCGAGAAAGTCTGGGAGTGGAAGGATCAGTCCGGCGGCAACATCAGCCGTCAGATCCGCCGCCTGGGCTCGTCCGTGGACTGGAGCCGCGAGCGCTTCACCATGGACGACGGTCTTTCCGAAGCCGTTAAAGAAGCCTTCGTGCGCCTGCACGAAGACGGCCTGATCTACCGCGGCAAGCGTCTGGTCAACTGGGACACCAAGCTGCACACCGCGATCTCCGACCTCGAAGTGGAAAACCACGACGAAAATGGCTCACTGTGGAACCTGCGCTACCCGCTGGCCGACGGCGCCAAGAGCGCTGAAGGCCTGGACTACCTGATCGTCGCCACCACTCGCCCGGAAACCATGCTCGGCGACTCCGCCGTGGCCGTTAACCCGAACGATGAACGCTACAAGGCGCTGATCGGCAAGTTCGTCGAGCTGCCGCTGGTGGGCCGTCGCATCCCGATCATCGCCGACGACTACTGCGACCCTGAATTCGGCACCGGCTGCGTGAAGATCACCCCGGCCCACGACTTCAACGACTACGAAGTCGGCAAGCGTCACAACCTGCCGCTGCTGAACATCTTCGACAAGAACGCCGAAGTGCTGCCGGCTGCCCAGGTGTTCAACCTGGACGGCACGCTGAACGAAAGCATCGACGGTAAGATCCCGGCCGAATTCGCCGGTCTCAATCGTTTCCAGGCGCGCAAGGAAATCGTTGCCGCGTTCGACGCCGCCGGCCTGTTGGTCAGCGTTGACGACCATGCCCTGAAAGTGCCGAAAGGCGACCGTTCCGGCACCATCATCGAGCCGTGGCTGACCGACCAATGGTACGTCTCCACCAAGCCCCTGGCCGAGCCGGCCATTGCCGCCGTGGAAGACGGCCGCATCGCCTTCGTGCCAAAACAGTACGAAAACATGTACTTCTCCTGGATGCGCGATATCCAGGACTGGTGCATCAGCCGCCAGCTGTGGTGGGGCCACCGCATCCCGGCCTGGTACGACGAGTCGGGCAAGGTCTATGTCGGCCGCGACGAAGCCGAAGTGCGCGCCAAGCACAACCTCGGCCCTGAGGTTGCACTGCAACAGGACAACGACGTCCTCGACACCTGGTTCAGCTCGGGCCTGTGGACCTTCTCCACCCTGGGCTGGCCGGAACAGACCGAGTTCCTCAAGACCTTCCACCCGACCGACGTGCTGGTGACCGGTTTCGACATCATTTTCTTCTGGGTCGCCCGGATGATCATGCTCACCATGCACCTGGTGAAGAACGAAGACGGCACACCCCAGGTTCCGTTCAAGACCGTGTACGTACACGGCCTGGTACGCGACGGCCAGGGCCAGAAGATGTCCAAGTCCAAGGGCAACGTCCTGGACCCGCTGGACATCATCGACGGCATCGAGCTCGAAGCCCTGGTGCAGAAACGCACCACCGGCATGATGCAGCCGCAACTGGCGAAGAAGATCGAGAAGCAGACCCGCCAGGAGTTCGCCGACGGCATCGCCAGCTACGGCACCGACGCCCTGCGCTTCACCTTCTGCTCGCTGGCTTCCACCGGTCGCGACATCAAGTTCGACATGGGCCGCGTCGAAGGCTATCGCAACTTCTGCAACAAGATCTGGAACGCCGCGCGCTACGTGCTGGACAAGGGCGAAGACTGCGGTCAGAACGGCGAAGCCTACGAGCTGTCGCTGGCCGATCGCTGGATCATTTCCCAGCTGCAACGCACCGAAGCCGAAGTGACCCGTCAACTGGACCAGTTCCGCTTCGACCTGGCAGCCCAGGCGCTGTACGAGTTCATCTGGAACCAGTACTGCGACTGGTACCTGGAGTTGTCCAAGCCGGTACTGTGGGACGAAAACGCGCCGGTCGAGCGCCAGCGCGGCACCCGTCGCACCCTGGTGCGCGTACTGGAAGTGGCACTGCGCCTGGCCCATCCGTTCATGCCGTTCATCACCGAAGAAATCTGGCAGCGCCTGGCGCCGCTGGCCGGTATCCAGGGCAAGACCATCATGCTGCAACCCTGGCCGGTGGCCAATGAAGCACGCATCGACCAGGCCGCCGAAGACGACATCGAATGGCTCAAGGGCCTGATGCTCGGCACCCGTAACATCCGCGCCGAAATGAACATCGGCCCGGGCAAGCCACTGGCGTTGTTCCTGAAGAACGCCAGCGTCGAAGACCAGCGCCGCCTGAGCGAAAACGAGACCCTGCTGAGGAAGCTGGCCAAACTCGAATCGATCACCGTGCTGCAAGCCGGCGACGAAGCACCGCTGTCCGCCACCGCCCTGGTCGGCGAGATGGAAGTGCTGGTGCCGATGGCCGGCCTGATCGACAAGGGCGCCGAACTGGCGCGCCTGGACAAGGAAATCCAGCGCCTGCAAGGCGAAGTGCAGCGGGTCGGCGGCAAGCTGTCCAACGCCGCCTTCGTCGACAAGGCCCCGGCCGAAGTGATCGACAAGGAACGCGCCAAACTGGCCGAAGCCGAACAGGCTCTGGGCAAGCTGGCCGAGCAGCACGCACGGATCTCCAGCCTGTAACGGCGATTCGAGCGGTAAGAAAAAGGGAGCCCTGCAAAGGGCTCCCTTTTTTGTGCCCGACCGAAAGCTTATGCCTCTGTAGGAGCGCAGCTTGCTGGCGATAAAGGATAACGCGGTGTGCCAGGGATAACGCTTCGCGGGCAAGCCTCGCTCCTACAGAGGCCACGCGGCCCGGGCAGATATGGGACAATGCCCGCCACTTTGAGCCATACCCGAACCGATTTCGCCCATGACCGCCCCCCGCCCTCCCAAAACTCCGCGCAAAAAGCCTCAACCCGCTGCCCCGGCCAAGGCCGTCGCGCCACGGGAAAAGGCCAGCCTGCACCCGCGCAATCGCCATCAAGGCCGCTACGACTTTCCACAGCTGATCAAGAGCACCCCGGAGCTGGGGGCTTTCGTGATCATCAACCCTTACGGCAAGGAGAGCATCGATTTCGCTAATCCAGCGGCGGTGCGGGTGTTCAACCGGGCGTTGCTCAAAGCCTTCTACGGCATCGCCCATTGGGACATTCCGGCCGACTTCCTCTGCCCCCCGGTACCCGGTCGCGCCGATTACCTGCACTTCCTCGCCGACCTGCTGGCCGCGCATAACGAAGGTGTAATTCCCCGCGGCGCGGCAGTGCGGGTGCTGGACATCGGGGTCGGCGCCAACTGCATCTACCCGCTGATCGGCCACTCCGATTACCGCTGGCAGTTCCTCGGTTCCGACATCGACACCACCGCCCTCGCCGCCGCCAGGGCCATCGTCCAGGCCAACGGCCTGAACAAGGCCATCGGCCTGCGCCAGCAAGCCAACCGCAAGCAGATCCTGCTGGGGCTGCTGGAAAGCGACGAGCGCTTCGACCTGACCCTGTGCAATCCGCCGTTCCATGCCTCCCTGGAGGAAGCCACCCGCGGCAGCCAGCGCAAATGGCGAGCCCTGGGCAAGGCCGATCCCAAGCGTAAGCTGCCGGTGCTGAACTTTGGCGGCCAGGCGGCGGAGTTGTGGTGCGAGGGTGGCGAAGCGCGCTTCGTGACCCAACTGATCGGCGAAAGCGCCCAGGTGGCGCAACAGGTGTTGTGGTTCAGCACCCTGGTGTCGAAAGCCTCGAACCTGCCGGCGATTCAGGCCGCGCTGAAAAAGGCCGGGGCGCTGGAGAGCCAGGTGGTGGAGATGTCACAGGGGCAGAAACAGAGCCGCTTCGTCGCCTGGACCTTCAAGGACAAGGCACAGCAACAGGCCTGGCGCCAGGAGCGTTGGGTTCAGAAGGGATAGATGCGAGGGGAAAAACGGCGATTTACCTTGCGTAAATCGTTGTGCTCTCAAAGCCTAAAAACCGTGCCCGGAAGTGTTCCGAGGCACGGTCTTACTGCAGTCTTACTTGTTGATCGAGTCGGTCAGGCCTTTAGCCACAACCAGCTTGATAACTTTCTTGGCAGCGATTTCGATGGCAGCGCCAGTCGATGGGTTACGGCCAGTACGGGCAGGACGCTCGGTCACTTTCAGTTTGCCGATACCTGGCAGAGTGATTTCGCCGCCATTTTCCAATTGATCAGCAACGATTTGGGCCAGTTGGTCCAGAGCGTTACGCGCGGTGGTTTTCGGCGCGTCGATAGCTTCAGCGATATCAGCGATCAGTTGGTCTTTAGTAATAGCCATTGTGGTGTTCCTTCCCTATCAAATTCATTTGGATTGCATGAGTGCAGTGTCAGCCATCGAGCCAGATCTTGTGGATCTGGCACCCCGGTCACAACCACGAAAGATCGGGGTTATAGATACCGAAATCAGGGTTTGGTTCGACCTGACAAATGCTGAATGCACGCTTAACGCCGAGACATCGCGTAAGACGGGGCAAAACTAGCACAGAGACGGGGAAATATCCGCCTCTACCTAGCCATTTGGTCAGCTTTATTGCTCTAAATCCGTAAAAAAATGCATAAGCTTGACCCAGGCCGCCTTCCCCCCCCTTCAAACAGCGCCAAAACCAGCAGGTGCGGTACACTGGGCACTTTTTCAGGGAGCCACGCCCTCTCCCGCCAACCAGCCGAGAAGCCCATGCCGATCCGCCATTGCATCGTCCACCTGATCGACAAAAAACCCGACGGCACACCCGCAGTCCTGCACGCCCGCGATTCCGAACTGGCTGAATCCGCGGCCATCGAGAACATGCTCGCCGATCTCAACGAAAGCTATAACGCCAAGCAAGGCAAAGCCTGGGGACTGTTCCACCCGGAGTCCGGCGCGTTTCCCTTCAGCGGCTGGCTGAAGGAATACCTCGAGGGCGGCCAGGACTTCACCGCCTTCAGCCGCGTCGCGGTCGAGCACCTGCAAAAGCTGATGGAAGAATCCAACCTGTCGGTCGGCGGCCATGTGCTGTTCGCCCACTACCAGCAAGGCATGACCGACTACCTGGCCATCGCCCTGCTGCACCACAGCGAAGGCGTGGCGGTGACCGACGAGCTGGACGTGACCCCGTCCCGCCACCTGGACCTGGGCCAGCTGCACCTGGCCGCGCGGATCAACGTCTCCGAGTGGCAGAACAACAAGCAGTCGAAACAGTACATCTCCTTCATCAAGGGCAAGAACGGCAAGAAAGTCTCGGAGTACTTCCGCGACTTCATCGGCTGCCAGGAAGGCGTCGACGGCCCGGGCGAGACCCGTACCCTGCTCAAGGCGTTCAGCGATTTCGTCGAAAGCGAAGACCTGCCGGAAGACTCCGCCCGGGAAAAGACCAAGGCCCTGGTGGACTACGCCAGCAGCCAGGCCAAGCTCGGCGAACCCGTGGGCCTGGAAGAGCTCTCGGAGCTGATCGACGAGGACCGCCCCAAGGCGTTCTACGATCACATCCGCAACAAGGACTACGGCCTGTCGCCGGAGATCCCGGCGGACAAGCGCACCCTCAACCAGTTCCGCCGCTTCACCGGCCGCGCCGAAGGCCTGTCCATCAGCTTCGAGGCGCACCTGCTGGGCTCGAAGATCGAGTATGACGAAGAAGCCGGGACCCTGATCATCAAGGGCCTGCCGACCCAACTGACCGATCAGCTCAAGCGCCGTAACTGATGCTGCAGGGCGTGCTGAAGAAGTTCCTGCTGATCCTGCTGGTGGTCGTGGCGTACCAGAACTGGGGCAAGCTCGAGCGCCTGTTCAACCCCTCGCAGGTTGCCTCGGAGCAGGTCCGGGCCAATGCCCGGGTGGTGCTCTACGCCACCGACTGGTGCGGCTACTGCAAGGCCACCCGGCGCTTTCTCGATCAGAAGGGCATTGCCTTTCGCGAGTTCGATATCGAGAAAGATGCCGAGGCGCGCAAGGCTTATGAAGCCCTGGGTGGACGAGGGATTCCGATCCTCGATGTGAATGGCACGCTGATCCGAACCTACGATCCGGACGGCATCCTCGCCGCCCTGGAATCCCCCCACCCGCTATAGGAACGAAGCGTACTCGCGATGGCAGCAACGCGAAGTGCCTGAGACACCGCGTTATCCTTCATCGCGAGCAAGCTTCGCTCCTACGAGGGTCATTGCGCTTCGATGCGAAAGCCCAGACGCGGGAAGTGCACATGCACCAACCCGCCGCGAGGGTCTTCGCGACGCAGGATCAACTCCTCGCGCCCGGCGAACAGCAGCTCCCCCTCTACCGGATCGACGCCATAGTCGGTCGCCGCAATCCGCACCCGCTGGCCAGACTGGAAACCGTTCGGATCGATGAAGACTTCATCCGGCAAGGCTGCCGGTATAGCCCTGCGCGCCACTTCCAGCGCCTCTTCGGAGGTCATGGCACTCGAAGCGCCATGGCCGAAACCCAGCACCCGGGCCAGCCACGCCGCCACCGCCGGATAGGCGTCCACCAGCGGTGCGGTCACCGGCGTACCCTTGAGAAACCACAGGGGGTGGGCCATGGCGAAGTCGGCAATCGACGGATCGCCGAACAGGAAGTCGCCCTCCTCGCGCTGCAACTGCTGCTCCAGGCGCGCCATCAGCGTCGGCCATTGATGCTTGGCCAACTCCAGCGACACCCGGGTGGAACTGCCGCCGCTGAACAGCCCGGCGCGGTCGGCCATGAAGGCCTTGACCGCTTCCGGCGGCAAATGGCCGAAACGCACGGCCGCCGACTCCGGCTGGAACACCAGGCTCACCGCATGCTGGAAGACCACCGAATCGGCCCAGGCCGCGAAGGTCGCGCTGACCATTTCCCGGCCTTCGGGAAACAGTGCCGGCGAGGCCTTTTCCTGCTCCAGGCGTCGGGCGATCAGTGCCGTGTCGCAATAGATATCGGCGCCGACCTGCAACACCGGGGTCTTGCGGTAACCGCCAGTGAGCGCGGTGAGATCGGGCTTGGGCATCACCGGCGAGATCTTCACCGAACGCCAGGACAAGCCCTTGAAACCCAGCAACAGCCGGGCTTTTTCCGCGAAAGGAGAGGTCGGGTAATGATGCAGAATCAATTCTGACATGCTGGGGTTCCACCGGATAAGTAGGAAGAACCAGCTTAGCGCGCAAACTCCTGACAGCCCACCGATCTGCCTGATGGCAACCTATCAGTCAGCTTGATAAGCCACGACGGCCGAGGCCACCAGGCATTCCTTGGCACTTTTCCGGAGTTTCTTGATCAGCCGTTCCTGGCGCAGGGCTTCGCTCTTGTCGCGGCAGGCTTCGGTGTAGACCAGCGCGACGGCCGGGCTGGAGAGGAAGAAGCGCGCGCCCTTGCCGCTCTGGTGCTTGGCAAAACGCTTGACCGGGTCGTCGCTGATGCCGCAGTACAAGGCGCCGTTGGCGGCGCGCACCAGGTAGACGAACCAGGGTTTGCTCACCACGGGTACAGGTTCGGAATCGCTGGCGGAGGATTGGCTGGGGCGGGTCACGGGGTTCGCGGCTTGTGGATAACAAGCCGCGATCTTACCAGAGGCAAGGATTCAGCGGCCGGCCTGGAAGGCTTTCAGGCCTTTGCGGGCCTGGGCGCGCACGGCGTTTTTCAGCAGCGGGGTCCAGCCGAGGATCAGGCCCTTGGTGCCCAGGGCCTGGCGGGCCCAGCGCCACATATTGAAATGATCGTGGTGCTCGCAGATCTTGCCGTCACGGAACACGAAACGCGCCTGGATATCGTTGACCACAGTATGGCCGGTCTGGCTGAACAGGTAAGTCGCCACCCAGTGGGCTTCGCCGCTGCGCTCGTCGGCACGGACCTTGTCGAAGGTCAGGGAGAAGTCCTTGGCCCGGGTGGTGAGCATGCGCCACATGTCACCGGCATCGCGGCCGCGCAGTTCGCCGAACGCCGGATCACTGAACAGCACATCCTCGGTGTAGCAGGCGGCCATGGCCTCGGCATCCAGGCGCTGGAAGGCGCTGTAGAACTCAGTGATCAAGGCGCGGTGGGCGTCACTCATGAAACAGGCTCCGACTCAGGGAAAGATGCCTGCACGATAGTCTGCAAACCCGGGAAACACTATCGGCATTCGCCGCGCAAATACCGACAGTGGGACGGATCAGATTTTTTCGCTTTCGACCTGCACGTAGCGCGAACGCCCGGCGCCCAGGCCGGCGACTATGGCTCCCAGGCCGATCACCGCGAAAATCCAGCCCAGGGCGGTCCAGCCACCGGTCCAGTCATGCACCAGGCCGACCGCGAACGGGCCCATGGAGGCCAGGGTATAGCCGATGCCCTGGGCCATGCTCGACAGGTTGGCGGCCACATGGGCGTCCTTCGAACGCAAAACGATCAGGGTCAGCGCCAGGCTGAAGGTGCCGCCCTGCCCCACGCCCAGCAGGATCGCCCAGCCCCACAGGCCGTCGATCGGGGCATACAGGCAGCCGAACAGGCCGCCGAGGGTGAGCAGCATCACCACCACGATCGCCAGGCGCTGGTCCTTGCCTCGCGTTGCGAGCCAGGGCGCGGCCAGCGAACTGGCGAGCTGGACGATCACCGAGCCGGACAGCACCAGCCCGGCCTGGGTCGGGCTCAGGCCACGGCCGATAAGAATCGACGGCAGCCAGCCGAACACGATGTAGGCCAGCGAGGATTGCAGGCCCATGTACAGCGTCACTTGCCAGGCCAGCGGATCGCGCAGCAAGCCGCGCACCCGATAGGCCACATGGTGCGCGCCCTGCCGCTTGCCGACCTGGGGCAGCCAGAACAGCGCCGCCGCCAGCGCCGGCAGCACCCAGAAGCCGAGGCCCAGCGCCCAGCTGTTATCGAAGTGCTGGCTCAAGGGCACGGTCGCCCCGGCGGCCATCGCCGCGCCCAGGCACAGGGCCATGGTGTAGACCCCGGTCATGGTGCCCGCGTGCTTGGCGAAGTCGCGCTTGACGATGCCCGGCAGCAACACCCCGATCACCCCGATGCTGGCGCCACCGAGGATGCTACCGGCGAACAGCCCGACGTCCCCCAGGGAACTGCGCAGGATGATCCCGCACGCCAGCGTCAACAGGATGCCGAGCACCACCCGCTCGGCACCGAAGCGCCGCGCCAGCACCGGGGCCAGGGGCGCGAACAGCCCCAGGCAGAGCACCGGCAAGGTGGTCAGCAGGCCGGCCTGGGCCGCCGACAGCCCGAGGCTGCGCGACACCTCGCTGAGCAGCGGCGCCATGCTCGACAGCGCCGGGCGCAGGTTCAGCGCCACCAGGATCAGCCCCAGCAGCAACAGCCACGGGCGGCGTGGGGCCGGGTGGCTCTGCTGGACCTCGGCATCGTCGGCCTCGGCGTCGATCAGCAGTTCTTCGAGCTCGGCCTCGCGTCGAGGGACAGCTATAGGTGGCGGGTTATTGGCCTGGTGGCTGGACATGGTGCTCTCGGTCTCAAGGTTCATTGATCAATTGCCGGGAAATGGCCTTGGCCCGCTCCGGGTCGCGCTGCTCGACGGCATCCAGCAGGTCGATGTGCAGATCGAACACGGCCTGGCGCCGGGGATTGATACTCAGGGTCTGGCGCAATTGCGCGCCGACCACGCTGGAGAAATAGCGGTACAGCTCGCTGAGGGTGGGGTTATGCGCGGCGTCCACCAGGCGCCCGTGAAACACCAGGTCACAGGCGATATAGCTCTCCAGATCGCCGTGATAGTGATCGCCGCTGCGGGCCAGGGCTTCGCGCAATTCCAGCAGGTCCTGGTCGGTACGTCGCAGGGCCGCCAGGCCGATGGCCTCCGTCTCGATGATCTGCCGGGTTTCGCGCGCCTGCTCCAGGGAGCATTGGGACAGGGCCTTGAGGGTGTCCAGCGGATCGACCAGCGCGCGCAGGTAACTGCCGTCGCCCTGGCGAATCTCCACCAGGCCGGAAAACGCCAGGACCCGCATGGCCTCGCGCACGGTATTGCGGCTGATGCCCAGCTCCGCCGCCAGCTCCGGCTCGGTCGGCAGGCGCTGGCCGATGCTCCATGCACCGTCATTGATGCGCTGGCGCAGCTGTTCCAGGGCCTGATCGACCAGGGAGCGTTTAATCAAAGGAGAAATTTCTGTCATATGCAGTCGCCTTTTCATCCAATCATCGGATGAATTTTTTTGGCATATTAGTCAGCTTCGCGTGGGTGAACAACAAAGCCGGTGCACGCAGGTAGCAAACGGAAAGGAAATCCGATTGCCAAAAAAACCCTTTAAGGGTAATTTCATCTCAACTCCAGGTGTCTTATGGAAAAGCACACACCTCATTACGACCTGTCGGTGATCCAGGCGGATGTCGCGCGGCTAGGGGCAGCAGCCTTTACCCGAACCGCCCTGGTCAGCGGCCGGCACCTCGGTTTGACCTGCCGGGACATGCAGCAGGTGATTGCCGGGCTGCAAGGGAAAATGCTCTGCAAGTCGATGACCAGTTATCTCGATCAGCGAATCTGGCAGGACGTGTATTACACCCACGTCGATTCCGTGGAGCTGTACATCAAAGTCACGTACCGCCCCGGCGGCGGTCCCCCAGTGATCTCCTTCAAGGAGAAACACCCATGAAGCAAAGACAATGCGTCAGTTGCGGTGCCCCGGCCGGCATGCAGCCGTTCAACAATCGCAGCGAGCTGATCGATTACAAGCACATGCTGCGGCAGGTCGACGGCCTTGATGGCTGGGAGTGCCAGGCCTGTGGGGAAGTCGAGTTCGACGCGGCCAGCGCCGAACGCTACGCCAGCGCCGGCGACCAGTTGCTGGAGGACTGCCGGCAGTTCATGGCCAGCGAGATGAAGCGCATCCGCCGCAAGCTGCACCTCTCGCAGAAGGAGGCGGTGAAGCTGCTCTCCGGCGGCGGGCATAACGCCTTCTCCCGCTACGAACGCGGCGAGGTCGCCCCGCCCCAGCCGCTGTTCATGCTGATGCGCCTGCTCGATCGTCATCCCGAATTGATGGCCGAGGTGCATGCCCTCAGCGCGCAGCAGGAGTCACAGCCAGCGGCAAGCGAGCCCGACCTGCGTCTCGCGACTTCATGAACGCCGGGCAAAAATAAACCCGGCGCCAGGCCGGGTTCATTTTCAAGCCAATGCCTGGATCAGTGCAGGATCTGGCTCAGGAACAGCTTGGTCCGCTCGTTCTGCGGGTTGTCGAAGAAGTCGTTCGGCGCCGCCTGTTCGACGATTTCGCCCTTGTCCATGAAGATCACCCGGTTGGCCACGGTACGGGCGAAGCCCATTTCGTGGGTCACGCAGAGCATGGTCATGCCGTCTTCGGCCAGGCCGATCATGGTGTCCAGCACCTCTTTCACCATCTCCG
Source organism: Pseudomonas sp. 22526 (assembly GCF_052044735.1). Lineage (NCBI taxonomy): Bacteria > Pseudomonadati > Pseudomonadota > Gammaproteobacteria > Pseudomonadales > Pseudomonadaceae > Pseudomonas > Pseudomonas sp. 22526. The sequence continues at coordinate 225,394 of NZ_JBQENK010000002.1, forward strand.
GGTCGAGGGCCGACGTCGGTTCGTCGAACAGCATGATCTTCGGCTTCATGCACAGCGCCCGGGCAATCGCCACACGCTGCTGCTGGCCGCCGGAGAGCTGGCCCGGGTACTTGTTCGCCTGCTCCGGAATGCGCACGCGCTCCAGGTAATGCATGGCGATTTCCTCGGCCTTGCGCTTGGGCATCTTGCGGACCCACATCGGCGCCAGGGTGCAGTTCTGCAGAATGGTCAGGTGTGGGAACAGGTTGAAGTGCTGGAACACCATGCCGACTTCACGGCGGATCGCTTCGATCTGCTTGAGGTCGTTGGTCAGCTCCACGCCATCGACCACGATGCGGCCCTGCTGGTGTTCTTCCAGGCGGTTCAGGCAGCGGATGGTGGTGGACTTGCCCGAGCCCGAAGGCCCGCACAGGACGATGCGCTCGCCCTGCTTGACGTTGAGGTTGATGTCCTTGAGCACGTGGAACTGGCCGTACCACTTGTTCACGCCCTGCATCTGAATAATGCCTTCAGGGCCCACAGGCTTTTTGATCGCTTCACTCATGGAGATACTCCTAACGCTTGTGGCCTGTGTCCAACTTACGCTCCAGATGCATGGAGTAGCGGGACATACCAAAACAGAAAATCCAGAACACCAGGGCCGCGAAGACATAACCTTCGGTGGCCATACCCAGCCATTTCGGGTCGGCGGCGGCTTGTTTCACGCTGTTGAGCAGGTCGAACAGGCCGATGATGATCACCAGGCTGGTGTCCTTGAACAGGGCGATGAAGGTGTTGACGATGCCGGGAATCACCAGCTTCAGGGCTTGCGGCAGGATCACCAGGCCCATGCTGCGCCAGTAGCCCAGGCCCATGGCCGCGGCCGCTTCGTACTGGCCCTTGGGAATCGCCTGCAGACCGCCGCGCACCACTTCGGCGATGTAGGCCGACTGGAACAGGATCACCCCGATCAGCGCCCGCAGCAGCTTGTCGAAGTTCATGCCTTCAGGCAGGAACAACGGCAGCATCACCGAGGACATGAACAGCACGGTGATCAACGGCACGCCACGCCAGAACTCGATGAAGGTCACGCAGACCACCCGAATCGCCGGCATGTTCGAGCGCCGTCCCAATGCCAGCACGATGCCCAGCGGCAAGGCGCCGACGATGCCGACAGTGGCGATCACCAGGGTCAGCATCAGGCCGCCCCATTGACTGGTCGCCACGTTGCTCAGGCCGAAATAACCACCGTGCAGCAGGCTGTAGGCAATGATCGGGTACAACACCAGGAAGCTCAGGCCATAGATGGCCTTGTGCGGAACCCGGGCGATGAACAAGGGCGCCACGCCAATCACCGCCAGCCACACGGTCAGGTCCACGCGCCAGCGCAGGTCCACCGGGTAGTAGCCGTACATGAACTGGCCAAAGCGCTGCTGGATGAACACCCAGCAGGCGCCTGACTGGGTGCAGTCGGCACGGGTGGTGCCCACCCAGTTGGCGTCGAAGATCGCCCAGCTGAGGATCGGCGGCACCACCAGGTAGATCAGGTAGAAGGCGAACAGGGTCAGCAGGGTGTTGATCCAACTGGAGAACATGTGTTCCCGCATCCACGCCACTATCCCGATGCTGCTGCTCGGTGGTGGCATGTCGGGTTTGAAAGTATGAGTGCTCATGCGCGTTTCCTCACCGCTCGATCAGCGCAATGCGCTTGTTGTACCAGTTCATCAGCAAGGAAATGCTGATGCTGATCGCCAGGTACACGCTCATGGTGATGGCAATGACTTCGATGGCCTGGCCGGTCTGGTTGAGCACGGTACCGGCGAACAGCGAAACCATTTCCGGGTAGCCGATACCGGCCGCCAGGGACGAGTTCTTCGCCAGGTTCAGGTATTGGCTGGTCAGCGGCGGAATGATCACTCGCAAGGCTTGCGGGATGATCACCTTGCGCAGGGTCGGACCGTTGCGCAGGCCGAGGGAACGGGCCGCCTCGGTCTGGCCATGGCTCACCGACTTGATCCCCGAACGCACGATCTCGGCGATGAACGCCGCGGTGTAGACGGTCAGGGCCAGGGTCAGGGCCAGCAGTTCCGGAATCAGCACCCAGCCGCCGACGAAGTTGAAGCCCTTGAGTTCCGGCATTTCCCAATGCACCGGAGCGCCGAAAACCAGCGTGCACAGCGCCGGGATCGCCAGGAACAGGCCCAGGCCGACCCAGAACTTGTGGAACGGCACGCCGGTTTCTTCGAAGCGCTTGGTGGCCCAGCGGCTCATCAGCACGACGGCGACGATGGCCACCACTATGCTGATCACGAACGCCCAGAAGCCGTCGGCCACCAGGGCCGCCGGCATGTTCAGGCCGCGGCTGCTGACGTAGAAGGTGTCACCGAAGTTGTGGCTGTTACGCGGCCCCGGCATGGTCAGAAACACCGCGAAATACCAGAACAGGATTTGCAGCAGCGGCGGAATGTTGCGGAACACTTCCACATACACGGTCGCCAGTTTGCTGATGATCCAGTTCTGCGACAGACGCGCCACACCGATGATGAAACCGAGGATGGTCGCCAGGATCACGCCGATGAAGGTGACCAGCAGGGTGTTGAGCAGGCCGATCACGAACACCCGGGCATAGCTGTCCGCTTCGGTGTAGGAGATCAGGTGCTGAGCGATGCCGAAGCCGGCGCTGCGCTCGAGAAAGTCGAAACCGGAAGTAATCCCCCGGTGCGCGAGGTTGGTTTGAGTGTTGTTGAACAGGAACCAGCCCAGCGAGATCACCGCGACAATCGTGACGATCTGGAATAACCACGCACGCACTCGTGGATCGCTGAGACTGAGCCTCTGCTTTGGTGCGCCGATTGAATTTTGCATGAAGTGCCCCAGGAATAATGGAACAGAACATCACCCGGTGGTTGGCCCACCGGGTGATAGAACCATCAGCGCACAGGTGGTGCGTATTGAATGCCGCCGTTGTTCCACAGCGCATTCAGGCCGCGGTCGATGGCCAGTGGAGTGCTCTTGCCGAGGTTCTTCTCGAACACTTCACCGTAGTTGCCGACTTGCTTGACGATCTGTACTACCCAGTCCTTCGGCAGCTTCAGGTCCTTGCCGTATTCACCGTCGGCGCCCAGCAGACGAGCGACGTCCGGGTTCTTGGTGGACTTGGCTTCGGCCTCGACGTTTTTCGAGGTGATGCCGGCCTCTTCGGCATTGAGCATGGCGAACAGGGTCCACTTGACGATGCTGAACCACTCTTCGTCGCCTTTACGCACCACCGGGCCCAGGGGCTCCTTGGAGATGGTTTCCGGCAGCACGACGTAGTCGGTCGGGGTCGCCAGCTTGCTGCGCTGTGCGTAGAGCTGGGACTTGTCGGAGGTCAGCACGTCGCAACGGCCGGATTCCAGCGACTTGGCACTTTCATCGGAGGTGTCGAAGGTGATCGGGGTGTATTTCAGGCCGTTGCCACGGAAGTAGTCGGACACGTTCAGCTCGGTGGTGGTACCGGCCTGAATGCAGATGGTCGCGCCGTCCAGTTCCTTGGCGCTCTTCACGCCCAGCTTGTTGTTCACCAAAAAGCCGATGCCGTCGTAGTAGGTCACGCCGGCGAACACCAGGCCCATGCCCGAATCGCGGGAGCTGGTCCAGGTGGTGTTGCGCGACAGTACGTCGATCTCGCCCGATTGCAGCGCGGTGAAGCGCTCCTTGGCATTCAACTGGCTGAATTTCACTTTGGTCGCGTCGCCGAATACCGCGGCGGCCACGGCGCGGCAGACGTCGGCGTCGATGCCGAGGATCTTGCCGGTGGCGTCCGGTACCGAGAAGCCCGGCAGACCGTCGCTCACACCGCACTGCACGAAACCTTTCTTCTGCACGGCATCCAGGGTCGCACCCGCCTGTGCGAAGCCGCTCATGCCCAGAGCCGCGGCGGCCGTGACGACAGCCAGGGTGGATTTCAACATCTTCATTCAAACCTCCAGTTTTGCTCTTGTTGTGTCGGAGCTTGAGTCCTGCCGCACCCTTATGAGGCGCTGTTGACCCGTGTTGGCTTTTTATGGGGTCAAGCGGCGTAGGACTTTAGCTATGAGTCTAGTAGGAGAAAATCCATTTAAGAGAAAAACCCATACTCACCAAGCGACCGAACGGGCTGTAGCCCTTGCATGTTCGCGAAGCCCATAGCGGCCACTGGCGAACGTCCATCATCGGATCTTTGCTATCCCACACCCGCCAGTAGCCTGATAGTGTTACCGGCAGGGTGAACGCAATCACTTCACGCAACGGCTATAGCAAAGCCCGTACCAGAGTGCCGGCCAAAGCGGTTCTGGCAGGGGTCAAGAGCAAAACTTGCAGCCTTGCGACATCTTCTTCACTGATCAACCGACCGCGCACCTCGATCACGCACCGCTTGGGCGCGTGCGCACATATTTGGAGCAACCATGACCGAGCCCTTGATTCTTCAGCCCAGCAAGCCCGTCGACGCCTGTGTGATCTGGCTTCATGGCCTGGGCGCCGACCGCTACGACTTCCTGCCGGTGGCCGAAGCGCTGCAGGAAAGCCTGCTGACCACCCGCTTCGTCCTGCCCCAGGCACCGACCCGCGCCGTGACCATCAATGGCGGTTATGCCATGCCCAGCTGGTACGACATTCTGGCCATGAGCCCGGCGCGCGCGATCAACCGCGAACAGCTGGAAGAGTCGGCAAAACGCCTGAGCGACCTGATCGAAGAACAGCGCGCCAGCGGAATAGACCCTTCGCGGATTTTCCTCGCCGGTTTTTCCCAGGGTGGCGCGGTCGTCCTGCACACCGCCTTCCTTAAATGGCAGGGTCCGCTGGGTGGCGTACTTGCCCTCTCCACCTATGCCCCGACCTTCAGCGAGGAACTCGAACTCTCGGCCAGCCAGCAGCGGATTCCGACCCTGTGCCTGCACGGCCAGTACGACGAAGTGGTGCAGAACTCCATGGGCCGCACCGCCTACGAGTACCTGAAGCACCATGGTGTCACCGCGACCTGGCATGAATACCCAATGGGGCACGAAGTGTTACCCGAAGAAATTCGCGATATCGGCGCCTGGCTCGGCGAGCGTTTGCGCTGAATCGATAAGTTCGGTAGCCCGTTGAGCAATCCACTACGCCGCGCCCGATTCTTGCATTACACTGCCCGGCGTACATTCCTTAACCAATTGATGAGATGACCGTGCTCAAAGCACTCAAGAAAATCTTCGGTAAAAGCGAGGCTGAGCAGCTCGCGCCAGGCTCCAGCCCATCTTCCTCCAGCCCCAGCAGCCGTACCGACGGCCATCAGCCGGAACGGACCGCGCCTGCCCCCGTGGCCAAGCAAGAGCCGGTGACCCCAGCCGCCCCGACGGCCCAGACCGCGCCGCGCAGCGACAAGCCCAAGGCCGAACAGCCGCGCCGCCCACGCGCACCGAAACCACCGGTGAGCACCTGGAAACTGGAAGACTTCGTCGTCGAACCCCAGGAAGGCAAGACCCGCTTCCACGACTTCAAACTCGCGCCGGAACTGATGCACGCGATCCACGACCTGGGTTTCCCCTACTGCACGCCGATCCAGGCCCAGGTACTGGGTTTCACCCTGGCCGGCAAAGACGCCATCGGCCGCGCCCAGACCGGCACCGGCAAGACCGCCGCGTTCCTGATCTCGATCATCACCCAGCTGCTGCAGACCCCGCCGCCGAAAGAGCGCTACATGGGCGAGCCGCGGGCGCTGATCATCGCGCCGACCCGCGAACTGGTGGTGCAGATCGCCAAGGATGCGGCCAGCCTGACCAAATACACCGGCCTCAATGTGATGACCTTTGTCGGCGGCATGGACTTCGACAAACAGCTCAAGCACCTCGAAGCCCGCCATTGCGACATCCTGGTGGCCACCCCGGGCCGCCTGCTGGACTTCAACCAGCGCGGCGACGTGCACCTGGACATGGTCGAAGTGATGGTGCTGGACGAAGCCGACCGCATGCTCGACATGGGCTTCATCCCCCAGGTACGCCAGATCATTCGCCAGACCCCGCCGAAAAGCGAACGCCAGACCCTGCTGTTCTCCGCCACCTTCACCGACGACGTGATGAACCTGGCCAAGCAGTGGACCACCGACCCGGCCATCGTCGAGATCGAAGCCGAGAACGTGGCCAACGCCAATGTCGAACAGCACATCTACGCGGTGGCCGGCGCCGACAAGTACAAACTGCTGTACAACCTGGTCAACGACAACGGCTGGGAACGGGTCATGGTCTTCGCCAACCGCAAGGATGAAGTGCGGCGCATCGAAGAACGCCTGGTACGCGACGGCGTGAACGCCGCCCAGCTGTCCGGCGACGTGCCGCAGCACAAGCGCATCAAGACCCTGGAAGGCTTCCGCGAAGGCAAGATCCGCGTGCTGGTGGCCACCGATGTCGCCGGTCGCGGCATCCACATCGACGGCATCAGCCACGTGATCAACTTCACCCTGCCGGAAGTGCCGGACGACTACGTGCACCGTATCGGCCGTACCGGCCGGGCTGGCGCCGACGGCGTGTCCATCAGCTTCGCCGGCGAGGACGACTCCTATCAGCTGCCGTCGATCGAGGCGCTGCTGGGCCGCAAGATCAGCTGCGAAATGCCGCCGACCGAGCTGCTGCGCCCTGTGGAGCGTAAACGCCCAAAAACCTGAGCAGAGTTGTTGTAGGAGCGAAGCTTGCTCGCGATGAACGATAACGCGCAGCGTCAGCAATGACGCCTCGCGGGCAAGCCTCGCTCCTACAGATACAAGCCTGTCCGCAAAAAACGCAGCCCGACCACAGGCTGCGTTTTTTTTCGCCTGGATATTGCCCGACAAAACTAAAAGTCCATAATGGACAAATTAGTTTATTTCTTGGGAGCACCCGCATGTCCAGCACGCCTTGCGTGATTACCCAGCCTCAAGCCCGCCAGTTGCTGGCGCAGGTCGACGTCCCGCAGATCCTGCGCAAGCTGTTCCACGACCTGGCCGCCGGGCTTGCCGTGCAGCCGGCGCAGCAACTGGTGGAATTTCCCCAGGGCGCCGGGGACTTCATCAACTACTTGGGCGTGCTGGCCGAAGACCGGGTCTACGGGGTCAAGACCTCGCCCTATATCGTCCGCGCCGAAGGCCCGCTGGTCACCGCCTGGACCCTGCTGATGTCGATGGACAGCGGTCAGCCGCTGCTGCTGTGTGACGCTGGCGAACTGACCACCGCGCGCACCGCGGCCACCACCGCCGTGGCCGTCGATGCCCTGGCGCCGGCCGCTGCCCAGCACCTGGCGATCATCGGCAGCGGCCCCGTGGCCCAGGCGCACCTGCATTACGTGAAAGCCCTGCGCGAGTGGCAATCCATCCGCCTGTACTCCCCTGGCCTGGCCGGCAAACCCGCCGAGGACATCGCGCGCCTCAAGGCCCTCGACCCACGCCTGCAGATCGTCAACCAGCTCGATGACGCCCTGCAGGACGCCGACGTCATCATGCTCTGCACCTCTTCAGCCGCCCCGGTGATCGACCCGCGAACCTTGCACAAGCCGGCGCTGATCACCTCCATCAGCACCAACGCGCCGCGGGCCCATGAAGTACCGCCCGCCGCGCTGAAGGACATGCAGGTGTATTGCGACTATCGTCAGACCACCCCCGGCTCGGCCGGCGAGATGCTGATCGCCGGCGAACGGCATGGCTGGGACAAGGCCGAGATTCTCGGCGACCTGCCCGAACTGCTCAGCGACCTGGCCCAACGACCGGAGCCGGGGCGCCACGTGTTCTTCCGCTCCATCGGCCTGGGCCTGGAAGACATTGCCCTGGCCAATGCGCTGTACCACTTGCAGTGCGCTCACTGAATACCAATGGAACACCTGTAGCAGCGAAGCTTGCTCGCAATCGACGGCCCCGAGCGAACCACGGTGACGGGCTCAAGATCGATCGCGGGCAAGCCTCGCTCCTACAGAAGCGCGTTATCCCCTTTTTACGGAGGCTCGAATGACCCAGGCAGACTTCATCATCATCGGCGGCGGCATCGCCGGGGCATCCACCGGCTACTGGCTGTCGCGCCATGGCCGAGTGCTGGTGCTGGAACGCGAATCGCACCCGGCCTACCACTCCACCGGGCGCTCCGCGGCGCTCTATACCGCGGCCTATGGCACGCCCCAGGTGCGCGCCCTGACCCTGGCCAGCCGGGATTTTTTCGATGCCCCGCCGGAAGGTTTCTGCGAACACCCGCTGCTGAGCCCGCGCGGCGAAATGACCGTGGACTTCACCGGCGACCCCACCGAGCTGAACAACCAGTACCTGAGCGCCAAGGCCACGGTGCCGGAGATGCAGTTGCTGAACGCCGACGAAGCCTGCGCGCGCCTGCCGATCCTGCGCCGCGAGAAAGTCCACGGTGCCCTCTACGACCCAAGCGCCAGCGACATCGACACCGACGCCCTGCACCAGGGTTACCTGCGCGGCATCCGGCGCAACCAGGGCGAGGTGCGTACCGACTGTGAAGTGCTGGGACTGAGCCGTGACGAACAGGGCCAGTGGCAGGTCCAGACCGCCGGCCAGACCTTCAGTGCGCCCATCCTGATCAACGCCGCCGGTGCCTGGGCCGATCAGGTCGGCGCCATGGCCGGCGCCCAGCCCCTGGGCTTGCAGCCGAAACGCCGCGCGGCCTTTATCTTCGCCGGGCCTGAAGGCGTCGATATTCATCACTGGCCGATGCTGGTGAGCCTGGACGAGTCCTTCTACATGAAGCCCGACGCGGGCATGTTCCTCGGCTCGCCGGCCAACGCCGACCTGGTAGAGCCCCACGACGTGCAACCGGAAGAGCTGGACATCGCCATGGGCATCTACCAGATCGAAGAGGCCACCACCCTGACCATTCGCCGCCCGACCCGGACCTGGGCCGGCCTGCGCAGTTTCGTCAGCGACGGCGACCTGCTGGCCGGCTTCGACACAAAGGTACCGGGCCTGTTCTGGGTCGCCGCGCAAGGCGGCTACGGCATCCAGACCTCGCCGGCCATGGGCCAGGCCAGCGCCGCCCTGGTGCGTGGCGAAGCCTTGCCCGAGCAACTGGTGCGCTTTGGCCTGGACGCCGCCATGCTCTCCCCTGCCCGTCTCGGCTGACCCGTTCAGGTGACGCGCCCGGACTATTGCGGCACACTCGCAGCGCCCTGCCTTGCAGGGCGCTGACACCGCCTGGAGAACCACCCATGACCGCACCCGCGCAGGACCCTGCCCTGGACAACTTCCGGGCGATCGCCGACGCCATCGCCACGCTGTTCTTCCCCCATGCCGAGGTGGTGCTCCACGACCTGCGCACGCAGAAGATCGACTACATCGCCAATAACATCTCCAAGCGCGAAGTGGGCGACGATGCGGCCCTGGACGACATGCTCGGCGAGGACAGCAACGAGCGGAATATCGGCCCCTATGAAAAGCTCAACTGGGACGGCCAGAAGATCCGCAGCCTCAGCAGCGTGCTGCGCGACAGCAACGGCCAGCCGCTGGCGGTGCTGTGCATCAACCTGAATATTTCGCTGTTCGAGAATGCCAAGGCGGCGCTGGACCTGTTCCTCTCGCCGAGCAAACTGATCCCGCAACCGGACTCGCTGTTTCGCGATGACTGGCAGGAGCGCATCAACACCTTCCTGCACAACTGGCTGCGCGAGCGGCAGCTGGGCCTCAACCTGCTGACCCGCGAACACAAGCGCGAACTGGTGCTGGCGCTGCACGCCGAAGGCGCGTTCAAGGGCAAGAGCGCCGCCAACTATGTGGCCAACGTGCTGAACATGGGGCGGGCGACGGTGTACAAGCACCTGAAGGAATTGAAGGGCTAGTCCCCTTTGAAAAGCATCGCGGGCAAGCCTCGCTCCTACANCCCGCGATGGCGTCCTCACGAACGCCACATGACATCAGTCGCCGTAGATGTCGGACTTGAAGTACTTCTCGGAAATCTTCTGATATTCGCCACTGGCGCGAATGCCATCGATGGCGGCATTCAACTGGCTGACCAGCTCGGCATTGCCCTTGCGTACCGCAATCCCTGCGCCCTCGCCCACGTATTTCGGGTCCTTCAGCTCCGGCCCGACAAAGGCATAGCCTTTGCCGCGCGGCATCGACAGAAAGTCATTCAGCGGAATGGTGTCAGCGAAAATCGCATCGAGGCGCCCGGCCGCCAGGTCCATGTAGATCTCTTCGTTGTTGCTGTAGCGCTTGACGTTGATGCCCTTGGGCTCGAACACCTCGGTGGCGTAGCGGTCGGTGGTGGTCGCCCGTTGCACGCCGACATTCTTGCCCTTGAGGCTGGCGTACTGGTCATCGACCGTCGCACCTTCCTTCATCACCAGGCGCGAGGAAGTGAAGTAGTACTTGTGAGTGAAGTCGACCGACTTCTTGCGGTCTTCGTTGATGGTCATCGACGACAGCGCCATATCGATTTTCTTCACTTTCAACGAAGGAATCAGGCCGTCGAATTCACCCTCGACCCATAGGCACTTGACCTGCATCTGCGCGCACAAGGCATTGCCGATGTCGTAGTCGAAACCGACGATCTCACCTTTGTCGGTTTTCGAGGCGAACGGCGGATAAGCCGCCTCGATGCCGATGCGCAGGGTTTTCTCGGCGGCGAACAGGCTGCTGCACGCCAACAGGCTAAGGACCAGGCCACTGATGAGGGGGAGTTTCTTCATATTCGTTCTCTCGCGGGTTGTTGTTGGTTTGGCAAGACAGAAGAAAGGAGTGAAAGGGTGAAGCCTTGTTTTGTACTTGTAAATCCATACTGGACTTTTACGTATATTTCGTCAACGGAGCGGACGCGCTTCATCCCGCCTTTGGTCGAGAGGCAGAAATGGGAAAAGCAGGGGAATGGAGAGTGTAGCTGAGGGCCTATCG
>NZ_JBQENK010000002.1:236238-254047 GCF_052044735.1 Pseudomonas sp. 22526
CCCGCGATGACGTACGTCCGGCCAGAGGAGAGGGATCAGGCCGTCATTCTTTCCAGCGATCCGCCGCCGCATGATCGCTATCACGCCCTTCCACCCAGCGTGGGCCGTCGGCGGTGGTTTCCTTTTTCCAGAACGGCGCGCGGGTCTTCAGGTAGTCCATGACAAAGGCACAGGCATCGAATGCCGCCTGGCGGTGAGCGCTGGCGGCGCCGACGAAGACGATCGGCTCACCCGGCTCCAGCGCGCCGATGCGATGCAGCACTTCCAGCTTGAGCAGCGGCCAGCGCTGTTCGGCCTCGGCGGCGATCTTGCCCAGGGCCTTTTCGGTCATGCCCGGGTAATGCTCGAGAAACATCCCCGCCACATCCAGGCCGTCGTTGAAATCACGCACGTAACCGACAAAGCTCACCACCGCGCCGACGCCGACATTCGCCGCATGCATCGCGTTGACTTCCGCCCCCGGATCGAAGGCGCTGGCTTGCACACGAATCGCCATGTCAGCCCCCGGTCACGGTAGGAAAAAACGCCACTTCGTCGCCGTCGCTCAGCGGCTCGTCGAGCTGGCAGAGGTCTTCGTTGCGGGCGCACATCAGGTTCTGTTCGCTGAGCACCTCGGCGCCCTCACGCTGGGCCAGCAGCGCGCGCACATCCTCGACCGTGGCGAAATCGCCGGCGACCCGCAGCGAATCCACGCCCAGCGCCTCGCGGTAGCGGGCGAAAAACTTCACGGTCAGGTTCATTGCTCACCCGCCTGGTAATGGCCGCTCTTGCCGCCCAGCTTCTCCAGCAGGCGCACGCCTTCGATGGTCATGCCGCGGTCCACGGCCTTGCACATGTCATAGATGGTCAGGGCCGCGACGCTGGCGGCGGTCAGGGCTTCCATTTCCACCCCGGTCTGCCCGGCCAGCTTGCAGCGGGCAACGATGCGCACGCTGTCCTCGCCTTCGGCGCTGAGCTCGACCTTGACGCTGGTGAGCATCAGCGGATGGCACAGGGGAATCAGATCGCTGGTCTTTTTCGCCGCCTGGATGCCGGCGATGCGCGCCACGGCGAACACATCACCCTTGGGGTGACCGCCGCTGACGATCATTTGCAGGGTTTGCGGGAGCATGCGCACCCGGGCTTCGGCCGTGGCTTCGCGGGACGTCACGGCTTTGTCGGTGACGTCGACCATATTGGCGCGACCTTGGGAATCGAGATGAGTCAGCACAGCCTTACTCCTGATCAGGAAAGGCGATTGTAAACCCGAGGGTCAATTTTCCGCACGCCTGATTATCCGCCCCCAATTCTGTAGGAGCGAGGCTTGCCCGCGATCCAGGCAACGCGGTGCAGCAGGGNNNCGCTCCTACGGAAGATAGGTTTGGTTCGGGCATAAAAAACGGGCGGCCTTGCGGCCGCCCGTCTGGTGAAGGTTACAGATGGGATTCGGCGTATTCAGCCAGAATCGAGCGTGGAACCCCTTGCAGGGTGATGTGCACCCCGTTGGGGAAGTCCTTGAAGCGTTCAGTCAGGTAGGTCAGCCCGGAGCTGGTTGCGGACAGGTAAGGAGTATCGATCTGCGCCAGGTTGCCCAGGCACACCACTTTGGAACCGGCGCCGGCACGGGTGATGATGGTTTTCATCTGGTGCGGGGTGAGGTTCTGGCATTCGTCGATCAGGATCAGGCTCTGCTGGAAGCTGCGGCCACGAATGTAGTTGAGGGATTTGAACTGCAGCGGCACCTTGCTGAGGATGTAGTCCACGCTGCCATGGGTGTTTTCGTCATCCATGTGCAGGGCTTCGAGGTTGTCGGTGATGGCGCCGAGCCAAGGCTCCATTTTTTCCGCTTCGGTGCCCGGCAGGAAGCCGATCTCCTGGTCCAGCCCCTGCACGCTGCGGGTGGCGATGATGCGCCGATAACGCTTGCTGACCATGGTCTGCTCGATGGCCGCGGCCAGGGCCAGGATGGTCTTGCCTGAACCGGCAGCCCCGGACAGGTTGACCAGATGGATGTCCGGATCGAGCAGGGCGAACAGCGCCAGGCCTTGATAGATGTCGCGCGGTTTCAGGCCCCAGGCTTCCTGGTGCAACAGGGGTTCCTGATGCAGGTCGAGAATCAGCAGCACATCGGCGCGAATCTCCTTGATCCAGCCGACAAAACCCTGCTCGTCGATGATGAACTCGTTGATGTGCACCGCCGGCAGGTTGTCGGTGAGTTGCACCTGGTGCCAGGTGCGGCCGTGGTCCTGGCGGGTTTCCACCTTGCTCACGCGGTCCCAGAAGGAACCGGTCATGTTGTGGAAGCCATTGGGCAGCAAGGCCACATCGTCGACCAGCTGGTCGGTGCTGTAGTCCTCGGCGGCGATCCCGCAGGCGCGCGCCTTGAGGCGCATGTTGATGTCTTTGGTCACCAGCACCACGCGCAGCTCCTTGTTGCGCGCATGCAGGTCGATCAACTGGTTGATGATGATGTTGTCGTTGAGGTTTTCCGGCAGCAGGCTGTTGGGCTCCGAGCGTTTGCTCATGAGGATCGACAGCAGGCCTTTGGGGCCGCTCTTGCCTCGCTGGATAGGCACGCCCAGCTCGACATCTTCCGGCGAGGCCTCACCCAGGGTCTTGTCGATCAGGCGAATGGCCTGGCGGCATTCCGCTGCAACGCTGTGATGGCCGCTCTTGAGCTTGTCGAGTTCCTCCAGAACGATCATCGGGATCGCCACATGGTGTTCTTCGAAGTTCAGCAGGGCGTTTGGATCGTGAATCAATACATTGGTATCGAGTACATAAAGGATTGGCTGGTTGGAGGAAGGGCTACGTCCGTGGTCATCCATACTCGGTCACCTTATGTGGGGGCCAGTCGACGCAATACCATGGCGGTGCTGCGCCTCGAATTGACCGTCGAATTCACCCGCGGGAGGTCGAGTGACTTGCACACAAAAGGAGTCTTGGGAGACGCCACCTGTGTTGCAGGTTTCGGCGGTCTGACTTCGTAATACTCCAAAACCTGTGACAGGAAAAAGCACTTTGACGCTTTTTTTAAGTTTATTTTGCAGAGTGACGAATAGCCCTTGGCGCGCTGCCCCGGCACCGTTAAAGTCGGAAGTCCGCCTGCCTCGAAATCCTTGCCAAAATCGGCAAAAAATACTCCTCCCCCCGTAAATACGGACCTTTCGTCGTTTCTAGCGAAACGCGTCCTGACAATCCTCCCAACCGATTCCGCTCTGCGCCGTCTGCGTCAGCAACCAGGGCAATGCCGTCTTCACCGCATCCTGCCGGGCGTTGAAATTGATCACTCCGTGCCGCCACAACAGCATTAGGGTCAACACCCGCTGGCCGCTCTGCTCGCCCTTGAGCTTGCCGGCGCCGTCCTGCGGGTCTATGTCCCACAATGCCACCTGCAAGCCCTGTGCATTAAAGAAGGCCTGGGCGTCGGCCCGGCGCTGGCCGTAGGGCGGGCGGAACAGCGGCACGTAGTTTTCCGGCAGCTTGCCCTTGACCAGTTCGACGCTGCGCTCGATCGAGTCCTGCCAGTCCTGCCAGTGGCTGTGGGAGCGATACTCCCAGCCCTGGACGCCCACGCACTGCTGCGAATACAGGGCCTGCAGATTGGCCACCGAACGTTGTTCCAGGCGGCTCTGCACCTCGCTGCCGAGCACGAAGAAGGTGCCGTTCATGTTCGACTTGCGCAGGTATTCGGTGAGCCAGGGGGTATTGTCCGGGGCGAGATTGGCCGCGCTGTCGAAGGTCAGCAAGAACAGCCGGTCATTGAGTTCGTCGCCGTTGCGCTCGTAGTCGCCAAACCGCTCTATTTCGCTGGTGGTCTGGGGAAACAGCGCGGCCTTGCGCAGCAACTCGTCCAGGTACTGTTCATGGAAGGCCCGGCTTGGCTCGGCCCAGCGCGCGTAATAAGAGTCATCGCCCAACTGGAACTTGCCGGCCTGCTCGCGCAGGGTATCCATGTCCTCCACCAGGAAACAGAAGGAGGCGTCCTGGTCGCAGCTCTGCTGGGCGAAGTTGTAGTTGGCCAGCAATTGCTGCCAGAGCCGCTGGCGAGCGGTATCGATCGACGCCATGTTGATGATCCGCAGGCCCAGGCGCTGCTTCAACGAGGCTTCATCCCAGGCCTCGCTGACCAGCAGGGCGCGGGCAAAGGTAAGGATCTCCGCCCGCGACGCCACGTCGAACAGGGTCGGGTTGCCGAGCTGTTCCGGCCAGGTGCTGCGATCCAGGGTCGCCACATCGCTCGGCGCCGCCAGGGCGCCGAAGCTCAACAGCCAGATAGAAAGAAAAAACGCGCTGCGCAAAGGGATGTCTCCATAACAAAACCCGCGCGGCACTATAGCCGATGCCACGGCCCGCCCCTATTTGAATCCCCCCTTTGTAGGAGCGAGCTTGCTCGCGATGCGCGTCAACGATGACGCCTATCGCCTGATACCTTGCACTGCTCTCAGGTTCATCGCGAGCAAGCTCGCTCCTACAGAAAGCAGCAGTCAACGGACGACCGGCCTCCCCTATTGCCTTGATAGGTGGAGTCAAACCGCCCAAGCCCCTAGAATCCCCCGACGCTTACAGGAGACGACTTCATGCTGATGGTGATTTCACCCGCCAAGACCCTCGATTTCGAGACCCCGCCCGTCACGCAACGCTTCACCCAGCCGCAGTACCTCGATCACTCCCAGGAACTGATCCTGCAATTGCGCGAACTGAGCCCGGCGCAAATCAGCGAACTGATGCACGTCTCCGACAAGATCGGCGGCCTCAACGCCGCGCGTTTCGGCAGCTGGACCCCGGCCTTCACTCCGGCCAACGCCAAGCAGGCGCTGCTGGCGTTCAAGGGCGACGTGTACACCGGCCTGAATGCCGAAACCCTGAGCGAAGCCGATTTCGACTACGCCCAGCAGCATCTGCGCATGCTCTCCGGCCTGTACGGCCTGCTGCGCCCGCTGGACCTGATGCAGCCTTACCGCCTGGAAATGGGCACCAAGCTGGCCAACGCCCGCGGCAAGGACCTGTACGCCTTCTGGGGCACGCGCATCAGCGAATGGCTCAATGAGGCCCTGGCCGAACAGGGCGACGACCTGCTGCTCAACCTGGCTTCCAACGAATACTTCTCGGCGGTCAAGCGCACGGCCCTGAACGCCCGGATCATCAATACCGAGTTCAAGGACCTGAAGAACGGCCAGTACAAGATCATCAGCTTCTACGCCAAGAAGGCCCGGGGCATGATGAGCCGCTTCGTCATCGAAGAACGCATCAACGACCCGCAGGCGCTCAAGCAGTTCGATGTCCAGGGTTACCGCTACAGCGCCGAACAGTCGAAACCCGACAATCTGGTTTTCCTGCGCGATCACGCACCGGAATAACGCACCCGGTCGACGCACTGGTTTCGCGCAAACGAGTGCGTCGACGAGCGGTCACTTTCCTCTTTGACTCCCGCCAAAACGCCAAACAATTGGCGCCAAAATATTTTCTTCTGAATTTATAACTTTTGTTTCACTCGACAGAGGTCATTTTTTTCAGTAGTGGCACGCAAAATTTTTATCGGTAGTGGCATAAAAATATCCCCGCGCTTTAACTCCCCATAACTACAGGCTGAAATGGTAAGTGCTATCAATATGAAAGCAGTGCCATCTTTTGCAATATTTCAAGAAATTTCAGAAAACAGGATCAGCGGTCTGGAACTATGTCCTGAACCACCGCTCATACCACCGGTAACGATTCTCGACGAGTTTGTAGGAGATGACTTACATGGGATCCAAAGACAGTAGCGAAGTTGTCATATTGTCCTGACCTACTGCTCACGGGTTCGAACTTAGGGTCAATACACAGGAGATAATGCACCATTACTATCCCCTACAAGGCCATGGCATAGCCCGCCTTAAAGCGCTTCCGGGAGCGTGTAACTACCTGATTACTATGGGCCCACGCCTATAAACCAGGATTATCGCCAACCTCGGAGCAGCCTTCCAGCAGGAAGGACGGCGACATTTAAGGGCAGCCCCTACAACAAGGCCAAGTTGCGCACAACTTGAGTGCACTTATTTAGACACTCGGAACTTAGTCTGCCTGCACTGGATATATCAACGCTTGTTCGTTGAACTTCCGAGTGCGTAATTACAGCTGGCAAACATTAACTCCGGCCATCTAATGGCGTGAATAACACAGAGGTAAATGCGATGCGCATCAGCATATTTGGTTTGGGTTACGTCGGCGCGGTATGTGCCGGTTGCCTGTCTGCACGGGGCCATGAGGTCGTTGGCGTCGATGTTGCCAAGGACAAGATCGACATGATCAACGCAGGCAAATCGCCGATCGTTGAACCGGGTCTGGGTGAACTTCTGGCGCAAGGTATTCAAACCGGTCGTCTGCGCGGCACCACCAACTTCGCCGAGGCGATTCGCGACACCGACTTGTCGATGATCTGTGTCGGCACGCCAAGCAAGAAGAATGGCGACCTGGAACTCAACTACATCGAAGCGGTATGCCGCGAGATCGGTTTTGTCCTGCGTGACAAGACTTCCCGCCACACCATCGTGGTGCGCAGTACCGTACTTCCGGGCACCGTGGCCAACGTGGTGATCCCGATTCTCGAAGACTGCTCCGGCAAGAAGGCCGGCGTCGACTTCGGCGTCGCGGTCAACCCTGAGTTCCTGCGTGAAAGCACCGCGATCAAGGACTACGACTTCCCGCCGATGACCGTGATCGGCGAGTTCGACAAGGCATCGGGCGACGTCCTGCAATCGCTGTACGAAGAACTCGACGCACCGATCATCCGCAAGGACATCGCCGTCGCCGAGATGATCAAGTACACCTGCAACGTGTGGCACGCCACCAAGGTGACCTTCGCCAACGAGATCGGCAACATCGCCAAGGCCGTCGGCGTCGACGGTCGTGAAGTGATGGACGTGGTCTGCCAGGACAAGACCCTCAACCTGTCCCAATACTACATGCGTCCAGGCTTCGCCTTCGGCGGCTCCTGCCTGCCCAAGGACGTGCGCGCCCTGACCTTCCGCGCCGGCTCCCTGGACATCGAAGCGCCGCTGCTCAACTCGCTGATGCGCAGTAACGAGTCCCAGGTGCAGAACGCCTTCGACATCGTCTCCAGCCACGAAAAACGCAAAGTCGCCCTGCTCGGCCTGAGCTTCAAGGCCGGTACCGACGACCTGCGCGAAAGCCCGCTGGTGGAGCTGGCGGAAATGCTGATCGGCAAGGGCTTCGACCTGAGCATCTACGACAGCAACGTCGAGTACGCCCGCGTCCACGGTGCCAACAAGGACTACATCGAGTCCAAGATCCCCCACGTCTCGTCCCTGCTCAACGCGGACTTCGACTCGGTGATCGACAACTCCGACGTGATCATCCTCGGCAACCGCGACGAGAAGTTCCGCGCTCTGGCCGAAGAAGTGCCGCATGGCAAACAGGTCATCGACCTGGTCGGGTTCATGTCCAAGGCCACCAGCGCGAGCGGCCGGACCGAAGGGATCTGCTGGTAACCAGCGGCATCGGGGGCAGTCCCCCGTTCCTGTAGCCGCTGCCGCAGGCTGCGTCGAACCCGAAGGGGTCGCGACGCACCTGCAATCGCCGGAGGTCCTGCGGACCTATCGCAGCCTCCGGCAGCGGCTACAGGAATGTGCCCCTTTGGCTTTTTCGCCTGCCTTAACCCCATCGGGCCACCCCACAGGCTCGCCCGAGATCGAGACGGATGCAGATTATGCACAGGCTAAAGCACGGCCTACTCCAGGCCGCAGGTTGGCTGTTTTTCTTGAGTTTACTGATGGGTCTCGCCCTGGCGTTGCCCGCGTCCACATTCGACTCCGAATCGAAGGACTTCATCTTCCTGATTGGCGCCGTGGGTATCTGGCGCTACTCGATGGGTGCCACGCATTTCGTGCGCGGCATGCTGTTTCTCTATGTGGTCTACCCGCACCTGCGCCGCAAAGTGCGCAAGCTGGGCAAGGCCGCCGATCCGTCCCACGTGTACCTGATGGTCACCAGCTTCCGGATCGACGCCCTGACCACCGCCCAGGTCTATGGCTCGGTGATCCGTGAAGCCATCGACTGCGGCTTCCCCACCACCGTGGTCTGCTCGATCGTGGAGATGTCCGACGAGCTGCTGGTGAAAAGCCTCTGGGCCCGCATGAACCCGCCGGCCCACGTCAAGCTCGACTTCGTGCGCATCCCCGGCACCGGCAAGCGCGACGGCCTGGCCTTCGGTTTCCGCGCCATCTCCCGCCACCTGCCGGACGACCGTGCCGTGGTCGCGGTGATCGACGGCGATACCGTGCTCGGCGAAGGCGTGGTGCGCAAGACCGTGCCCTGGTTCCAGCTGTTCGGCAACGTCGGCGGCCTGACCACCAACGAGTTCTGCGAAGTGCGCGGCGGCTACATCATGAGCGAATGGCACAAGCTGCGTTTCGCCCAGCGCCACATCAACATGTGCTCCATGGCCCTGTCCAAGCGCGTGTTGACCATGACCGGACGCATGTCGGTGTTCCGCGCCAGCGTGGTCACCAACCCGGACTTCATCGCCGACGTGGAAAGCGACTCGCTGCAACACTGGCGCCTGGGCCGCTTCAAGTTCCTCACCGGCGACGACAAGTCCAGCTGGTTCAGCCTGATGCGCCTGGGCTACGACACCTTCTACGTGCCCGACGCGGCGATCAACACCGTGGAACACCCGCCGGAGAAGAGTTTCATCAAGGCCAGCCGCAAGCTGATGTTCCGCTGGTACGGCAACAACCTGCGGCAGAACTCCCGGGCCCTGGGCCTGGGCCTCAAGCGCCTGGGCCTGTTCACCAGCGTGGTGCTGTTCGACCAGCGCGTGTCGATGTGGACCTCCCTGCTGGGCCTGACCGTGGCCCTGCTCGCCAGCTTCAAGTACGGCACCGCGTTCATCCTGGTGTACCTGCTGTGGATCGGTATCACCCGCCTGCTGCTGACCCTGCTGCTGTCCTGTTCGGGGCACCGGATCGGCCCGGCCTACCCTTTGATCCTCTATTACAACCAGATCGTCGGAGCCCTGGTGAAGATCTACGTGTTCTTCCGCCTCGACCAACAGTCCTGGACCCGCCAACCGACTGCTCTGTCCCGTGACCTCGCCAGCTTTCAACGTTGGTTCAACACCTGGTCGTCTCGGACCATGACCTTCTCCGCCGGCAGCATTTTCGTCGCCGCGTTGCTGATGATGGTCTGACCCGCCTTGCCTGAATTAACTAGGAAATCGCCCTTATGAACACCGCCGTGAACGTCAACGTAGTGCATGAATCCGAAGCCCAACGCCAACACGCCCGGGTCAAAATCCCGGCCAAGCTGCGTTTCTTCGGCCCCGACCGGACCCCGGTCGAAGCGCGGGTCATCGACCTCTCCGCCGGCGGCCTGAGCTTCAACTGCGGGCAACTGCCGATCAAGGTCGGCGACGTGCACAAGGGTCGCCTGCAGTTCGTCATCGACAACCTCGGGCTGGCCATGGACGTGGAGCTGCTGGTGCGCTCGGTGGATCGCCCGAGCGGCCGTGTCGGTTGCCAGTTCCAGAACCTCGAGCCGCGGGACATCTCGACCCTGCGCCAGCTGATCACCTCGCACCTGGCCGGCGACATCGTGACCATGGGCGACGTGCTCGCCACCCTGCAGCGCGACAACTTCACCAAGGCGCGCAAGACCAAGGACGCCGGCCACGGCATGAGCGCCCTGGGCCGCCTGCGTGCGGTGACCTTCAGCGCCGGGATCTTCGTCGTTGGCCTGGCGGCCTTCGGTTTCATCCTCAAGTCGGTGTACGGCATGTACTTCGTCAGCCACGCCCAGGCCGGCCTGGTCAGCGCGCCGGGGATGAACGTCACCATGCCGCGCGACGGCACCGTGCAGAGCCTGATCCAGGCCGACGGCGTGGCCGCCAAGGGCGCCCCGCTGGCGACCTTCAGCACCAGCATGCTCGACGTGCTCAAGGGCCACCTGAACGAAGACCAGTTGCAACCGGCCAAGGTCGAGGAGCTGTTCGGCAAGCAGATGACCGGCACCCTGACCTCGCCCTGCGACTGCACCGTGGCCCAGCAGATGGTTGCCGACGGCCAGTACGCCAGCAAGGGCGACGTGATCTTCCAGCTGGTGCCGCGCAACAGCCAGGCCAACATCGAGGCGCGTTTCTCCTACCGCCAGTTCGCCGACGTGCGTCCGGGGACCAAGGTCAGCTTCCAGATCGCCGGCGAAGACGAGGTGCGCAGCGGCACCATCGTCAGCAGCACCAGCCTCAACAGCAGCGACCTGTCCTCGGACATTCGCGTGCAGATCAAGCCCGACGCCCCGCTGAGCAGCGCCTTCGCCGGCCGCCCGGTGGAAGTCAGCAGCGACCGCGGCCCATCCGTGAACTGGCTGCTCGACAAAGCCATGGCTGCCGGTCTCTAACCATGAATATTCATACCCCACTCCCGATGACGAAAACGGCCCCTGTAGCCGCTGCCGCAGGCTGCGATCGAGTGCAACGCACTCGTGAAGGGGATGAACACGCTCTGGCGAAAACACCACAGCGTCCGGAAACCGTCCGCTACGCGGCCGATCGCAGCCTTCGGCAGCGGCTACAGGGTTCGGCATTGCTGTTGCCTCTGGTGACCGCCATGGCCCTGGCCGGTTGCGCCGGCCTGCCCGACCAGCGCCTGGCCAACGAAGCCCTGAAGCGCGGCGACACCGTGCTCGCGGAGCAGAACTACCGGCAACTGGCGGACCTGGGCTATAGCGACGCCCAGGTCGGCCTGGCCGATATCCAGATGGAAACCCGCGACCCGGCGAAGATCAAGCAAGCCGAGGCGACCTACCGCGCCGCGGCCGACACCTCGCCGCGGGCCCAGGCGCGCCTGGGCCGCCTGCTGGTGGCCAAGCCCGGCTCCACCGAGGCCGAACATCACGAAGCCGAAGGCCTGCTGAAAAAGGCCTTCGCCAACGGTGAAGGCAACACCCTGATCCCGCTGGCGATGCTCTACCTGCAATATCCGCAGAGCTTCCCGAAGGTCAACGCCCAGCAGCAGATCAGCCAATGGCGCAGCGCCGGCTACCCGGAAGCCGGCCTGGCCCAGGTGCTGCTGTACCGCACCCAGGGCACCTACGACCAGCACCTGGCCGAGGTGGAAACCATCTGCAAGGCAGCGCTGAACGTCACCGATATCTGCTACGTCGAACTGGCCACCGTCTACCAGAAACGCGGCCAGCCGGAGCAACAGGCCGAGCTGCTGAAACAGCTGCAGGCCGGACACGCCCGTGGTGCCATCAGCGCACAACGAGTGGACAGCGTGGCCCGGGTGCTGGGCGATGCCAGCCTGGGCAAGACCGACGAGAAAACCGCGCAGGCGCTGCTGGAGCCGATCGCTCCCGGCTACCCGGCCTCCTGGGTCACCCTGGCGCAACTGCTCTACGACTTCCCCGAACTGGGCGACGTCGACAAGATGATGCAATACCTGGACAACGGTCGCGCCGCCGACCAGCCTCGCGCCGAACTGCTGCTGGGCAAGCTCTACTACGAAGGCAAGATGGTCCCGGCCGATGCCAAGGTCGCCGAAGAACACTTCAAGAAGGCCCAGGGCAAGGAAGTCGCCGCCGACTACTACCTCGGCCAGATCTACCGCCGCGGCTACCTGGGCCAGGTCTATCCGCAAAAGGCCCTGGACCACCTGCTGACCGCCGCGCGCAACGGCCAGAACAGCGCCGATTTCGCCATTGCCCAGCTGTTTTCCCAGGGCAAGGGCACCAAGCCCGACCCGCTCAACGCCTATGTCTTCAGCCAACTGGCCAAGACCCAGGACACCCCGCAAGCCAACGAGCTCGCGCAACAACTCGAAGCCCAACTGCCGCCAGGCCAACGCGCCGAGGCCCAACGCCTGCTGCAACAGGAGCAGGCCGTGCGTGGCGCCTTGAGCCAGAACACGTTGGAACTGCACGCGCTGCAGGAAGAAGACGGTGAGGAATCCCTATGAAGTTCACTCCATCCAGCCACGCCAATCCTGTAGCCGCTGCCGCAGGCTGCGATCGAGCGCGCAGCGCTCGCCAACCAGGCGACCGAGATCTGCCAGCGACACCGCGCGCACAGGTTTTGCGGCCGCTGCGCAGCCGATCGCAGCCTGCGGCAGCGGCTACGGGGAAATTGTTCAGCCTGTCGAAGCTGGGTGTGGCCCTGGGTTTTGCCCTGCTCTGGTCCAACCCGACGCTGGCAGCCGTCACCGATACCAAGAACTTCGGCCTGGAAGTGAAGATCACCGGCCAGTCCGAAGACGACCGTGACCTCGGCACCCTGGGCGGCGGCGACGTCAACGGCGTAGGCCTCGACCTGCGTCCCTGGGTGTACGGCGAGAGCGGCAACTGGAGCGCCTACGCCATGGGCCAGGCGGTGACCTCCACCGACATCATCGAGACCGACACCCTGCAGCAGTCCGACGGCGCCAGCACCGAAAGCAGCAACAACAGCGACCGCAAGAGCAAGAAGAACTACCTGGCGATGCGCGAGTTCTGGATCGGCTACAGCGGCCTCACCCCCTACCCGGGCGAGCTGTTGAAATTCGGCCGCCAGCGCCTGCGCAACGACGACGGCCAATGGCGCGACACCAACATCGAAGCCCTCAACTGGACCTTCGACACCACCCTGCTGCGCGCCAACGCCGGCATCGCCGAACGCTTCAGCGAATACCGCACCGACCTCAAGGAGCTGGCGCCGGAAGACAAGGATCGCCTGCACGTCTACGGCGACGTGGCCTACCAGTGGACCCCGGGGCATTGGGCCGGCGTCCGCGCCCACCACAGCCACGACGACGGCAAGCTCGACTACCCGGTCCCGGGCGAAGCCACCGACTCCCTGGACAAGCGCCAGAACGGCGACCTGACCTGGCTCGGCCTGGAAGCCAACAGCGACGCCTACAACTGGCGCAACACCAACACCCTCAACTACTGGGCGAGCATCACCGGCATGAGCGGCGACCGCGACAAGGTCAACGCGCTGAACGCCGACGGCACCCGCCCGGCCCAGGCCAAGAGCGGCGAGAGCCTCGACGGCTGGGCCACCGACCTCGGCGTGCGCCTGCGCCTGGACCCGAAATGGCAGGTCGGCGCGGCCTACGCCCGCGCCAGCGGCGACTACGAACAGAACGGCCTGGAAAGCAACCGCTCGAACTACACCGGGACCCGCTCGCGGGTGCACCGTTTCGGCGAAGCCTTCCGCGGCGAAATGAACAACATGCAGACCGCCACCCTGTTCGGTTCCTGGATGCTCGCCGACGAATACGACGCCAGCCTGATCTACCACAAGTTCTGGCGCGTGGACGGCAACAGGCCTGTGGGCAGCAACGGTATCAACGCCGTGGAAAACAACTACGACGACGCCACCGGCGCCCTGCTCTCCAGCTCGTCCCTGCCGCTGCGCGATGGCGAGAAAGACCTCGGCCAGGAAGTGGACCTGGTGGTCACCAAGTACTTCAAGCAAGGCCTGCTGCCGGCCGCGCTCAGCCAGTCGATCGACGAGCCTTCGGCGCTGGTGCGTTTTCGTGGCGGCGTGTTCAAGCCGGGCGATGCCTACGGCAAGAACGTCGACTCGTACATGCACCGCGCCTTCGTCGACGTGATCTGGCGCTTCTGATGCGAGCCGCCAAGGGAGTGCCTGAGATGAACAGCCCGATGAACAGCCCAGCGATGAAAGGCTCGATCAGCCTGCTGGCCGGCGCGCTGCTGCTNCGCCGCCTTCGCCAATGTCGAACCGGTCCCGGCGACAACCCCAGGCAAGCCATCGACCGTGGCCAAGGGATTGCAACAGGCCAAGACCTACACCGTCAGCAGCGCGCCGACCGCGCCGCTGAACCTGGCCAAGCCGACCCTGCCCGACCTCTCCGGCTACACCGCCGAAGCGGCGGCGGCGAAGATCGTGCGCAGCAAGCCCGGCAAGATCAGCGTGCGCCGCATGATGCAGGAAGACGCGCTGAAGGACTTTATCGGCGGTGACAACAAGATGGCCGAATGGGTGGTGCGCCAGCACGGCATCCCCCAGGCGATCTTCATCGACGACGGTTACGTCAACCTCAAGGAGCTGGCGAAGAAGCTGCCCAAGCAGTACATCAGCGAAACCTCGCCGGGCGTATACCTGGCGCGGCTGCCGATCGTGGTCGGGAGCAAGGGCATCCTGGAAATCGACCAGCAGACCCAGGAACTGCGCCTGTCCCAGGAAGGCGGTTCGTTCCTGGTCAACGACGGCCAGCTGTTCGTGCGCGATACCAAGGTCACCGGCTGGCGCGAGAAGGACAACGGCCCGGCGACCTTCAACTCGCCCAAGGAATTCCGTCCGTTCCTGCTGGCCTGGGGCGGCACCGAGACCTACATCGTCAACAGCAAGATGGCCAGCTTCGGCTACGCCAACAGTAAGTCCTACGGCGTGAGTATTTCCCAGTACACGCCGAACATGGCCAAGGTGCTCAAGCGCCCCGAACCCACCGGCTGGATCATCGGCTCGGAGTTCTCGGACATGTGGTACGGCTTCTACTGCTACGAGACCCGCGACTTTGTGGTCAAGGGCAACACCTACAAGGACAACATCGTCTACGGCATCGACCCCCACGACCGTTCGCACCGGCTGATCATCGCCGACAACACCGTCTACGGGACCAAGAAGAAGCACGGGATCATCATTTCCCGGGAAGTGAACGACAGCTTCATCTTCAACAACCGCAGCTACGAGAACAAACTTTCGGGCCTGGTGATCGACCGTAACAGCGTGAACAACCTGATCGCCGACAACGAGATCTACCGCAACCACACCGACGGCATCACCCTCTACGAGAGTGCTGACAACCTGCTGTGGGGCAACAGGGTGATCAGCAACCGTCGCCACGGCATCCGCATTCGTAACAGCGTGAACATCCGCCTGTACGAGAACGTCGCCATGGCCAACGGCCTGACCGGCGTCTACGGCCACATCAAGGACCTCTCCGACACCGACCGTGACATCAAGCTCGACCCGTTCGACGCCCAGGTGTCGCTGATCGTGGTCGGTGGCGAGCTGGCGGCCAACGGCAGCGGCCCGATGTCCATCGACTCGCCGTTGAGCGTCGAGCTGTACCGCGTGTCCATGCTCGCCCCGACCAAGAGCAGCGGCATCAGCTTCTCGGGGATCCTCGGCGAGCGCCAGGACGAAATTCTTGACCTGCTGGTGCGCCAGCAGAAAGCCGTGCTGATCGACCCTGTCGAACGCCAGACCGAAATGCGCGATTGAGGATGACTGTCATGCGCCCACACCTGATCAAACTCTTGAGCCTCTCGGCATTGACCGCGGGCATTCTCGCCGCCAGCAACGGCGCCCGCGCCGATGCTTCGCAAGCACCAAAATTCACCGCCGATTCCTGCTGCAACCTGTGCCCGGCGGCGCACGATGCGAAGAACTACACCACCCGCTACCAGCAGAACTTCACCACCCTGGTGCAAGCCCAGGGCGACTGGCTGTTCCGTACCCAGGAAGACCTGCGCACCGAGTTCAACACCACGCCGGAAGGTTATCGCCGCCTGCAACAGCTGCACGATGCCTTCAAGAGCAAGGGCGTGGAGCTGGTGCTGGTCTACCAGCCGACCCGTGGCCTGGTGAACCGCAACAAGCTCAACCCGCAGGAGAAGGCCAGCTTCGACTACGACAAGGCGCTGAAAAACTACCAGGGCATGCTCGGCCGTTTCGCCCAGATGGGCTACGTGGTGCCGGACCTGTCGCCGCTGACCAACGAGCAATTGCCGGAAACCCTGCCTGCCCACGACTTCTACTTCCGCGGCGACCAGCACTGGACCCCCTACGGCGCCCAGCGCACGGCGAAGATCGTGGCGCAGAAGGTCAAGCAGCTGCCGGCCTTCGCCGACATTCCCAAGCGTGAGTTCGAGACCCACAAGTCCGGGCGCATGGGCAAGACCGGCACCCTGCACAACATGGCCGGCCAGCTCTGCGGCACCAGCTACGCGATCCAGTACATGGACCAGTTCACCACCGAACCCAAGGGCGAAGCCGGCGACGGCGACCTGTTCGGCGATTCCGGCAACCCGGAAATCACCCTGGTGGGCACCAGCCACAGCGGCAAGAACTACAACTTCGCCGGCTTCCTGCAGGAAGAAATCGGCGCCGACATCCTCAACGTCGCCTTCCCCGGCGGTGGCTTCGAGGGCTCCATGCTGCAGTACCTGGGCAGTGAGGAATTCCAGACCAAGCCACCGAAGATCCTGATCTGGGAATTCTCGCCGCTGTACCGCCTGGACCAGGAAACCATCTACCGGCAGATGATGGCCCTGCTCGACAACGGCTGCGAAGGCAAGCCGGCGCAAATGAGCGCCAGCGCCACCCTCAAGCCCGGCAAGAACGAGCTGATGGTCAACAGCAAGAACATGGACCTGCGCAACAGCAGCCACCAGGTCGATATCCGCTTCGCCGACACCTCGGTGAAAACCCTGCAAGCCACCCTCTGGTACATGAACGGGCGCCACGAGGACATCAAGATCGACAAACCGGAAACATCCGACACCGACGGGCGTTTCGCCTTTGAACTGCGCACCGACGAAGACTGGGCCTCGCAGAACCTGCTGGCGGTCGAAGTCCAGGGTCCGGAAGCGGGCGCCGCGGCGCAGAAAGTCGAAGCGAAAATTTGCAAACGCAACGTATTCCCGGACGCCGGTCAACGCACCGCGCAAATCGGGCAATGAGGTTCCTATGCAAAGCAAAACGCTGAAACAGTTATTGGCCCCGAGCCTGTTGAGCCTGGCGCTGTTCGCCGGCGCAACCCAGGCCGCGGCCCCACTGCGCCCGCCCCAGGGTTATTACGCGCCGGTGGATAAATTCAAGAGCGGCGACCACAGCGAAGGCTGCGACGCCATGCCCGCGCCTTACACCGGCTCGCTGCAATTTCGCAGCAAGTACGAAGGTTCGGACAAGGCCCGCGCGACCCTCAACGTGCAATCGGAAAAGGCCTTTCGCGACAGCACCGCCGACATCACCAAGATCGAGCGCGGCACCAGCAAGCGGGTGATGCAGTTCATGCGCGACGGCCGTCCGGAACAACTGGACTGCACCCTGAGCTGGCTGACGGCCTGGGCCCAGGCCGATGCGCTGATGTCCAAGGACTTCAACCACACCGGCAAGTCCATGCGCAAATGGGCCCTGGGCAGCATGGCCTCGGCCTACCTGCGCCTGAAGTTCTCCGACTCCCATCCGCTGGACACCCACCCGCAGCAAGCGCAACAGATCGAGGCCTGGTTCAGCAAGCTGGCCGACCAGGTGGTCAGCGACTGGGACAACCTGCCGCTGGAGCAGACCAACAACCACTCGTACTGGGCCGCCTGGTCGGTGATGGCGACGGCCGTGGCGACCAACCGCCGCGACCTGTTCGACTGGGCCGTGAAGGAATACAAGGTCGGCGCCAACCAGGTCGATGCCGACGGTTTCCTGCCCAACGAACTCAAGCGCCAGCAACGCGCCCTGGCCTATCACAACTACGCCCTGCCGCCGTTGGCGATGATCGCCAGCTTCGCCCAGGTCAACGGCGTCGACCTGCGCCAGGAAAACCACGGCGCGCTGAAACGCCTGGGCGAGCGGGTGCTGGCCGGGGTGAAGGATCCGGATGAGTTCGAGGAGAAGAACGGCAAGGAACAGGACATGACCGACCTCAAGGTCGACTCGAAATTCGCCTGGCTCGAACCCTTCTGCAGCCTCTACACCTGCGCGCCGGATGTGATCGAGAGCAAGCACAAGATGCAACCGTTCAAGACCTTCCGCCTGGGTGGCGACCTGACCAAGGTCTACGACCCATCCTTCGAGAAGGGCAACAAGGGTTCATAACCCGTAGGAGCG
>NZ_JBQENK010000002.1:254099-391662 GCF_052044735.1 Pseudomonas sp. 22526
CCTCGCTCCTACAGGGGCGTTGTGATGGTCCATACGGACGCCAGACGGCGTCGGTGAATGCAATACACCTCCCCGGTTTTTCACGGGGGGGTTTGGGGGGGCTCCGGCCCTTTACTGTTGGTCAAACATGGAGAGATCGGGATGGTTTTCTCATCCAATGTGTTCCTGTTCCTGTTCTTGCCGATCTTTCTCGGCTTGTACTACCTGAGCGGGCAACGCTATCGCAACCTGCTGCTGCTGATCGCCAGCTACGTGTTCTATGCCTGGTGGCGGGTGGACTTCCTGGCGCTGTTCGCCGGCGTCACCCTGTGGAACTACTGGATCGGCCTGAAAGTCGGTGCCGCCGGGGTCAGGACCAAACCGGCCCAACGCTGGCTGCTGCTCGGCGTGGCGGTGGACCTGTGCATCCTCGGCTACTTCAAGTACGCCAACTTCGGTGTGGACAGCCTCAACGCGATCATGACCTCCATGGGTCTGGAGCCGTTTATCCTGACCCACGTGCTGTTGCCGATCGGTATCTCGTTCTACATCTTCGAGTCCATCAGCTACATCATCGACGTCTACCGCGGCGACACCCCGGCGACCCGCAACCTGATCGACTTCGCGGCGTTCGTGGCGATCTTCCCGCACCTGATCGCCGGCCCGGTGCTGCGCTTTCGCGACCTGGCCGACCAGTTCAACAACCGCACCCACACCCTGGACAAGTTCTCCGAAGGCTGCACGCGCTTCATGCAGGGCTTCATCAAGAAGGTGTTCATCGCCGACACCCTGGCAGTGGTCGCCGACCATTGCTTCGCCCTGCAGAACCCGAGCACCGGCGACGCCTGGCTCGGCGCCCTGGCCTACACCGCGCAGCTGTACTTCGACTTCTCCGGCTACAGCGACATGGCCATCGGCCTGGGCCTGATGATGGGTTTCCGCTTCATGGAAAACTTCAAGCAGCCGTACATCAGCCAGTCGATCACCGAGTTCTGGCGGCGCTGGCACATCAGCCTGTCGACCTGGCTGCGCGACTACCTGTACATCACCCTGGGCGGTAACCGCAAAGGCACGCTGATGACCTATCGCAACCTGTTCCTGACCATGCTGCTCGGTGGTCTGTGGCACGGCGCGAACATCACCTACGTGGTCTGGGGCGCCTGGCACGGCATGTGGCTGGCGATCGAGAAGGCCCTGGGCATCAACACCACCCCACGCAGCCTGAACCCGATCCGCTGGGCGCTGACCTTCCTGCTGGTGGTGATGGGCTGGGTGATCTTCCGCGCCGAGAACCTGCACGTCGCCGGGCGCATGTACGGCGCCATGTTCAGCTTCGGCGACTGGTCGCTGTCGGAACTCAACCGCGCCAGCCTCACCGGCCTGCAAGTGGCGACCCTGGTCGTGGCCTACGCCACCCTGGCGTTCTTCGGCCTGCGTGACCTGTATCGCAACCCGATGCCGGTCAAGAGCAAGCCTGAAGTCAACACCGAGGCCGACGGTCCGGCCACCGCCCAGCCTGGCCTGATCAAGGCCGTACCGGGGGACAAGCCGGGCAGCATCCACCAGCCGGGCTACAGCGTGGGCGTCGAAGCCCAGGTACAACCGGCCTACTGGGTCGCCGACTGGCCGCGTTATGTGATGCGCGCCCTGGTGCTGCTGCTGTTCATCGCCTCGATTCTCAAACTCTCGGCGCAAAGCTTCTCGCCGTTCCTTTACTTCCAGTTCTGAGGGATCTGACCATGACCCGCTCATTACGCGTCTTCTACATCGCCCTGTTCCTGGTGACCCTGATGGTCCTGGGCCTGTGGTCGGTGCGCAGCTTCTTCGGCTTCAGCACCAACAACGACGCCACCGTGCTCAACGGTCGCTGGGCCAAGGCCGTGGAAACCCACTACGACGACGAGTTCCCGATCAAGCGCCTGGGCACCAACCTGTGGGCGGCCCTGGACTTCAAGCTGTTCAACGAAGGTCGTCCGGGCGTGGTGCTCGGCCGCGACCAGTGGCTGTACAGCGATGAAGAGTTCCACCCGATCGTCAACGAAGAACTCAACCTGCAAGGCAACTACGCGCTGGTCGAAGGCGTGCGCCAGGCCCTG
Organism: Pseudomonas sp. 22526; assembly: GCF_052044735.1. NCBI lineage: Bacteria > Pseudomonadati > Pseudomonadota > Gammaproteobacteria > Pseudomonadales > Pseudomonadaceae > Pseudomonas > Pseudomonas sp. 22526. Next base: position 256,175 of record NZ_JBQENK010000002.1, read on the forward strand.
AAAGAGAAAGGCGTGAAACTGGTGATGGCGATAGTGCCGGCCAAGGTGCGCCTGTACCCGGAACACCTGGGCGACGTCCAGCCGGCCAGCATCCACGCCAACCTCTATAAGGATTTCCACGCCCGCGTGGCGGCCGACAAGATCCTCGCCCCCGACCTGCTGGGCCCGCTGCAACAGGCCAAGCAGAACGGCCAGCAAGTGTTCCTGCGCACCGACACCCACTGGACCCCGGCCGGCGCCGAAGTCGCCGCCAATCAGTTGGCCAAGGCGATTGCCGAAAAGGCACCGCTGATGGGCCAGCCGCAACGCTTCGTCACCGAAGCCGAGCAGACCGTGGTGCACAAGGGCGACCTGCGCCTGTTCCTGCCCCTGGACCCGCTGTTCGAGGACCTGATGCCGGCCAAGGAGCCGCTGCAAAAACGCGTGACCCGCGCCGCCGACGATCAGCCGGCCGCCGACGACGCACTGTTCGCCGACAACGAAGTGCCGGTGGCCCTGGTGGGCACCAGCTACAGCGCCAACCCCAACTGGAATTTTGTCGGCGCGCTCAAAGAGGCCCTGCACAGCGACGTGGTCAGCTACGCCGAGGACGGCCACGGCCCGGTGCTGCCGATGCTCAGCTACCTGAAAAGCGATGCCTTCAAGAACAGCCCGCCCCAGGTGCTGATCTGGGAATTCCCCGAACGATATCTGCCGGTCAATAACGATATCGGCGACGCCGACCCGCAGTGGGTCGCAGAGCTCAAACAAGCCGGCGCCCGCCAACAGAACGTAGCAATCAATACCAACAAATCCGAGACGCCCGATCGGGCGCAAAACTGAAAGAGAGGTGACACCCATGACTTTCACTATCACTCCGCGTCGTCTCGCCAAGGCAATCACACTGGCTGCCGGCATGAGCGTCCTGTCCCTGCCCGCCTTCGCCGGCGACGCCGCCCTCTACGGCCCGACCGCGCCCAAAGGTTCGTCCTTCGTGCGTCTCTACAACGCCAGCAACCAGGAAGTCAGCGCCACCGTCGGCAGCACCAATGTCAGCGACGTCGCGCCGCTGGCCAGCAGTGACTTCAGCTTCATGCCCGGCGGCGACTACACCGCCAAGGTCGGCAGCCAGAGCCTGCCGGTGAAACTCGCCGCCGACCACTATTACACCCTGGTCAACAACGCCAGCGGCCAGCCGCAACTGATCGAGGAACCGCCGTTCAAGAACAAGCAGAAGTCCCTGGTCCGGGTGCAGAACCTGAGCGACAAGGCCCTGACCCTGAAGACCGCCGACGGCAAGACCGACGTGGTCCAGGCGGTAGCCGCCAAGGGCCGTGGCGAACGTGAAATCAACCCGGTGAAGGTCAGCTTCGCGCTGTACGAAGGCGAGAAAAAAGTCAGCGACCTCAAGCCGGTCGCCCTGGAGCGCGGCGAAGCCGCAGTGCTCTACGTCACCGGCAATGGCAGCAGCCTGTCGCCAGTCTGGGTCAAGCGCCCGGTCTCGACGCGCTGATATGAATTTTCCGGCTTGACGCTCCCCTGTAGGAGCCAGGCTTGCCGGCGATGNCCGGCAAGCCTGGCTCCTACGGAGGAACGCTTGGTCAATCCGGATACGCAACAAAAACAAGAGAGTGAAACGACAGAACGCAGTAGCTCTAACCCAAACGATTTTTGAAGGAGTAACAACATGATTCCGGTGATCTTGTCAGGTGGTAGTGGCTCACGTCTTTGGCCGCTTTCGCGCAAGCAATTCCCTAAACAGTTCCTCGCCCTGACCGGCGAACACACGCTGTTCCAGCAAACCCTCGAGCGCCTGGTGTTCGAAGGCATGGACACGCCGATCGTGGTCTGCAACAAGGACCACCGCTTCATCGTCAACGAACAGCTGGCGGCGCGCAAACTCGAAGCCCAGCGCATCCTGATGGAGCCGTTCGGGCGCAACACCGCGCCGGCCGTGGCCCTGACCGCGATGATGCTGGTCAACGAAGGTCGCGACGAGCTGATGCTGGTGCTGCCGGCCGACCACGTGCTGGAAGACCAGAAAGCCCTGCAACGCGCCCTGGCCCTGGCCACCGTGGCCGCCGAGCGCGGCGAGATGGTGCTGTTCGGCGTGCCGGCCTCCAAGCCGGAAACCGGTTATGGCTACATCAAGTCGACCAACGATGCGCTGCTGCCGGAAGGCGTGAGCCGCGTCTCGCACTTCGTCGAGAAACCCGACGTCAAGCGCGCCACCGAGTTCGTCGAGGCCGGCGGCTACTTCTGGAACAGCGGCATGTTCCTGTTCCGCGCCAGCCGCTTCCTCGAAGAGCTGAAAAAGCACGACCCGGACATCTACGACACCTGCCTGCTGACCCTGGAGCGCAGTGCCCAGGACGCCGACACCGTGGACATCGACCCGGCCACCTTCGCCTGCTGCCCGGACAACTCCATCGACTACGCGGTGATGGAAAAGACCCAGCGCGCCTGCGTGGTGCCGCTGAGCGCCGGCTGGAGCGACGTGGGCTGCTGGTCGTCGCTGTGGGACGTGCACGAGAAGGACGCCAACGGCAACGTCAGCAAGGGCGATGTGGTGATCCAGGACAGCCGCAATTGCATGATCCACGGCAACGGCAAACTGGTGTCGGTGATCGGCCTGGAAAACATCGTAGTGGTGGAAACCAAGGACGCCATGATGATCGCCCACAAGGACAAGGTCCAAGGCGTGAAGCAGCTGGTCAACACCCTCAACGAACAGGGCCGCAGCGAAACCCAGAACCACTGCGAGGTCTACCGTCCGTGGGGCTCCTACGACTCGGTGGACATGGGCGGGCGCTTCCAGGTCAAGCACATCTCGGTCAAGCCGGGCGCGTGCCTGTCCCTGCAGATGCACCACCACCGCGCCGAACACTGGATCGTGGTCAGCGGCACCGCCGAAGTCACCTGCGACGAGAACGTGTTCCTGCTCACCGAAAACCAGTCCACCTACATCCCGATCGCCTCGGTGCACCGCCTGCGCAACCCGGGCAAGATCCCGCTGGAGATCATCGAAGTGCAATCGGGCAGCTACCTGGGCGAAGACGACATCGAACGCTTCGAAGACATCTACGGCCGCTCCACCCCAGTGGAACGCGGCGTCGCGGTGAAAACCATCGCCCAGTAACCCGCCAGAACAAGAAGCCCCCGTCCAGCCGACTGCGTCCCCTATCCGCAGCCGGTTGGGCGGGGGCTTTTTTATGCCCGGGCGCCTGCCCTCCTCTTGCGCGAATGATCCCCTGTAGCCGCTGCCGCAGGCTGCGATAAGGCCAAAGGCCTTCCTGCGATCTCAAGATCCTGCGCCTGCTACGCAGTCGATCGCAGCCTTCGGCAGCGGCTACAGAGGGTGCTTTCCCCCATTCCTACATGACATTTAGAAAGCGCCACTGGGCGTTTCAGATAGCTCTCAACGACTTCATCCCTGTCGCTGTTTAGTGTTTCGCGAGGCTAGAAAACACAGCGAAAACAGCAATGGCCGAGCAACCCTCCGGCAACAAATACACCACCGACTCCCGTGGCGAACCGACGCCGATGCCCCGTGTGCTGCGCCCCGCCAACCCGAATCCACCACTGCCAGGCGCACGTACCAAAAACACCTCGATACTGACCACACCTCAAGGCCTTGACGCTCCTGCGAAACCCTCACAGGTCCAGCCCTCTACGCCTGTCGCCCCAGGCTTCTACATCGTGCCCCGGAGCATGCCGCTGAGCGAACTGCAGCGCCGTCTGTTCGACAGCCCTTCGCCGGGCGTCCTGGCCAAATACCTGTCGCTCAATCCAGGCCTTGGCGCTACGGTCAAGGCCGGCAGCCTGATCGTGCTCAGCGATCCGGCCAACCACGCCTGCACCTACGAGGAAGCGCAACTCATGCTCGCCGCCGAGCAGGTCAGGATCGCCCTCGAACCCCTGACGCCCGAAGCCGCCGACTTCATGGTTCGCCATCAGGCCGAGATCGTCAGTTTCACCAGCCAGGCCTCGACCTGGCTGGGCATCGGCACCTCGGTGCTGGGCAAACACCTGGACAAACTACGCGAGACCTTGCAAGACATGGAACGCCTGCATCAGGACAGCTACCGCCAACACGGCCACCTCAGATCCCCCGAGTTCCTCGCCCGCCGCCGGCGCCTGCTGGCACAGCTGGACGCGCAACTGCTGAACTCCACCCGCCTGCGCGGCTACACGCCCCTGGGCGACCACCCCAAACTGAAAACCGCCCTCGGCCTCTCCAGCCGCAGCCTGGTGCACCACTGGAACAAAGCCGGCGCCCCTGGCCAGATCCCGGGATACGCCACCCACGTGAACGCCGTCAGCCGTGCGGCGAAGTACATGCAGGCGGGTGGGTATATTGGCATTGCCATTGGTGGGGTTTCGTCGGCGTTGAGGGTTCAGGAGGTTTGTCAGGCGGGGTCGGGGGATGAGAGTTGCAGGAAGGTGATGTTTACTGAGACGGGGAAGTTTGCAGGTACGACAGTGGGAGGAATATTTGGCACTGAAGCTGGAATGGCAGGAAGCAGGCTTATTTGTGCAGCGCTCGGAGCCTCTACCGCAATTGGCGGGGTGCTATGTGTTGCAACCTTGGTAGGCGTAGGCACATCGCTGGGGACAGACTCTGGTGATGTGGTTGGGGAGAGAATTGGGGAAATTATTTATGAGAGAACGCAGCCATGGTAGATGAAAAATTCTGGTATTCCTGGATGGCTCTTGCACTACTCCTCTGCCCGATTCTGCTAGCCCTTGTAAGCCTTACATTCAGCTACTACTTAAGCCGCCGCTACCTGCGGGAAATGTTGGAAGCATTGCGGGAAAGTTCTTACTTTCATCGATGGACTGAGAGACTCCAGTACGAGGGATGCTTCGAACATTTCCTAATGTTTATCAGTGTTCGAGGAATGATGCTCTTCCCTAACGCAGGCGTTCGCAGAGGCTTCCTTTGCGCCAAGGATGTACACAACTTTCCTCCACGACTGAAACGCCTTCTGGCTATAAAAAACACTCTGGATGGTGTTGTGATCGTATGGACAGTAATTGTTTACACACTTTTGAAACTGGATAGTTGAAGGCATCACAACAGCTATTCACAGGTGATGAGCCTGGAGAAAACAGGGGAAGATATTTACGAGGTAACACGACCAGGATGGGAAAAAGTTTTTGGTACTCATGGTCAGGTCTCGTGCTGGTCGCCAGCCCACTTCTACTGGGCGTGATAGACATCTCGTTCAGCTACTACCTGAGTCGACGTTACCTAAGAGAGATACTGGATGCCCTGCAGCGGAGCCAGCACTTTTATCGCTGGACCGACAGCCTTCCTCACAAGGGATGGTTCACGCATTTTCTAATGTTAGCCGCCGTTCGAGGATCGATGCTTTGGCCTGGCCCTGCAGTTCGCAGAGGCTTTCTTTCCTCGGAAGACATAGACAACTTCCCTCCCCATCTCCAGCGCCTGCTGACCACCAGAAACTGGATGGATGTCGTGCTTCTGGTCTGGGGCTCGATTATGTATGCACTGTTGAAACTGACTAAGCACTGAACGTGGCTCGCGGGTACGGATGCAGTAGCACTGTCGCAGCACCATCCAGTTGGCTGTGGCTCCTATCCACAGCCGGCTGGATGGGGGATTCTTTTATGCCCGGGCCAGGCCCGCTGAGCTAGTTAATGAACAGCGGCAGATAACCCAACTCCACCAACTTGATATCGATCTCCGCCACTCGCTGGACATCAGCCCGTTTGCCCTCATCCATCACCTGTGGACAACTCACGATCAGCGTGCCGCGTTTTGGAATGTCAATGAGCTGGTCGGCGCTCGGAAAATCCCCGGCCCGCAACACCTGTGGACAAAACCCGACCCAGCCGAGGGTCTGCCGGTCCTTGAACACCTTGGTGCGCAAATAGTGGTCTTTTGGCGCAAGCACACACCAGTCAAGTTCAGGCCACAGTTCAACGGCCAACTGGATGATGCCGATCACCACCGGTTTCACATCAGGGATGGCTGCCACGAGCGCCCCGCCATCCTCGAAGCGCATGCTGGCGACGGAGTCCAGGTCGTGTGCGTTGTAATGAAAGGCCAACCCGCCCTTCAGGGGATCATCCAGGCCATTCCACACGGAAAACTGCAATTTCGTGGGGAAGTCGTCGTTATGGTTGCTCCGGGCCTCTTCACGCAGGTACTCGAAGTTGTCATTGATCCGCTTGCGCAGGGACTCCTCCCTGGAACCGCCCTGCAGATACCAGTCCCGCAGCAGAGGATGGATCTCGCCAAGGCCCCGGAAAAAGCGCTCGGCTCTTTCCAACTGCGCCTCATGCGGGACCGCGGAGATCTTCTGTTTGTCGAAACGCAGAACGAATGAAAATTTTCTGAACAAGCGCTCGTCCTCAGTCAGGCTTCAAAAACACGGTCGGGATTTTCACGGCGGTACTCATCCCACTCTTTCTGCTCTTTTGCACGTTGCTTGATGTACTCATCATGATCCTTGGTGCCCGGCATCGGGTTCCAGTAGGCGGTCAGGTTGGTGAGCCCCTTCTCCGCATACTGTTCGGCACAATACTCATAGACCACCCTTTGCAGGAAATGCCATTCCACCGAAACCGGCGGGCTGGGCCGGGCTTTCAGGGAATGTATCTCGGCCGGGGTAATCAGGGTTTTCTCCACATTGGCCCAAGGGCGCGGCAGCCCGACAAGCGGAATGAACATGAACGCGTAATTGGCCTTGGCTTCCAGCAAGGTGCAACGCGGTTTGTCGAAACCATCCCACCAGGTGTTGTTCCACCACCACTCGTAGGGCGTCGGGAAAGCAGTCACCCACGCCTGATAGAGCGCGGACTGGGCGGACATACTATGACCTTTGCCGTTGTTGGGTATCGTCATGGTCCCCTGCTCGGGGGGGCATTTCACACAGTCCTTGTCCCGTTTGACCTTGCAGTCGCGCTCGGCTTCCCGAGTCCGTTCAGCGGTCGTCGGAGGCGCATCCACCCTGGGTTTTGCCTGGGGTTGCGTCTGCGGCAAAGGGACGGGCTGCGGGATTGGCCGGGGCGCCGGCAGTGGCTGAGTGGGCCTGGGAGCCGGCATCGGCATTGGCCGTGGAGGGGGCATCGGCAGCCTGGGAGTCGGGGCTGGAATCTCGAATGGTAAACGTGGCCCCAAGCGAGGCGTCATGCGTAGAGCCATGGGCCCTGTGCTTGGCAGAATCCCCAATCCACTCATGGTCGAATCTCCCCGGCGGCTTGCATGTCCCGCCAGTGCTGCATGTTCATCCTGAACGCCACGATATCCTCGTAATCCTCGAACCGCCGCTCGGGGCTATCCGCTACAGGCCTGTTCATGAACTCGATAAAGGCCGGCTGCTTGTCAAAGTCGGTAAAGGTCAATCCATGTCGCACAAAATGCTCGACGGACTCGGGCTCCCCGATGCCAAAACTCCACGCACGCTCACGCAGGTCTTTCAACATCTGTAGAGCCGGCATCAGGCCCTTTCTGGACAACCATTCAGGGTTCTCCTGCTGTACTTCCAGTAACAACCGCTCAAACACTTCGTTCTGACGAATGTCATCCAGTTGTGAAAGCTGCTCGGCACTCAACTCAAACATGCTGCTCCCCCACCTGCTCGACACCGTAGCTGAGATAGCAACCTTGCAGGGGTTGCCAGACCAGCCAGTCCTGGACATGACGCATGAGCTGCTGGATCTGGGAGGGTGATATCACCTTGTCCAGCGCACGCCTGACCTCGGGACTGTAGTAACGAAACAGTGCTCGGCGCCCATCCGGCATTTGGCTGAACAACAAGCTCTGGTGATAATCGCGCAGGACGTCGAAAGGCTGATCACTCCAAAGCCAGGAGACCATCGGCGCCTGCTGGTCCCGCCTAATCAGCCAATTGCCGAATGCCCCGTGCAAACCGCTCCTGGAGTCTGGAAACTCGACCAGTACCGGGCCGGCATGGCTAATTTCATCCAGTGCGCCTGCGCTCAGGAGCCAGTGAAAACGGATGCTGTCGCCCGCCTCTTCAAGGCGTTTGTTCAACGTCAGATAGCGGGCACCATCGATAAGGGCAAGCAGTCTGGACGACGGACCGGTGGGTTCCGAGAGCCGCCAGAATAAAGAGCCGACACGCCTCATGCGCTGCTCCCCAGTGCTTCCAGCGGGACAAAGGTCTGATTGCGCTGAGCGGCCAGCAGCAGGCACTTCAAACATAATCCGGGTACGGAGGGGAGTGCGGCTACTGCGGAGGACGCCGCACCGCCGCCGCTGTTGCCGATGATGATCGTCCCCGAACCACCCACAACCACATTGCCGTGACTGCCCAGGGAACCCAGGACAGCGACCGGTTTTCCGTTGATCAGTACGTTGGGAATGACATTGGCGTTCAATGCCGAACCGCAAGCGGTCGGGTCACCCTCCCGTGCGGCGGGCAGGTGATCAAAGAGGACATCAGGCGAGCCACTGGTTATCGGATTGGTACCGTGACCAGGCAAAGGGCAGGCGGTTGGATCGCCAACGCGCGCGGCAGGTTTCCCAGACATTTCAACTTCCCTATCGAAACTGGCTAGAAAACCGACTCTGCCGAATGCTCGAAAAACAGACAATCCTCAATCCTTTTCAAAATCTTTCCGAAATGCCGCGCCCTCTCCGTCCTGGGATCAGGGTTGGCCAATCCCACCTACGCTTAGGTAGGATGACGGCTCTATTTCCCCCGAGGTTCACCTCATGTTCATCGGCGTTCTGCTGGTTATCACCTGGCTGATCCTGCTGGTCCGCTACCCCGCCAAGGCCTTGCCGGTGTCCATGGCCGCCGCTTTCGGCCTGGGCCTGGTGGCGGTGTGGGTGGTCTGGCTGGACAACCGCGAAGCCCAGCAACTGGCGCGCCTGGAATTGCGTATCAGCTACGCTCCCGAGCATTGCCCGGCGGATCGTCCGCTGCTGTTGAAGATGAACAATGGCAACGATGTGCCGCTGACCGAACTGCGCTGGCGCGTCGCCGCCTACGCCCCCGGCGATACCGTGAACCTCGCAGACAACCAGTACAGCGCCCCACGTTATCGCGGCCCCGGCGAGTTGCAGGCCGGCGCCAATTGGCAAGACTGCCTGCCCCTGCCGCCACTGCGCCCCGGCTATCGCCCGCAAACCCTGGAGTTTCGCGCCGAGCGCTTGCAGGGTAGTTTCTCCGACTGATTCCCCCTTCCCTCTTTTTGCACAAGGACCGCGCCATGCCCGTTGCGCTGATCACCGGTTGTTCCAGCGGCATCGGCCGCGCCCTGGCGGATGTTTTCAAGGCCGCCGGCTTCACCGTGCTGCCCACCGCCCGCCGGGCCGAGGACGTGGCCATGCTGCAAGCCGCGGGTTTCGACGCGGTGCGACTGGACGTCAACGACGGCCCGGCGCTCGCTGCCTTGGGCGAGCGCATCAACCAGCAACACGGCGGCCTCGACCTGCTGATCAACAATGCCGGCTACGGTGCCATGGGCCCGCTGCTGGATGGCGGTGTCGAGGCCATGCAGCGGCAGTTCGAAACCAATGTGTTCGCCCTGGTCGGCGTGACCCGGGCGCTGTTCCCGGTGCTGCGCCGCAGCCGAGGACTGGTGGTGAATATCGGCAGCGTGTCGGGGGTGCTGGTCACGCCTTTTGCCGGTGCCTACTGCGCCTCCAAGGCGGCGGTACATGCCTTGAGCGATGCACTGCGCATGGAGCTGGCGCCGTTCGGCATCCGGGTGATGGAGGTCCAGCCAGGGGCCATCGCCTCGAGCTTCGCCAAGAATGCCGGGCATCAAGCCGAGCAATTGCTCACCGAACAATCGCCTTGGTGGCCGCTGCGCGAAGGCATCCGCGCACGGGCCAGGGCCTCACAGGACCACCCAACGCCCGCCAATGAATTTGCCGCCAGGCTGCTCAAGGCGGTGCAGCAGGACAAGCCTGCGCGTCTGGTCCGGATTGGTAATGGCAGCCGCGCATTGCCGTTGATGGCCAGCCTGTTGCCCAGAGGCTTGCTGGACAAGGTGCTGATGAAGCGTTTTGGTCTGGGCGCAAAGCTGTAACGGTCGATCACTGGCGGCGGAATGTCGCCCGACCGTTCCCACAGGTTCCAGCAAGCTCCATGTAGGAGCTGGCTTGCCAGCGACGCAAGTGGTTGTACCCACCCCCAATCCCAGTAGAATGCGCGCACTCGAGGCCTCCAGGGCCTCGATCAGGCCGCATGGATCGCTGGCGAACCGCTGAAACTCCCCCTCTTCCATGCTCGCCGCCATTCAATCGTCGATCAGGGAATATCCATTGAAACCTCAACACCTGCTGCCGTTGGTATTGGTCACCGCGCTTATCGGCTGCACGCCGTCGCCAGACGAGGAGCTGAACGCCACCCTGCCCCAGCTCAGCCTCAAGGAGCTGTTGCCGCAAGCCGTCGCCAACGAGTACTGCAACCCCAAGCTGGACAGCGACCTGCTGTATGGCATCGGCTACCAGCTGTACAACGACGACAAACCCGAGCAAGCCCGCAACTGCCTGATCATGGCCGCGCCCACCCACGACCGGGCCCTGTGCTACCTGGCGAGCATCACGGAACAGGACAGCAGCAAGGACAGCGCCGAGCGCGACCGCGAAGCCTTCGGCTACATGGCCTATTCAGCGGGGAAGAATGACTCCTGCGCCGAGTTCGGCATGTTCCAGAACTTCACCTACGGCATGCGCGGGCAGACCCCGGACAGCGACCTGGGCCTGCGCTGGCTGGAACGCTCCGCGCGTCACGGCGATGCGGATGCGCAACAGACCCTGGTGCGCCTGCATAGCAACAAAGGCAATCTGCCGCTGGCCTACAGCTGGGCCAAGGTCCTCGATGACCAGGCACAGATCGACGCCTTGAAACAACGGATGAACCCGCAGCAACTCAGCGAAGGCGAACAAGGCTTCGAGCAACTGAGCAAGATCGTCACCAGCAAGGACGCGGTGCGCAAAGAAGCCCGCGAGGAGAACATCGCGGTGTACTCGGCGAACATCCATATGGAATACCCCGAGACCTTCAAGGGCCTGTCCGTGGCCGAGCGTCATGCCCTCATGGAGCAGGCCGTGGCCAGGGTGAGCGCCCGTCCCGAGTTCAGCACCCGTGGCCAGCTCTACGCTTATGTGATCATCACGCGCCAGGCCCAGTTGCAGAAGGCCGGCGTCGATGTGCTGCAAAATCCGCAGATTGCACAACTGCTCAGCGACAAAGAGCTGCAGGTGGATGAGGCGGTGAAGAAGGCCGGGGTCATTCTCGGTCAGACAGCCCTGTAACGCCGCCCGTGCGCCAGGGGCGGCGCTTGCTTACAAGCCCACCCCTGCCGCGCCGTTCGACTTGTCCCCTCTTGCAATCCCCGTAGAATGCACGCCCTTGAGCGCTTGCGCCCAAACAGCATGGAATCGCTGGCGTCGACACTGAAGCACGGAACGGCTCAAGCTCCCTTTCTCGCGTCTTGCCCCTGCCTGATTCCATGCGCGCCTTTAATTCAATCGCAGATCAGGGAATATCCATTGAAATCGTTCAACGTGCTGCCACTGGCATTGGCTGTCTTGCTGGCGGCCTGCGCCACCACGGCTCCAGAAAAAACCGAGCCGAAAATCCCCGAACTGAATGACACCCTGCCCAAGCTGACGCTGGAAAGCGTCTTGCCCAAGGTCAGTGCCAACGAATACTGCAACCCGGCCATGGACGCCGATGTGCTGTACGGCGCCGGTTACAAGCTGTACGAGGCCGAGGACTACACGAACGCCAAGAGCTGCTTCGCCATGGCCGCGCCGAACTACACCCGGGCGTTCTGCTACCTGTCCACCAGCACCGATCAGGAAACGGACAGACCCAAGGCTGAGCGCGACCGCGAGTCCTTCAACTACATCGCCTACTCGGCGTCGCAGAACGACTGGTGCGCCGAGTACGGCATGTACGCCACCTACTGGTTCGGCGACAAGGACATCCCTCAAGACAAGCATCTGGCCGTCCGCTGGCTAGAGCGCTCGGCCCTGCATGGCAACCCGGAACCGCAGCAGAGCCTGGCCGACGCCGCCGAAGAGTCTGGCGACCTGGTGAAGGCCTATGCCTGGCTGAAGGTCATCGATAACACCGAAGACACCAGCCAGCTGGATGCCTTGAAAGGCAAGATGAGCCCGGAGCAACTGGCCGAAGGCGAACAACGCTTCAGCGAGCTGAAGGCGCGCGTGACCAGCAAGCAGGTGATGTACGACGAGGCGCGGGCTGAGGAGGTGGCCATTTTCTCGGCCGAGATCCATTTCGATATCCCCGACCTGTTCAAGGGCATGACGACGGCCGAGCGCCAGGCCTTTGTCAAAGCGGCCATCGCCAAGGCCCGGGACAGCGGCAAGTTCAAGCTGCATTACGCGGTGACCCAGTACATCATCGTCTCGCGGCTGGCCCAGCAGCGTTACCCCGGTGTCGACGTGCTGCAGAACCCGAAGCTGGTGGTCGCCATCAACCACCTTGACGACGGCTTGGAAGCTACGGCGAAGAAGTCCCTGGCGATCATGCAGAAAAGCTACAAGTAACCCTGGTTCCCCGGCGCGCCAGCGCCTGGTCGCCCGCCGTCTCCCGCAAGATATTGTGGGAGACGGCTCGCCAGAGATGCCGCGCAGGCACGCCCGGCAGCGCCCCGATCACTGTGCCTCCCCACTCTCCTTCACCACCACCGTGCAGGTAATCCCCGCCGCCAGCAGCACGCCGTCCGGCACTTCGTCGATATGGATGCGCACAGGCACGCGCTGGGCCAGGCGTACCCAGTTGAAGGTCGGGTTGACGTCGGCGACCAGCTCGCGGCTTTCCGGGTTGTCGCGGTCGTAGATGCCGCGGGAAATACTTTCCACATGGCCCTTGAGCACCTCGCCGCTCATCAGTTGCATATCGGCCTTATCGCCGACGCGCACATGGGGCAGCTTGGTTTCCTCGAAGAAGCCGTAGACCCAGAACGAATGCATGTCGACCACCGCCATCTTCGGCTCGCCGATGCGCGCATAGTCGCCGCGGTGCACGTTGAGGTTGGTCACGTAACCATCCACCGCGGCGCGCACCTGGGTGCGCTTGAGGTTGAGCTCGGCTGCTTCCAGCTGGGCCTGGGCCTGCTGGTAGTCGGCCAGGGCCGAGTCGGCGATGTTGCTGGCGTCGTCGCGGTTTTCCTTGGAGATCACCAGGTTGTCCAGATCGGCGCGGCGGTGGGCGTTGACCTTGCGCATCTCCCAGGTGGCCTTTCTCGAAGCCACCAGCGACTGCGCCTGCTTGACCGCGATCTGGTAGTGCTCGGGGTCGATCTGCATCAGCAGGTCGCCCTTTTTCACCAGTTGGTTGTCGCGCACCGGCACGTCCACCACTTCCCCGGTGACGTCGGCGGCGACGTTGATGATGTCGGCGCGCACCCGGCCATCGCGGGTCCACGGCGTGTTCATGTAATGCACCCACAGGGTGCGGCCGATCCACAGGGCCAGGGCCAGCACCAGCAGGGTCGCGAGCAGGCTGAAAAACTTTTTCATCGTGGGACTCTCAACGGTAAACAGTGAGCGCCATGGCGCCGAACAGACAGCAGAACAGGCTCAGGCGCAGCAGCGCCGGGTGCCAGAAAAAACGGTACAGGTCATAACCCGAGATGAAGCGGTCCAGGGCCCAGGCCAGGGCCGCGGCGATGAAGAACATCAGGGTCATGGTCGGCATGTACACGCCGTGGAAGGCGATTTCACGAGGCATGTTCAAGTCCTTGGATCGGGGCCTGTACGGCTGGCGGCGCGGCATAGACGGCCAGCGGCGATTGCGGGTCGAGCAATGAAGTACGGATGAAGTGCAGGTAGCTCTTCACCCGGCGCAACACCGAGGTATCGAAGTGCGGGGCGAAGGGTTCGTCGCTGGCCTGGACCCGGCTGATCGCGTGATCGACCGCGACCAGCGCGCGCTCCAGGTTGCTCTGGCTCGGTTGCAGGAACAGCCGCACCAGCGAGCGGCCCATCACCCGGATCGCCTGGCGCCACGGCTGGGATTCGGCGTAGGCCGGGTGCACCGGAAGGATCGCCTGCTCCTTGCGCAGCTCGATAATGGCGTGCCCCACCTCCAGCACCACGAACATCCAGCGCAGCAGCTCGCGCTGCACCTGCGGCTGCCCCGCCGCCAGGCCATAGGCCTGGTGCAGCAGGTCGCGGGTGCGGCTTTCGAAGCTCGACGCCAGGCCCTTGAGCTTGCCGCTGATGGCGTACACCACCTGGCCGCGCAGGTCCTGCTCCAGGCGGCGCCACAACCAGCGGCTGTTGGGCGGCAGGATGATCGCCCCGGCGGCGGCGCAGACCAGCATGCCCATGATCATGGCGATGTAGTCGTTGATGAAGGCGTAGGGGTTGTAGAGGGTCAGGTTGTCCGGCACCGAACCGGTGCTGAAGAAGATCAGCAGGCCCAGGCCCACGCCGGCATATTGCGGGCGTGAAGCGAGGAACGAACCCAGCACTATCACCGGCGCCAGCATCACACAGAGCAACGGAAACCCGTCGATCCAGGGGAACACGAAGAACATCTCGACAAAGCCGACCACGGCCCCGATCAATGTGCCGCAGGCCATCTGGAAGGCCATGCGTTTCGGGTTCGGCGTGGCGGCCGAGAGGCCGACGGTGGCCGCCGCGATCAGGGTCATGGTGGCGCCGCTGGGCCAGGCGGTGGCGACCCAGTAACTGCCAAGCACGATCAGGATGAACGAGGCGCGGATCCCCGAGGCGGCCGAGGCCAGCCAGTTGGTCTGTGGGGTGAAGGGCTCGTCCCAGCGCTCGCGCTCGTGGCTGTGTTCGGCCAGGGAGGCGTGGGTCTGGGCATAGCTGTGCAGCTCGTCGACGAAGCGATAAAGCAGCTCATAGGCGGTGTGGAAATCCAGCTGCTCGGCATCGCTCGGTTCGTGCTCCTGGAACAGCGCGCGCATGCTGCGCACCCGCGCCGGCAGCTCGGCCTTGTAGCTCGCCAGCTGCTCGGCCAGGCGCGCGGCATCGGGGCTGGTCAGGGCGCGGCCGGAGAACCCGTCCAGCAGTTCGGCAAGGTCCTGCAACCCCGGCTTGATCGCCGCCAGCACATACTCGGCCTGGCTGCTGCGCAGGCGTTCGAGCAACTGGTGCAGGGCGTTGAAACGGGTGGTGATGCCCATGAACTCGCTGTTCAAGCGGCTCAGGCGGCCGTTGCGCCGACGCATGTGCGGGTCCTCGAACACCGTGACGCTGCGCAGGCCTTCCAGGCCCACCGCTTCGGCGATGAAGCGCACGTTGCCGCTCTCGAACGCGTCGCGCTGGCTGCGGCCGCGCAAACCGTCGGTGACGAACAGGGCGAACACCCCGAAGCGCTGGTACAAGGCGTTGCGCATCGCCGCGCTGGCGGTCTGCGGCAGGATCGCGGCGCTGACCAGGGTGGAGCAGAGAATCCCCAGGGAGATCTCCAGCACCCGCCATACCGCCGCCATAAAGGCCCCGTCCGGATGGGCCAGGGCCGGCAAGCCGACCATCGCCGCGGTGTAGCCGGCGAGCACGAAACCGTAGGCGCGGAAGTTGCGATAACGGGCGGCGCCGGCCGAGCAGATGCCGACCCAGATCGCCAGCGAACCGAGGAACAGTTCAGTGTTCTGGGCGAACAGGGCGATCAGCGCCACCATCACCGCCGAGCCGGCCAGGGTGCCGAGAAAGCGGTAGAAGCTCTTGGCGAACACCTGGCCGCTCTGCGGCTGCATGACGATGAACACGGTGATCATCGCCGTGCGCGGTTGCGGCAGCTCCAGGCGCATGGCCAGCCACAGGGTGAGGAACGCAGCAGCCAGGACCTTGAAGATATAGACCCAGGTCACGCCGTCGCTGCGTGCCCAGTCGAAGAAACCCCGGCGCCATTCAAGGGAGTACAGCCAGCGCAAGGGTGCAGGCAAGGGAGTCATGACAAGCTTCTCGGTGGTCGGCTGTTAATGGTCAAAGATGGCGAGCGCGGCCGGGGTCTTGCTCGGTTGGGTCCGGCTGTCCTCGGGCACATCCCGTCCCGCCTCCAGACCGCCGCCCAGGGCCGTCACCAGCTCGGCATGGGCGCTCAGGCGCGCGGCCTGGACCTGCTGCTGGACCTGCTGCTGGCGGAACAGCATGCCCTGGGCATTGAGCACATTGAGGTAGTCGGTGAGGCCACGCTGGAAGGCGACCATGGCAATGTCGTAGGTCTTCTGCGCCGACGCCACCGACTCGGCGGCGAACTCGGCCTGCTTGTCCATGGACTCGCGGCGGATCAACTGGTCGGAGATGTTCTTCAGGGCGTTGACCAGGGTCTGGTTGTAGTGGGCCACGGCGATGTCATAACCGGCCGCGGCCTCGCCCAGCTCGGCGCGCAGGCGGCCGCCGTCGAAGATCGGCAAGGATATGGCCGGGCCGACGTTGTAGTTGAGCTTCTTGCCGGTGAGGAACTCCAGCGCCCCGCCGCCGGTGGCCATATAGCCGAGGCTGCCCACCAGGTCGACGTTGGGGTAGAAGCCGGCGTGGGCGACATCGATGCCGCGCGCCTGGGCCGCCACCTGCCAGCGGCTGGCGACCACGTCCGGACGCTGGCCGAGCAGTTCGGCGGGCAGGGCCGACGGCAGTTTCAGCGGCGCGGCCAGGGACAGGCTCGGCCGTTGCAACTGCGCGCCCGCCCCCGGCCCCTTGCCGGCCAGGGCGGCGATCTGGTTGCGGCCCAGGGCGATTTCTTCGTCCAGGGCGTCCAGCTGGCGATGGGTTTCCGGCAGCGGGGTCTGCGCCTGGCTGACTTCGAAATGGGTGCCGATGCCGCCGGCCAGGCGCTTTTGCGCCAGTTCAAGAATCTGTTCCTGCTGCTTCAGGGTGGCCAGGACGATGTCACGCTGGGCGTATTGCAGCGACAGCTGGATATAGGCGCGCACCACATTGTTCTGCAGTTCCAACTGGGCCTGGCGCCCCTCGGCGGCGCTCATGTGCGCCAGGTCCACGGCGCGCTCGCTGGCATTGCTTTCCCGGCCCCAGAGGTCGAGGGCGTAGCTGAAGCCGAGCGCGGCGTTGTTGTCCCAGGTGGTGCTATTGGCCAGCTCGCCCGGGCCGTAGAACTGGTCGGTGGGCCAGTTGTGGCGCTTGAGGGTAGCGTCGCCCTTGATCTGCAGCGACTCGGCCGACTCGGCGATGCCGGCCATGGCACGCGCCTGGCGCACCCGGGCGGCGGCCATGGCCATGCTCGGGCTGCCCTGCACGGCCAGGCTCACCCACTGGTTCAACTGCGCATCGCCATAGGCCTGCCACCACTGGGCGGCAGGCCAGCGGGCGTCGCGCGCGGCGCTCTGGATCGCCTCGTCGGTGGCCAGTGTATTGGCCGGTAGTGCCTTGCCTTGCGGGGCAATGCCCCCGGTTCCGATGCAGCCGCTGATTGCTAACGATAAAGCCCAAACACTGAGAGTCTTCAGCTCTCTGCTGATGCGACGCGGCACTGCTGCGAATTCCTGAAATAGGGAGAAGGCGGATCCCTGTAGGAGCGAGCTTGCTCGCCAGACGGTGTCACTGACCCACCGCATTGCACGGGGCTCCGGCAGCCGGCCCCTACAGATCGGCGCAATTCTAGGCGGCGGGCTTTGCGGCGATAAGCTGGGATTCCTGTGAATCTTTATTACCGTTCGCGCGATAATCCCTTGGTGGAATAGCCAACAATCTGTTACTTCGTGTCACAATTTGCCATCTCCCGAGAGAGCACCCCATGGACACTTTGCAAAACATGCGCGCCTTCAGCTGTGTCGCCGAAGCCGGCAGCTTCACCGCCGCCGCCGTCCAGCTCGACACCACGACGGCCAACGTCTCGCGCGCGGTCTCCAATCTGGAGGCCCATCTGCAAACCCGCTTGCTCAACCGCACCACTCGCCGCATCGCCCTCACG
The DNA here is from genome assembly GCF_052044735.1 of Pseudomonas sp. 22526. Lineage (NCBI taxonomy): Bacteria > Pseudomonadati > Pseudomonadota > Gammaproteobacteria > Pseudomonadales > Pseudomonadaceae > Pseudomonas > Pseudomonas sp. 22526. The sequence goes on from NZ_JBQENK010000002.1 coordinate 274,042, forward strand.
GAGGCCGGCAAGCGCTACCTGCTGCGCTGCGAGCAGATCCTGGCCTACGTCGAAGAGGCCGAGGCCGAGGCCAGCGACGCCCATGCGCGTCCGTCCGGCCAGCTGAAAGTGCACACCATGACCGGCATCGGCCAGCACTATGTGATCGACGCCATCGCCCGGTACCGCAAGTCGCACCCGGACGTGACCTTCGACCTGACCCTGGCCAACCGCGTGCCGGACCTGCTGGACGAGGGCTACGACGTGTCCATCGTGCTGGCCAGCGAACTGCCGGACTCGGGTTTCGTCTCCCAGCGCCTGGGCATCACCTACAGCATCGTCTGCGCCTCGCCGGCCTATGTGAAGGCCAATGGCTGCCCGACCAGCCCCAGCGACCTGTCGAACCATGCCTGCCTGCGCCTGGTGAGCCCGGTGATCGCCCTGGACAAATGGCTGTTCGACGGCCCCGAGGGCCAGGAAGGGGTCACCCTCAACGGCTCGCCGTTCCTGGTGAACTCCGCCGACGCGCTGAAAACCGCGATCACCAGCGGCATGGGCCTGGGGGTGCTGCCGGTGTACGCGGCCATCGAGGGCCTGCGCAACGGCACCCTGGTGCGGGTCATGCCCAAGTACCGCTCCCAGGAGCTGAACCTGTACGCCATCTACCCGTCGCGCCAGTACCTGGACGCCAAGATCAAGACCTGGGTCGAGTACCTGCGCAATACCCTGCCGGAGATTCTCGCCGCCCATCAGGCGGAGCTGGCGGCCTATGAACTGAGCGGCGGCCTCAGCGGCGTGCGCATGACCAATTGAACAAAGCCCTTCGGGGCTCCCCCATCCCTGTAGCCGCTGCCGCAGGCTGAGATAANAAGGCCGAAGGCCTTCGGCGATCTCAAGAGCACGTCTCCTGCGGAGCCGATCGCAGCCTGCGGCAGCGGCTACATTCCCCGAGACCTCCTTACCCCCAGCGGCCTGCCGCAGCCGCTACAAAAAGCCCGTGGGGAATGTTAGCTTGCTTGGCATTCTCCTCCGCCCGACGAGCTTTCCCGCGATGAAAAAGACCGTACTTGCCTTCAGCCGCATCACCCCGGACATGATCGAGCGCCTGCGCCAGGACTTCGAGGTGATAGTGCCCAACCCCAAGCTGGGCGATATCGGTGCGCAATTCAACGAAGCCCTGCCCCATGCCCACGGCCTGATCGGCGTCGGTCGCAAGCTGGGCCGCGCGCAGCTGGAAAACGCCAGCCAGCTGGAAGTGGTTTCCAGCGTCTCGGTGGGCTACGACAACTATGACCTGGGCTACTTCAACGAACGCGGGATCATGCTCACCAACACCCCGGACGTGCTCACCGAAAGCACCGCCGACCTGGCCTTCGCCCTGCTGATGAGCAGCGCCCGGCGCGTCGCCGAACTGGACGCCTGGACCAAGGCCGGGCAATGGCAGGCCAGCGTCGGCGCACCGCTGTTCGGTTGCGATGTGCATGGCAAGACCCTGGGCATCGTCGGCATGGGCAATATCGGCGCGGCCATCGCCCGCCGCGGTCGCCTGGGCTTCAACATGCCGGTGATCTACAGCGGCAACAGCCGCAAACCCGCGCTGGAACAGGAGCTGGGCGCGCAGTACCGCAGCCTCGAGCAGTTGCTGGCCGAAGCGGATTTCGTCTGCCTGGTGGTGCCATTGAGCGAAAAGACCAAGCACCTGATCAGCCACCGCGAACTGGCGCTGATGAAGCCGAGCGCGATCCTGGTGAACATCTCCCGCGGTCCGGTGGTGGATGAGCCGGCGCTGATCGAAGCCCTGCAGAACGGCAGGATTCGCGGTGCCGGCCTGGACGTCTACGAGAAGGAACCGCTGGCCGAGTCGCCGCTGTTCCAGCTGAAAAACGCCGTGACCCTGCCGCATATCGGCTCGGCCACCCATGAAACCCGCGACGCGATGGCCAACCGCGCCCTGGCCAACCTGCGCAGCGCCCTGCTCGGCGAACGCCCGCAGGACCTGGTCAACCCGCAGGTGTGGAAAGGCTGAAACCCGCACGGTCCTCTGTAGGAGCGAAGCTTGCTCGCGATAGCGGTGCCTCAGGTACACCGCGTCATGCCTATCGCGGGCAAGCCTCGCTCCTACAGAAACCCCGCCCACCTACACACCCGCACACCCTGTAGCCGCTGCCGAGCAACGCGAGGCTGCGATCGGCGGCGCAGCCGTCGCAAAACCAGGCGACCTGATCTGGCAGGTCAATCGCGGGTGTTGGCCTGGCGAGGGCTACGTCGGAATGCCGCCCACCTCATTCGCAGCCTCGCGTTGCTCGGCAGCGGCTACAGGGCGGGTCAAATCAGGCGAGTCGAGGCCCGGGGGCGGCCAGCGGCTTCGGCTTGCGGAACACCAGCACGTTGCCCAGCATCACCAGGACCAGCCCGGCCAGCGCCGGGGTGGTCCACTGGTAACCTTCGGCGAAGGCCGAGACATTCAGCGCCACCACCGGGAACAGCACGGTGCAGTAGGCCGCCCGCTCCGGGCCCATGCGGCCGACCAGGGTCAGGTAGGCGGTGAAGCCGATCACCGAACCCGGGATCACCAGATACAACAGCGAGCCGATATAGCGCGCGTTCCACTCCATATCGAAAGGGATACCCTTGACCAGGCAATAAGCCGCCAGCATCGCCGCGCCATAGGCCATGCCCCAGGCGTTGGTGGTCAGGGGCTTGAGGCCGGCTTTCTGTTGCAGGCTGGAAAGCATGTTGCCCGCCGAGAAACACAGGGTGCCCAACAGCGCCAACCCCAGGCCGAGCAGGGTTTGCGGGCTGGCGCTATGGCCGGCCAGTTCCGGCCAGAACAGCAGGCCCAGCCCCAACAGCCCCAGCGCCCCGCCCAGCAGTACGTTGCGGGCGATCTTCTGGGCGAAGAACACCCGGGCATTCAGGGCGTTCCACAGGGTCGCGGTGGAGAACACCACCGCCACCAGGCCGCTGGGAATCCACTGACTGGCATGCAGGAAACACATGAAGTTGATACAGAACAGGCACAGCCCCTGGGCCAGGCAGATCAGGTGCCCGCGGCGGTTCATCACCTGCAGCTTGCGGCTGAGCAGCAGCATGACGAACAGCACCAGGGCCGCCAGGGCGAAGCGATAGACGATGGACACCGGAATCGCCACCACCCCCAGCTGCCACTTGAGGGCGATCCAGGTGGTGCCCCAGATCAGGACGGTGAGCAGATAAAGCGAGAGGTTCATGGCGCGGGACTCCTGTGCAGGGCAACCCAGTCTCAGGCCATGGGGCGCCCGGGCGCTTGCATAAACTTGCGCTTTTGTCGGCTGCCGGGCTGGCAGCGCGCGGCCTACGGAGTAGGATGCAGACCATGCCATGTAGCCGCTGCCGCAGGCTGCGATCGGCTCCGCAAGAGACGTGCTCTTGAGATCGCTGAAGGCCTTCGGCCTTATCGCAGCCTGCGGCAGCGGCTACAGAATGCAGTTCAATTTCAGACATGACCGCCATGCCCGCACTGGAAACCCTGCAAGTCTTTCAAGCCCTGAACCGCTCGCCCAATGCTCGCCTGGAGCACAGCGCCGAGCTCGGTGACGGCTTGGCCGCAGCCTTGTGGAGCAACCATCACGACGCCCAGGACTACGAAGCGCCGAGCCATCACACCCTGTCGTGCTACATCGCCGGCGGCACCGGGACCTTTCGCCGCGGCCAGCCGGGGACCAAGGGCGGCCCGGACAAGCTGTGCATCCTGCCCGCCGAGCACCGTTCGGCCTGGGTGATCAACGGCGAGATCCGCCTGGCCCACCTGTATTTCAGCCCGGAGCAATTTGCCCTGGGCTGCGTGACCCTGCTGGACCGCGAACCCCGTGAGCTGCAATTGCAGGAAAACACCTTCCTCGACGATCCGCAGCAGGCCAAGCGCTTTCGGCAACTGATCCAGCTGAACTGGGACGAACCCGGCGAACGCCTGCTGACCAGCAGTCTGGCCCACGAGATGCTCAGCCACGCCCTGCTGACCCAGGTCGGCCTGCGCCAGGGCCTGCGCCTCAAGGGCGGGCTGGCGGCGCACCAGCGTCGGCAGTTGGTGGAATACATCGACAGCCAGTTGGCCGAACCCATCAGCCTCGGGCAACTGGCCGCGCGCTGCGCCTTGTCGGAATACCACTTCGCGCGGATGTTCCGCGCAAGCTTCGGCCTGCCCCCCCATCAATACCTGCTGGCGCGGCGCCTGAAGCATGCCCGCGACCTGCTGCGCAGCACCCGCCTGCCCCTGGGCGAGATCGCCCTGGCCTGCGGCTTCGCCAGCGCTAGCCACTTCACCAACCGCTTTCGCCAGGCCCTGGGCGGCACGCCCGGGGAATATCGCCAGGCGTTTCTTGGCTGAGCGCAGCCGTCAGCGACACCGCGTCGTTCTTATCGCGGGCAAGTCGGATCGCCGCCCGCTCGCTCCTACAAAAGCAGCGCTCATCTTCTGTAGGAGCGAGGCTTGCCCGCGATGGCGATGTGTCAGGCAACCCCGATCCCCGTCTTATTGCAACAGCACCTGCGTCACCCGGTCTTCCAGAGCCTTGATGCGCGCGCCATCGACCCGGTAGTTGTTCGACAGCATCACCAGCACCAGCCGGCGGCCATCGGCCGCGCGCAGATACCCGGACAACGACGACACGCCCTGCATCGAGCCGGTCTTGGCATGCAGGTTATCCACAGCCCCGGTGCCTTGCAGGCGATAACGCAGGGTGCCGCCGGTCATGCGCTGGGCATCGCCAGCCACCGGCAACGCCGCATACCAGGTGGCGAACCAGGGCTGCTTGCGCGCCACCAGCAGCAGGTCGCTGAGGCTCTGGCTGGAAATCTGGTTGCGCCGCGACAGCCCCGAGCCGTCCACCTGCACCAGCCCTTGCGGGTTCAGGCCCTGGCGCCGCAGGAAGCCCTCGATGGCCGCCACCCCGGCAGCGGCGGTGCCGACATTGGCGGTCTTGCGGCCCATGGCCTTGAGCAGCACTTCCGACATGTTGTTGTTCGACAGCTTGAGCAGCGGCGTGATCAAGCCCGCCAGCGGCATCGACGAGTGGCTGGCCAGCACCCGGGCGGCGGGCGCGGTGGACTGGCCGATGCGTACCTGGCCCTGCACCGTCACACCCTGTTCGGCCAGCGCTTGTTGGAACACGTCCGCCACCAGGCGGGTCGGTTCCCACACGCTGACCCAATGGCGCCGCGACTGCCCCGGCGGCAAGGCGCCGCTGACCAGCAACAGGTTGCTGCCATGCTCACGGCCGACCTGCAGGCTGTCCGTCGTCCCGACCCGGCCCTGGTTGTGCAGGCTCATCAGCCGGTTTTCCGGGCTGACGCGCACCGCCAGCGGCGCTCCCGGCATAGTCGGTGCCGTGACCGAAACCAGCACGCTGCCGGCGTCGAAGTCGTCGTTGGGGGAAATATTGAGAGCGGAAATCTGCGCCGCGTAATACAGGCTTTCATCGTCGCTGGCCCAGTCGACGCCGAGTCGCTGGTCATCGAAGGCGGTGTCGTCGAGCACCAGGTCACCCATGACCTGACGAATGCCGGTGCGCGCCAGCGCCGCCGCCAGCTCCCGGTAGTCCGCGGCCTGCATGCTCGGGTCGCCGGAACCGCGCAGATAGAGATTGCCCTGCAGGCGCTCGCCCTGCTGCGCGCCGTCGCCCAGCACCTCGGTGGCGAAACGGTAGTCGGGGCCGAGGACGTCCAGCGCGGCGGCGGTGGTCAGCAGCTTGAGGCTCGAAGCCGGGATCAGGCGGCTGTCGGGGTTGTGCTGATACAAGGCCGCACCGCTCTCGGCATCGCGCACCGTCAGCGATACCGTGGCGCCCTGGAGCGCCGGATCGGCCAGGACCTGATCCAGGTTGGCGGCGTAGCGGGCGCCGGGATGGCTGGCGCAAGCCGCCAGTGACAAGGCCAGGAACAACCCCAGCCCGCGAGTGTAGAAACGATGTGCTGAACCCATGAAAAACGTATTTCCTTGATGACCTCGAACCCGCGCCAACAGCCTTGCAGCGGTTGCGACGGGCGCCCAGATAACGATTGGCGAGGGGTTCGTGTCAACGAACAATCGAAGCCGGCCCCTCAGGCCGGGCGCCGTAGAACGCTTATTACGCCAACGCGGCCAGCGGGCTGACCAGCAGTCCCAGCCCGGCCGCCAACAACGCCAGGCGCGGTTGATACGGCAGCAACAGCACCAGCGACAAGGCGCTGAGCATCAAGGCCGCGCACCACTGCACCAAGCCCAGGCCCCAGCCGGCCGCAGCGATCGCCGCCCACAGCGAACCGGCCAGCAGCAGCCAGCCGCCAATGCGCAGACCACCACGGCGACGGGCCGTGGGCTTGTAGCCCAGGAGTTCGGCGTGATGACGGTCCATCGACAGGCACAACCCGGCAAAGCCTGGGTAACACAGCAGCAGCGCCAGGAGCATTCAGTTGGCCTCGGCTTCAAGGGTGGCCCGCCGTGCGCGGACGGCAGCGGCAGGATGGGCAACAGGACGCGACATCTTCCAGCCCCCCCAGGCCAGGAACAGCCCCGCCGCCAGGCAGGTCAGGTCGAACCCGGCGCGGACCCAGTCGCCGTGCACCAGGAAACCATCCAGCACATCGGGCATCGTCAGCGCATCCAGCAGCGGCACGCTGGCCAGCAACAACGCCGCCAGGCCCAGCTGCTCGACCCAGGCCTTGCGCCCGCGGCGCAGCGCGGCGTGCAGCAGGCTCAGGCCCCAGACGATAAAGAAGCTGTTCACTTCCCAGTCCGCCCGCTCGGCGAGGCTCACCGGCAACAGGCGATTGGCCCAGAAGAAGGCGGCGACGGCCAGCACCAGGCCGGACATGCTGGCGATGTTCAGCACTTCCACCAGGCGCAGTTCGAAGGGCGTCACTCCACTCTTGGCATGCTTGAGCTGGCGCTTGCCCAGCCAGATCACCAGCCCGGTGCCGATCATCGCGGTGGCGGCCAGGCCGCAGATAAAGTACAACCAGCGCAGCAACGGCCCGGCGAAGAGGCCCATGTGCAGCCCGTAAAAACTGCCGTTGATGGCCAGGGCCGTCGACTGCGGCGGCGACACCTGCAACAGCTTGCCGCTGACCCCGTCGAACGTGACCACGTTGCCAAAGTCGCGGACCACCTGGTCGCCGCCATGGCGCATGACATTCACCGAGGCATTGGCGTCCCCCGGATTGTTCACCGTGATGCGCCCCACGCGGCCGCCCGGCCACTGTTCGCGGGCCTGCTCCAGCAGCGGTTCGAGTTGCACCAGGTGCGCCGGCTTGCCAGCGGCCGGGGCGTTTTTGCTGGCGGGAAACACCTCGTTGAAATACGCCCGGGTGTCGTTGCCGTAGGTGGCCAGGATGCTCGCCGGCATGACCATCGACATGAAGATCACCAGGCTGCTGTAGGTAATCATCAGGTGGAACGGCAGCACCAGCACGCCTACCGCGTTGTGCCCGTCGAGCCAGGAGCGCTGGCCCTTGCGGGGGCGGAAGGTGAAGAAGTCCTTGAAGATTTTCTTGTGGGTGATGATGCCGCTGATCAAGGCGACGAACATCAGCATGGCCGCCGCGGTGGACAACCAGCGGCCCCACGGATGGGGCATCTGCAACTGGAAATGGAAGCGGTAGAAGAACTCGCCGCCGCGGGTATCGCGAGCCTGCAACTCAGCGCCGGTGGCCGGGTCCAGCAGCTTCTGGGTGAAGGCGCCGCGCTCGCCGGGCTTGCCCGGAAACTGCCACATCACCGACAGGCCCGGTTCACGGACATCGGGCAGGCTGATAAACCAGCGCGAGGCGCCCTGGGCGTGCTGCTGCAGATAACTCTGGGCGAGGATCACACTGGTTTCGTTGCTGACCGAGCGCGACGGCACTTCAGGCTGCATCCAGTGACTGATTTCGTCCTTGAAGTAGGCCAGGGTACCGGTCAGGAAAATCGCCAGCAGCAGCCAGCCGAATACCAGTCCGGCCCAGGTATGTAGCCAGGCCATGGACTGGCGAAATCCCTCCTTCATGAGAGATTCATCCAGTACGCCAACGCAGAAATCGCCGCCAACACCAGCGCCGGCAGCAGCAAGCCGAACCAGGCCTGCCAGGCCGTGCGGCAGGCAAAGCACCAGAGCACCGCCACCAGGTAGAACAGGAAGGAGGTCATCATGCCGCCGACCACCGCATCGGCGCGGGAGACGGGGAGCAGCAGGGTCATGCAGACGCTGGACAACGCCGCCAGCAGGTAACCGCCGAACACCGCGGCCAGTACCCGCGACGTCACAGCCAGACGATAGGAAGAGGGAATTGCAGCAACTTTGCTTTTCATGTTTCGACCTTGAAACCAGGACCGCCCGGCACAGGGAAAACCCCACCCGGGCTCAAGTCGGCGCAATATTAATGATAAATATTCTCATGTGCAAAAATTCACTGACCCGCCGCGGGATCTTCCGCCGGTCCGGGTTGATTGCCCAATGCCCTGTCAGACCACTACAATGCGAACAATTCTTGTTCTCTTAAGCATCTTCATGCTGCCGGAGCGTTCGGCTTGGCTCACTCCTCTACCGTCGAAGTCCTCTATCACGCCCATCACAGCTGGCTGAACGGCTGGTTGCGGCGTCGGCTCGGCTGCCCCGACAGCGCCGCCGACCTGGCCCAGGACACCTTTATCCGCGTGCTCAGCGCCCGGGAAACGCCGTCGATCGTCGAGCCACGGGCGTTCCTCACCACCATCGCCAAGCGGGTGCTGTGCAACCATTACCGGCGCCAGGACCTGGAACGGGCCTACCTCGAGACGCTGGCGCAGATGCCGGAACTGCTGGCGCCATCCGAAGAGGACAAGGCGATCATCCTGCAGACCCTGCTGGAGCTGGACCAGTTGTTCGACGGTTTGCCGCGCCTGGTGAAACGCGCGTTCCTGCTGGCCCAGGTCGATGGCCTGAAACACGGCGAGATCGCCCGCGAACTGGGGATCTCCATCGCCACGGTCAAGCGCCACCTGCACAAGGCAGCCCTGCGCTGCTACTTCGCCCTGTGAACCCCGCCATGAACCCAACCCTATGAATGCTGCCCTTCCCCGCCCGCCGGAGATCGGCGCCCAGGTCGCCGAACAGGCCGTGCACTGGCTGATCGAAATGCAGGCGGGGCCGCTCAGCCCGCGCCAGCAACTGGCCTGGCAGCAGTGGCACGACGCCCACAGCGAACATCAGCGCGCCTGGGAGCATATCCAGCGGGTCAATTCGCGGCTGCGCGGCCTGTCTTCGCCCCTGGCCCATGCCGCGCTCAATGGGTCTAAGTCCTCCAGCCGGCGCCAGGCGCTGAAACTGCTGCTGATCCTCGGCGCCGGTTCCGCCGCGGCCTGGGGCTTGCGCGAACACAATCCGCTGACCCCGCTGATGGCCGATTACCGCAGCCCGGTGGGCCAGCGACGCAAGCTGCAACTGAGCGACGGCAGCCAGTTGCAACTCAATACCGACAGTGCGGTGGACGTGAGTTTCGACGGCCAGCAACGGCTGATCCGGCTATTGGCCGGGGAGATCCTGCTGACCACCGCGGCCGACAGCCGGCCACTGCTGATTCAGAGCGCCCAGGGCGTTTTACGCCCGCAAGGCGCACGGCTGAACCTGCGCCAGTTCAGCCAGCGCACCCAGTTGGCGGTGTTCGAGGGCAACGTCAGCCTCAGCCCGTCGGATTATTCGGGAACGCCGTTGCTGGTAAACAAGGGGCAACAATTGAGCTTCACCCGCAGCGCCTGGGAAAACCCGCGGCCGCTGGACGCCGGCAGCGGCGCCTGGAGCGACGGCATGCTGGTGGCCGCCCATATGCGCCTGGCGGACTTCCTCGACGAGTTGGGCCGCTACCGTCGCGGCCAGCTCAACTGCGATCCACGGGTCGCCGACCTGCTGATCTCCGGCAGTTATCCACTGGACGACAGCGAACGGATCCTCGACCTGCTGGAAATCAGCCTGCCGGTGAAGGTCAGGCGCTTCACCCGTTATTGGGTCACGGTCGAAGCCCGCGCCTGACTGTAGCCGCTGCCGAAGGCTGCGATAAGGCCCGAAGGGCCTTCGAGGGCCTCAAGAGCACGTCCCCTTCGGGGCCGATCGCAGCCTTCGGCAGCGGCTACAGGTCGACGCCAATTTAATGTTTTTCCCCCAACACCAGATTTTTTTCATTTTGTGTGAGCCGTTTTCCAGCCCTCGCGTGACAGAGAAGGAAAGCCCCCTTGACTGCAACCTTCTCAGGATCGATGTCCATGCCCCAGCACCCCACCCGCCTTACGCCCCTCGCCCGCACCCTGCGCCAGTTGCTGCTGGGCGCCAGCCTGAGCTTGGCCGCCCTGCCGCTGGCCATGGCCGCCGACGGCCCGGCCCGCGACTATCACATCGCGGCGTCGTCGCTGGAAAACGCCCTGAACCAGTTCGGCCGTGAAGCCGGGGTGCTGATTTCCTTTGGCTCCCAGGTCACCAGTGGCGTGCAGAGCCAGGGCCTGGAAGGCAGCTACACCACCGAAGAAGGTCTGAATGCCTTGCTCAAGGGCACCGGCCTGCAAGCCCGCGCCGAAGGCGGCAATGCCTTCAGCCTGCAACCGGTGAGCGCCGAGGGCGCACCGGCCGCCCTGGAGCTGGGCACGTCCAGCGTGGTCGGCGACTGGCTGGGCGATGCGGCGCAGACCAACGTCTTCGAACACCCCGGTGCCCGTGACGTGATCCGCCGCGAAGAGTTCGAACGCCAGGGCGCGACCCAGGCCCGCGACGTGCTCAACCGCATTCCCGGGGTCAACGCCCCGGAAAATAACGGCACCGGCAGCCACGACATGGCGCTGAACTTCGGCATTCGCGGGCTCAACCCGCGCCTGGCCTCGCGCTCCACGGTGCTGATGGACGGCATTCCGGTGCCCTTCGCGCCCTATGGCCAGCCGCAGCTGTCCTTCGCCCCGGTCAGCATGGGCAACATGGACGCCGTGGACGTGGTGCGTGGCGGTGGCGCTGTGCGCTACGGGCCGCAGAACGTCGGCGGCATCGTCAACTTCGTGACCCGCGCCATCCCCGATGCGCCCACGGTCAAGGGCGGCTTCCAGACCGAGACCAGCCCGTCCTCCAGCCATGACGGCTTCAAGACCACCGGCAACCTGCTGGCCGGTGGCACCGCCGACAACGGCCTGGGCGGCGCCCTGCTGTACTCCGGCACCCGTGGCGGCGACTGGCGCGAACACAGCGACACGCAGATCGACGACCTGATCCTCAAGGGCCACTACCAGCTCGACGACGCCAACAGCTTCAACGCCATGGCCCAGTACTACGAGGGCGAAGCGGACATGCCCGGCGGCCTCAACGTTGCCGACTACAAGGCCGACCCGTATCAGTCGACCCGCCCGTACGACAAATTCTGGGGCCGTCGCACGCTGATCAACTTCGGCTACCGCTACCAGGAAGATCGCCGCGAATTCACCGTCAACAGCTTCTTCACCAAGACCCTGCGCAGCGGCTACCTGGACCAGGGCAGCTTCCTCTCGCTGTCGCCACGCGAGTACTGGGTGCGCGGCATCGAAACCCGCTTCGCCCAGGGCTTCGACCTCGGCCCGACCAGCCATGAGCTGGGCATCGGCTACCGCTACATCAACGAGGCCGGGCACGAGTTGCGCTACCGCACGCCGATCAGCGCCAACCAGCAACTGCCGAACACCAGCAGCCGCAACGACCGCGATACCCGCGGCGGCACCGAGGCCAATGCGTTCTTCGTCGACGACCGCATCGATATCGGCAAGTGGACCCTCACCCCGGGCATCCGCTACGAGATGATCGAGTCCCAGCAGACCAACAACCTGACCAACGTCAAGTACAAGGGTGACTACAACACCGCGCTGCCGGCGCTGAATGTGATGTACCACCTGACCGACAGCTGGAACCTCTACGCCAACACCGAAGGTTCGTTCGGCAGCGTACAGTACAGCCAGATGCCCAACCGCGTGAGCAGCGGCGAAGTGAAACCGGAGAAGGCCCGTACCTGGGAACTGGGCACCCGCTATGACGACGGCGCCCTGCGGGCGGAGATCGGCGCGTTCCTGATCAACTTCGACAATCAGTACGACAGCAACCAGACCAACGACTCGGTGATCGCCCGTGGCGAAACCCGTCACCAGGGCATCGAGACCAGCGTCAATTACGCGCTGGACGGCCTGAGCCCGGCACTGGCCGGTTTCGATGTGTATGCCACCTACGCCTACGTCGACGCCACCATCCGTGAAGACGGGCCGAACAAGGGCAACCGCGTGCCGTTCTCGTCCAAGCACAAGGGCACCCTCGGTATCGGTTACACCGAAGGCCCGTGGAAGCTGAACGTCGACAGCAGCTACCAGAGCAGCCAGTTCGCCGACAACGCCAACACCTCCGCCGAAAGCGCCGACGGCAGCACCGGGCGGATTCCCGGCTACATGCTGTTCAGCAGCCGCGCCGCCTACGACTTCGGCCCGCAACTGTCGGACCTGAACGTGGCGGTCGGGGTGAAGAACATCTTCAACCACCAATACTTCACCCGCTCGTTCGACGACAACAACAAAGGCAAATACGTGGGCGAACCACGGACCCTGTACGTACAGACCTCTGTGGCGTTCTGATCCAACGCTATCGCCGGCAAGCCTGGCTCCTACAGAACAGCGCACCACCTTGCTTCTGTAGGAGCGGCCGGTCGACGCTCGATTGCTCGCGATAGCGTCCGACCTGACACACCGCGTCGCCCTCATCGCCAGTAAGCCTGGCTCCTACAGAACACCAAATCATTCCGCTGCTGGAACGAACTCGCTGACGATGGCATCGAGGCTGACAACACAGCTCGACATGTTTCTCAAAGCGTTCAAACCAAAAGTTCAGTAATCGATTACAACGACGCCAAAAACCAGCCGCTCCGCCTTGCGACCTGTCATTAAGAAATAACCATATAACAAATTAAATCTATAAAAATCCGATGTTGGTTGCACACAGCAATGACGATGAATTGAAGGCAGTAGTCAGTCACGTGATGCCCATCCTTTCCAGGAGTATCGATCTCACGGACAACCTCAATTGGAGCTTGCTATGCAAAACGACTTTACTTCCCCGGCCTCTGTTGCCTTCTCTAATAAAGGTATGGATATCGAGTTCAAACCCAGGAGGAAAAACATTCTGATGAAAATCATCTCTAGAACTTCCATTTGCCAGTCTTTCGCGGCCGGCGGCTGCGAAGGCTGGAAGTGGTAAACATGATCGTTTGACTGTGGAGAACCTCTTTGCCTGCAAAGAGGTTCTGATAATGGGTTAAAAGCGAGCATGTTCACTATGAGTTCAAACTTCTACTCTATCTCCGACTTTGATGAGGATAGGGTCCCTGGCTTCGCAGCAAAAGCCTACAAACTGACACTGCCTTATGTGACCCGGTTCTTGACAGCCAGACATCCTTATCGAAATGGAGCTGTCTGCCCATTTATCGCCGGAGCCCTTAAAAACGAAACGCTGTATTTCAGCTTTGCCGACTTCCATGACCACAACGACTGGGCTGCTTTCATAGAGCAATGCATCAGGTTCATGGAGAGCAAGCGGGATGACAATAAGCTTGGCCGTGCCTTGATTATCCTGCTTCCCGATGATTTTGATCTGGAATTCCTATTACGAATTCATGTAGATAACAAAGTAAAATGTGTAGAGTCCTTTTTAATGCTTGGCGCCCTCTACAAAGACAGCAATGCAAAAAGCCTTCACAGCCCTGACTTTTTCCCTCTGAGAACACCTACCCCAACTCTTGTGATGCGAGAAATCACCGCTGGTGATTTAGTTTTTCTCGAACCAAAGCATTACAGCATTTTCACTCGCCTGAAATTTCTCAAATCATATGTTCGTCGCTTCGAAACCGGTCGATCTTCAGCGTACGAAATACGCCAGGTCTCTGTCTCAAGAAAGATCATCAGGCGATACAGCATAAGAATTCTATTGGATTGTATTTTCCGACTGATGTTGCTCTCCATCATCATCGGTATTATTGCTGTAGTTCTTAAAGGAGCAACGCATGTTTACCTCCAATAGATACTTCATATCGGGCATTGCATTGATCATCGCCCAACAAGTATCCCTGGCCATATCGACCTATTATATCGCCATGGCAGGTGCGGCTCTTTCACTGCAAGACTACCAACTGTTGAAAACTCGAATAATCCTTTTCTTCTCATTTGCCCTGCTGGGATACCTGATCAGCTCCGTTGTAGAGTTCATTTCAGCAAAGCTGAAGATTGATTTATGGGAGAAGTACATCTTCTCTGTTTACGAGCATCTTCGTCACAATCAACCCCTTTCATCTGAAACAAATCGCAAAAATGTCCAGGGCTGGCTGGGAAGTGAAGTACCGACGACTCTGGACGGCACCGTAAACCTCTATTTCGGCATGACTTCCGTGTATGCCAATATCATAGCCACGATCTATGTGTTTTATTGGGTACTTGGGATTCATATTGCCATATTGATGACAGCCTCGATTCTGATTTCATACTTCCTGGTAAAGGCAATGAAAAGCAGAATCAATACCTGCGCCACACAGATACAACAAAAGAGACTTAACGTAGTCAAGCGTACAAGTTCACTTTGGGATTACTATCTGAATGCCAACTCCTCCATGATCGACTACTCGGAGGCATCGTCCAGATTATTGATCGCGGACTTCCTCAAGTCCTCTCTCTATTACACGAGGCTTGAACAGCTGGCCGCGTGCCTACCGATATGTATAGCCGTCGCATTGACTCTGGTATATCTGCAAGGACTACCTCTGAGCCAGTCTGTCCCCTGGGGAATGCTTGTTGCAATCTTACCGCGCTCCCTACAGGTATTCGGCAACGTTCACTCAATGAGTCTGTATAACAGCAAGTACGTATACTTTCGCAAGAGAATCAGCAATTTATTGAGCTTCACCAAGACCCTGGAACCGCTGAACCTCAACCAACAGGTCATTCGTAACGACATATCGATTTGCGATACCGCGGACGGGAAAACCATCCCCATTGATCAGTTGCTCAATGACATTCGCACATTCGCCAGTTCAAAAGGAAGATTGCTCGTGTCAGGCAAGAATGGCTCTGGGAAATCGTCTTTATTGAAACTGATCAAATCAGAATTCACCGAATCGATTCTGCTGCCAAACCACGCAAGCTTTCATGAAATCGAGACCGCGCTTTCCACTGGAGAAAGCCAGGTTCAAAAACTCCTTCATGTATTGAGTCAACAAGCGCCACTCATCCTGCTGGATGAGTGGGATGCAAACTTAGACCATCAGAACAAGATACTGGTCAGCAACATCCTGGATCAGAAAGCCGAGGAAACATTGATTATTGAAGTGCGGCATTTTCAAGAGGCGGTCTGAAAACGCTCTACCCAGACCAGCCCAACAAAAAAGGCCATCGCACTGCGATGGCCTTTATGTGTATGCCTCCGATGAGGGCCTGCATCAGATGTCTATGACCTACAAACATCCGTTGTGCAGCTGTTTGAAAAGTAACTCAGCCGTCAGCTATTGAGCGCGGCCTGTTCGTTTTCCAGGAATTCCTCTTCAAGCAAGGCGTCGGCCTGACCGGCGCGGGCGCTTGGCGCTGCCGCGGCGCGCTTGTTGCGCAACCGGCCGAACAGGTGTTCCAGGGAATTCTCCAGCTTGGTGGCCGCTCCTTCGATGGCCAGTTCCAGGGATTCGGCTTTGTGGGTCACGGAAATCGGTTGATGGCCTTTTGGCCGCGCCTCCAGTTGGCAGCGCAAATCGTGGGGACCGGGCTTGTCGCCGTTCTCGTCCCGCAGATGAACCTCGACTCGGGTCAGGTCCTCCTCGTAGCGTTCGAGCGTGCTCTCAATGGTAGTACGTACCCACTCCTCCAGTCGGATGCTGCTTTGAATATGGTTATCGCTATTGACCTGGATTTGCATAGTTCTTCCCTTATTTCAGCTAGCTCGCGAGAGGAACCGCGTGCCCCTGAGGGCGTACTTTTTGCGGCCTCTTGGTTACAGAGTTGGGCAGAGCGCAGAACAATTCAACCCCTTAAAAAAGATAAATATCTATTCGCAAATAAAGCCGGACAAAGCGCAAAAGCGCTGTTAATGTCGGGAGTTGGGTCGCCCCACTCCCCTGTCCTTTCTGCTTACCCGTGCCCCCCTCCCAGCGGGTGCAAACCGCGAAATATCTCCGCCTCTTCCACCAGCCAGTCGTGCACCGCGCGCACGCCCGGATGGCTCAGCGCGCCCGGCGCATACAGCAGCACGTAACGCTTGTGATTGGGCACCGCGAGGCCGAACGGCACGATCAGGGTGCCGCGTTCCAGTTCATCGTTGAGCAGGGTACGTCGGGCAATCGCCACCCCCATCCCGGCAGTCGCCGCCTCGATGGTCAGGTGGTTGCGATTGAAGGTGTGCCCACGCCGCACATCCGCGCCCTCGAAGCCGATGGCATTGAGATAGAACTCCCACTCCGCGTACTCATAGCTGCCGCGCCAGGCGGTGATGTCGTGCAGCAGCGGGAAATGCACCAGGTCCGCCGGACCGTGCAGCGGCGGCCGCCCGCGCAACAGGCCTGGGGCACAGACCGGAAATATCTGCTCATCCAGCAGGGCTGTGGATAACAGCCCCGGATAACTGCCGTCGTTGAGGTCGATGGCCAGGTCGAAATCGCCTTCATGCAAGGCCACACTGCTGTCCTCGGCCACCAGCCGCAGCTGAATGTCCGGAAAACGCTGCTGCAGCCGGGGCAAACGCGGGGTCAGCCACTTGCCGAGAAACGACGGGATCGAGCGCAGGCGCAAGGTCCCGCTGATCATCCCGGCATCCAGCCGGCGCAGTTCGGCGTCGATGCTGCCATAGGCCTCGTTCACCGTGATCGCCAGCCGCTGCCCCTCGGCGCTCAGTTCCACCCCACGGGCGCGGCGGTGAAACAGGCGAAAACCGAGCCGCTCTTCCAGTAGGCGGATCTGCTGGCTGACCGCCCCCGGGGTGATGTGCAGCTCTTCCGCGCAACGGGTGAACGACAAGTGCCGCGCGGCACAGGAAAACACATGCAGCCAGACGTAGGTCTGGGCATGAAACTGACGGCTCATCGTTTAGTCCTGCTAAAGGCTGTCTTAGGAAAATTCGTTGGTCAGTCTTGACCGAGCTAGGCAGTATCGCCGACCTAACGCTCGGCCTACAAAAAATGGCAGCGATTTCTCTTCCATTGCTTGTAAGGCTTTAGCATGGCTATCAGTGTTTTCGATCTTTTCAAAGTCGGTATCGGCCCGTCCAGCTCCCACACCGTCGGCCCGATGCGCGCCGCCGCGACCTTCGCCCAGGGGCTGTTCGAGCAAGGGTTGCAGGCGCAGGTGCAGCGGGTGGAAATCCGTCTGTACGGCTCGCTGTCCGCCACCGGCGTCGGCCATGCCACCGACCGCGCCTGCGTCATGGGCCTGATGGGCGAATGGCCGGACAGCATCGACCCAAGCAGCATCGGCCCACGCATCCAGCAACTGCGCGAAAGCGGCGAGCTGAGCCTCGGCGGGCGCTCGACCATCGCCTTCGACTGGCACCGCGACTTGCTGCTGCTCGACGAAAGCCTGCCCTACCACCCCAATGCCATGTCGCTGTCGGCCTTCGGCGCGGATGGCCTGCTGTGGCAGCAGACCTACTACTCGGTGGGCGGCGGTTTTATCGTCGAGGAAGCCGAAGTGGCCGAAGGCGCCCCGGCGGCCAACAGCGTCGAGCTGCCCTACGACTTCAACAGCGCGGTGGAACTCCTGGCCCTGTGCCAACGGCACCAGTTGCGGGTCTCGGAACTGATGATGGCCAACGAACGGGCCTGGCGCAGCGATGCCGAAATCCGCAGCGGCCTGCTGCACATCTGGTCGGTGATGCGCGAATGCGTCGAGCAGGGCCTGCGCCACGAAGGCACCCTGCCCGGCGGCCTGGATGTGCCGCGCCGCGCGGCCAAGCTGCACCGCAACCTGCTGGAAATCGGCAAGCCCAACGTCATCAGCTCGACCCTGTCGGCCATGGAGTGGGTCAACCTGTTCGCCCTGGCGGTGAACGAGGAGAACGCCGCCGGCGGGCGCATGGTCACCGCACCGACCAACGGCGCGGCGGGGATCATCCCGGCGGTGCTGCATTACTACATGAAATTCAACCCCGAAGCGTCGGACGACGACGTGATCGACTTCTTCCTCGGCGCCGCCGCGGTGGGCATCCTCTGCAAGAAAAACGCCTCGATCTCCGGCGCCGAAGTCGGCTGCCAGGGCGAGGTCGGCTCCGCCTGCGCGATGGCCGCCGCGGGCCTGGCCGAGGTGCTCGGGGCCACGCCGGAGCAACTGGAAAACGCCGCCGAAATCGGCCTGGAACATAACCTCGGCCTGACCTGCGACCCGGTCGGCGGCCTGGTGCAGGTGCCCTGCATCGAGCGCAACGCAATCGCCGCGGTGAAGGCGATCAACGCCACCCAGATGGCCCTGCGCGGCGACGGCAAACACTTCATTTCCCTGGACCGGGTGATCCGCACCATGCGCGATACCGGCGCCGACATGCACGATAAATACAAAGAAACTTCACGGGGCGGCCTGGCCGTGAGTTGGGTGGAGTGCTGAGGAGCATTCCCCCAGGCCGTATGAAAACTACTGCGCTCGGCAATACTGCGTTAAAAACAGGCTCGGAATGCTCATGTAGGCCCCTACACTCCGCTTCCTCGCCTGTTTTTGCCTTGTCTTGCCTTCGCTCGCTACGTTTTCAAACGGCCTGACCGCCTGCAATACGTGAGCCCGAGCAAAAATAATAACGAGGCAATACCGATGACCGATGTACGAACACCCGCTGCCGAAAACCCTGCTGTAGAGACTGCCCGCGACACCGCAACCGCCAGCAAAGGCTGGAGCAAACACGACACCACCTGGATGCTCGGCCTGTACGGCACCGCCATCGGCGCCGGCACCCTGTTCCTGCCGATCAACGCCGGGGTCGGCGGCTTCTGGCCGTTGATCGTGCTGGCACTGCTGGCCTTCCCGATGACCTTCTTCGCCCACCGCGGGCTGACCCGCTTCGTGCTGTCCGGGCGCTCTGGCGACATCACCGAGGTGGTGGAAGAGCACTTCGGCATCGGCGCCGGCAAGCTGATCACCCTGCTCTACTTCTTCGCCATCTTCCCGATCCTGCTGGTGTACAGCGTGGCGCTGACCAACACCCTGGGCAGTTTCATGGAACACCAGCTGCACATGACGCCACCGCCGCGGGCGATCCTGTCCCTGGTGCTGATCCTCGGCCTGATGGCCATCGTGCGTTGCGGCCAGGGCGTGATCGTGCGGGCCATGAGCGTGCTGGTCTATCCCTTTGTCGCCGCGCTGTTGCTGCTGGCCCTCAGCCTGATCCCGAACTGGAACGGCGCCTTCTTCGCCTCGGCCAATGACGGCATGTCCATGCCGCTGTTCCTCAAGACCCTGTGGCTGGCGATCCCGGTGATGGTGTTCTCGTTCAACCATTCGCCGATCATCTCGGCCTTCGCCGTCGACCAGAAGCGCCACTACGGCGCCCAGGCCGAACGCAAGAGCAGCGGCATCCTCGCCGTGGCCCACGGCATGATGGTGCTGACGGTGATGTTCTTCTGCTTCAGCTGCGTGCTGGCCCTGTCGCCCGCCGACCTGGCCGCGGCCAAGGCGCAGAACATCTCGATCCTGTCGTACCTGGCCAACCACTTCCAGACCCCGGTGATCGCCTACGCGGCGCCGCTGATCGCGCTGGTGGCCATCACCAAATCCTTCCTCGGCCACTACATCGGCGCCAGCGAAGGTTTCCAGGGGCTGATCGTGAAAAGCCTGCGCAGCCGTGGCCGGAGCCTGTCGTCGCGCTGGCTGGAGCGTTGCACCGCGCTGTTCATGGTCCTGACCTGCTGGGCCGTGGCCACCTTCAACCCGAGCATCCTCGGCATGATCGAAACCCTGGGCGGGCCAGTGATCGCCTGCCTGCTGTTCCTGATGCCGATGTACGCGATCCGGCGGGTGCCGTCGTTGCGCCAGTACTCGGGCCAGCTGTCGAATCTGTTCGTGGTGCTGATCGGCCTGATCGCACTGTCAGCGATCATTTATTCGTTCATGCCCTGAAACGGGTAGCCAAAGAAAAACGGACCATTTGGTCCGTTTTTTTTCGCCCCCGGGTTTATTGGCCGACGGTTTTCCCGGCATGCCCTTTGCTTTGCAAGACCCGAGGAATACGGACGTTAACAAACCTCGGCGAACGGCCTGCCAGTGGTCTGGACCTGCGAACTAATCCCGATCCCGGCCGGTCAATGACTGCACGATACAATCAGGCGGTGACGCACATGGACAATCCCTTTCAGCTGATTACCGATGCCTTCGCCCCGGAATACCGGGTCAACCTGAGCATCCAGGGCCTGGACGGCAGCATCATGCTGACCCTGTCCAAGGCCGGCCGGGTCGTGGCCAAACGCATGATCAGCGCCGAGCAGCGCAACGATCCGCAGCGGCTCAAGCGCCTGGTGCAAAGCATTCAGTTCGGCATCGCCATCGAGCAGGGCCACAGCGCGGTGGCCATCCTCGAAGCCATGACCAACAGCGACAGCTTCAAGCTGCCGCTGCCGACCGCCAAGGGCCGGCCCGCTAACCGGCCGCCCCTGACCCTGGCGATTTAAAGCTCGCCCTTCTCGACTTCAGGGTGCTCGCTGGAACCCGCGCCGACTTTGCGTTGCGGGTGTTCGATCTTCACCGACGGGAACTGCGACGAGGCATAGCGCACCACCAGGATGGCGAAGGCCAGCAGCAGGATGCCGCCACACAGGTAGATGATCCCCAGGTCCGGCGGATTGTGGTGCGACACGTTGGAGATCAGCAGGCGGGTCAGCGCGGTGATCGCCACGTAGATCAGGAAGCGCACCGGCATGTGGTTGGTCTTGAAGTAGATGCCGACCATGGCGCCCAGTTCGAGGTAGATGAACAGCAGGAGAATGTCATCGATCTTGATATGACCTGCTTCGAGCATCCCGAGAAATTCCATCACCGCCGCCCAGGCCGTCACCGCGCCGATGGCGAACAGCGCCAGGTAGTGAAAGGTCTCGACGAACAGGTTGCCCAGGGACTCGGCCAGCTGATGGACGTTCTGCCGCAGTTTCTCGGCCCAATTGATTTTCACGATGGTTTTTCCTTAGGTCGGTTCGACCGGATGATGCGGGTTGGACGTGACGGTTGTTCTGCATGCAGAAAAAAGGCCAGCGTCGGGGAGTGAGATGGTGGCTGATGCAGACAAGGCACGTTCAGGCCGGCGGCAATCTGTAGGAGCGAGCTTGCTCGCGATAGCGTCTGAATGGCCGCTGNTGCGCGGATCGCGAGCAAGCTCGCTCCTACAGGGGAGGGCTGACAAACCCCGAAACCCGTCTAGATTAAAAAGCCACTATTCAAAGCAGCAGGATTCGCTTATTCTGCGAGCTGTATATAAATACAGTAGTAGCAAAGACCCATTATCGTGAAGGCATGTGAGGTGGTGAATGGCCGTCGAAGTGGTATACCGCAGCAGCCGAGATCTGGAGCGCTTGTTCATGGATAAAGCCGAAGCTGACCGTCATGACAAAATGCTCGAACTGGCTGAATTGCTGGCGCAAGTGTTGCAAAAAGCTGTGCCTTCCCTGAGCGAGCAGCAGGTGGAAGAAGCCGGGATCTACATGGCGAAGAACCGCGATGTGTTCGCCAAGGCCTTCAAGAGCCAGCCGGACGCCCTGTCCGAACTGCTCAGCGCGCCGGTTGCGGCGGCCGAGCCAGAGGCTCCGCTGGCAGCGCCCGAAGCCGCGGAACCCGCAGCACCGGCCAAGCCCGCCAAGGCGAGCAAAGCCGCCAAGTAAGCAGGCTCGAATTGAACAGGCCCTGAGTCTCTGGCTCAGGGCCTTTTTCATGCCTGTGGAAAACTAAAGCTCAGGTTGCTCCAGCGCTTCGACCAACGCCTTGAAAAACCGCGTCGCCTCGCCGCCGGTGACCACCCGATGATCGAAGGTCAGGGACAGCGGCAGCAGCGGATGCACCGCCACCGCGCCGTTCACAGCCACCGGCTCGTCGCGGATCACCCCGGCGGCGAGGATCGCCACTTGCGGCGGCACCACCACCGGGTTGGCATAACGGCCGAAAAGGGTGCCGAAGTTGGACAGGGTCAGGGTCGCGCCCATCATCTCCTTGGGTGGGATCGAGCGAGCCTGCACATCGGCGCGCAGCCGCGTCACCCCGGCCTTGAGGTCCGCCGCGTCGCGCTGGCCGACATTGCGCAGCACAGGCACGAACAAGCCATCGGGGGTGTCCACGGCGATGCCCAGGTCGAGGTGCTGGTGTTGCTTGATCGACAGGGTCTTGCCGTCGAACGCGCTGTTGAGCACCGGCTCCACTGCACAGGCCGCCGCCAGCGCCTTGGCCAGGCGGATCAGCGGATCACGGGCCTGGCCCCAGCGATGCAGGTCGGCATCGCCGTAAATCGTCACCGGCACCACCTCGGCATGGGAGCGGGCCATGTTCAGCGCCATGCTGCGGCGTACCCCGCGCAGCCGGTCGCCGCCGAACCGCTCGCGTTCCTGCTGCGCGGCGCTTTCCACATCGCCGCGGCTGATCAGTCCGTCCTTGGCCGAACCGCTCAGGGCATTCACATCCACGCCCAGTTGCCGGGCCAGTTGGCGCACCGCTGGCGTGGCGCGGACCGCCATGTGTTCGCGGGTCGAGGGCGCGGCGCCGACAAAAAACCGGTCTTCCTGACTGACCCCGCCACCTTCGAGGCGCCCGACCACGGTGCCGGCATCCGCCTCGCCTTCGTAGCCGAGCAAGGGTTCGCCGACATGCAGGATGTCGCCCGGCGCGCCGTAGGTTTTCGCCACCACACCGTCATAGGGCGCGGGAATGTCCACCAGGGCCTTGGCGGTTTCCACCGACACCAGCAACTGATCGGCCTTGACCACATCGCCGGCCCTGACGTGCCATTCGACGATCTCCGCTTCCTGCAGGCCTTCGCCCAGATCGGGCAGTTTGAAATATTTCATCGCAGCCTCCTCAGGCGAAGTTCAGGGTGCTGTCGCAGGCGTGAAGAATGTCTTCGACGCCGGGGATGTACAGCGATTCCAGGCGATACAGCGGCGGTGGAATGTCCGGCGCGGTGACCCGCAGGATCGGCGCCTGCAATTCCAGCAACGCCCGTTCGTAGAGGCTGGCGGCGATTTCCGCACCAACGCCGCAGGTGCGCGGCGCCTCGTGCACGATCACGCAACGCCCGGTCTTGCGCACCGAGGCTTCCAGGGTGTCGAGGTCCAGCGGCTTGATGCAGGCGACGTCGATCACCTCCGCCGACACGCCCTGCTCGGCCAGCACGCTGGCGGCCTGCAGGGTCTCGACGATGCTCGCCCCCCAGCTGACCAGGGTGATGTCGCTGCCTTCGCGCAGGGTGAAACAACTGTCCAGCGGCAGGCGCTTGCCGTCGTCCACCAGCGGTTGCGGGTTCATGCGGTACAGGCGGGTCGGCTCGAGGAACAGCACTGGGTCGGGATCGTCGATAGCCGCCAGCAGCAGGCCATAGGCCCGCGCCGGCGAGGACGGCACCAGCACCCGCAGCCCCGGGATATGGGCGAACAGCGCCTCGGTGCTTTCGCTATGGTGCTCCGGCGCGCGAATGCCCGCGCCCATGGGCGTGCGCAGCACCATCGGGCAGGTGATGCGCCCGCGGGTGCGGTTGCGCATGCGGCTGGCATGGGACACCAGGTGCTCCATGGTCGCGTAGATAAACCCCATGAACTGGATTTCCACCACCGGTTTCAGGCCTTGGGCGGCCATGCCGATCACCAGACCGCCGAGCATGGTTTCCGCCAGTGGCGAGTCGATCACCCGCTTGAAGCCGAAACTGTCGCGCAGCCCCAGGGTGGCGCGGAACACCCCGCCGTTCACCCCCACGTCCTCACCCAGGACAATCACGTTCTCGTCCTCGGCCATGGCCCGGTGCAGCGCCAGGTTCACCGCCTCCAGCAAGCTGAATGTGCCGTTACTCATGGTCCCTACCTCCCGCACGCCGCGCCAGCCGTTCGAGGAACATCTCGCGCTGTTCGGCCAGGGCCGCCGGCCACTGTGCGTAGACATGGTCCAGTACCGACTCGGGGGCCTGGGTGCCCGCCGCGTCGAAGTTATCCACAGCACGCTGCACCAGCGCCTGACATTCCGCCATCAGCGCCTGCTCGCGGTTTCCCTCCCAGACGCCCTGCCCGACCATGAAGCGTTGCAGGCGTTTGATCGGCTCTTCCAGCCAGGCCTGCTTGACCTCATCTGCGGCGCGATAGCGCGTGGAATCGTCGGCGGTGGTGTGGTCGCCCAGGCGATAGCTCAGGCACTCCAGCAGCACCGGTCCCTTGCCATGCCGGGCACGCTCCAGGGCCACCTGCACTCGGTCGTAGACCGCGAGCATGTCGTTGCCATCGACCTGTTCGCCGTGGAAGCCGGCGCCGATGGCCTTCTGCGCCAGGGTCGGCGCACCGCACTGGATGCGCCGTGGCACCGAGATCGCCCACTGGTTGTTGTTGACCACGAACACCACCGGCAACTGCCAGGTGCCCGCCACGTTGAGGGCCTCGAGGAAGTCGCCCTTGCTGGTGGCGCCGTCGCCACAGGTGGTCACCACCACCCGATGCTCGCCACGGATCTTGAACGCGCTGGCCACGCCGCAGGCATGCAGGGCCTGGGTGGCAATCGGCACGCAGATCGGGAAATCCTCGGCCACCGCCGGGTCGACAAAATCGCTGCCGCGCTCGTCGCCGCCCCAGTACAGCAGGATCTCCTCCATGCGCACTCCGCGCATCAGCTGCACGGCGGTGTCGCGGTAATAGGGCACCAGCACGTCTTCGGCCCGCATCAGGCTGCCGATGGCCACGCCAATGGCTTCCTGGCCGAGGGTCGGCGCGTAGGTGCCGATGCGTCCGGTGCGTTGCAGGGCCACGGCTTTCTGGTCGAACAGGCGGGTCAGGACCATCTGCCGGTAGAGCCGGGTCAGCAGATTGAAGTCGTCGGCCCAGGCCGGCAGGTCGCCGAGCAACTGGCCGTCCGGGGACAAATAGCGGGTATAGGGAAGTGCAACCTTGTGAGGCATCACATGGCTCCTGGCACGCCGGGTCCAGCGTGCAGTCGTTGCGCCTCGCGCTTGTGGCGCGGGGCCTACAGGGCGAAATGGCCGGGTAAGGCCTGCGCCCCTAGCGGTACAGCACGCGCTCCGCCAAATCGTCGGCCACCCGCGCCGGGGAGCGCTTTTCAGCCTGGGCGTGGGCGAAGACTTCGGTGAGCCGCTGGCTGATCTTCGACAGGTGGGCGGTGATGGTCGCCAGGTCTTCACCGCGATGCTTGAGCGAAACGTAGATCAGCCCGCCGGCGTTGATCACGTAATCCGGCGCGTAGAGGATGCCGCGGTTTTCCAGCTGGTCGGCGACCAGCAGGTTGGTCAGCTGGTTATTGGCCGAGCCGGCCACCGCCGAACAGCGCAGTTGCGCCACGCTGTGGCTGTTGAGTACGCCACCCAGCCCGCAGGGCGCGAGGATGTCGCACGGCGTGCTGAGCAAGGCTTCGTTGGCGATCGGGTGGGCGCCCAGTTGCTCCATGGCCAGTTGCACCTTGCCGGAATCGATATCACTGACCAGCAACTCGGCACCCGCGGCATGCAGTTGTTCGGCGAGGGCGAAGCCGACATTGCCCAGGCCCTGGATCGCGACCCGCAAGCCTTCGAGGTTGTCGCTGCCGAGACGGGCCATGGCGGTGGCGCGAATGCCAGCGAACACGCCCATGGCGGCATGGGGCGCCGGGTCGCCGGAGGCGGTGGTGCTGGTGACGTGCTGGGTGGTTTGGGCGATGCAGTCCATGTCGGCGACCGAGGTGCCGCTGTCGATGGCGGTGATGTAGCGGCCATCGAGTTGCTCGACGCAACGGCCGAAGGCTTCGAACAGCGCGGCGCGGCTTTCGACATGGGGCGGACGGATGATGACGGCCTTGCCGCCGCCATGGGGCAAGCCGGCCAGGGCGGCCTTGTAGCTCATGCCCTGGGCCAGGCGCACGGCATCGACCACGGCACTTTCGTCGTCGGGGTAGGCAAGGTAACGACAGCCTCCCAGGGCAGGCCCCAGGCGGCTGCTATGAATGGCGATCACCGCCTTCAACCCGGTGGCCGAGTCAACGCTCAGGTGCAGCGATTCAAGGCGAGTGCTTTGCATGAGAGCGAACATCGTCGGGCTCCCGAATCACTTCTTGTAGTCGCCAGTATAGGCTTGTGCATGAAAATTGCTGGAGTGCGCGGGAATAAGCCCGGCGCCTTTTCAGGCTTTAGGAAATAACCTGCTACGGCATGTGTGCGCCACTGGACGAACGCCCGCGACGGGGCTAAAACGAGGCATTCGCCGGAGATTTCAATGAACCCGCGCCAAGCTTTTTTCGCCTGCCTGCAACAGTCCCCGCCCGCGTTTTTCGAGGCGGCGCTGTGGATCGCCGCCGAGCACGACAAAGAGGTATCGACCGAGCAGTTGCTGCAGGATTTCAAGGAGCTGCAACAGCGGGTCAGCTCCGGCTTGCCGCTGCTGCCGGTCAGCGAACTGGGCCAGCCGCTGCTGCGGCGCATGAACGACCTGGGTTTCCAGCAGGACGAGTTCCTGCCGCTGCGCCCGCAGGCGGCGCTGCTGGACAAAGTGCTGCACACCCGGCGCGGGCAACCGCTGGCGCTGGGGCTGATCGCCCTGGAGCTGGCGCGGCGCCTGGAAATCCCCATGGTCGGGGTCAACTTCCCCGGGCACTTTCTGTTGCGCGTGCCCGGCGCCGATCACCTGCTCGATCCCTGCGGTGGGCGCCGCCTGTACCCCAACGACTGCCGTGAACTGCTGGAGCGCCAGTACGGACCGAACATCAAGCTGACCGCCGAGCACCTGGCCACGGCCAGCCCACAGCAGATGCTCCAGCGCCTGTCGCGCAACCTGCGCCAGTTGCACCTGAGCCACGACGACCACCTCAATGCGCTGATCGATGCCGAGCGGGTCCTGGAACTGGGCAACGGCAGCGCCTCCGACTACCTGGCCCGCGCCAGCCTCTACCAGCACCTGGACTGCCCCAACGCCGAACGCTTCGACCTGGAGCACGCCCTGCTGCTCAGCGAAGACCCGATCCAGCGCCTGCGCCTGACCGAACGCCTGGGGCACCTGCCGCCCAACAGCATCGTGCACTGACAGCCCCCATTCTTGCCGACGCTGGACATGACGCGGGGTGCCAAACCGGACGCCATCGCGAGCAAGCTTCGCTCCTACAGAAGACGGACGATGTTTCTGTAGGAGCCAGGCTTGCCGGCGATGAAGGCGACGCGGTGGGCCAGACCGGACGCCATCGCGAGCAAGCTTCGCTCCTACAGAAGGCGGGCGGGGTTTCTGTAGGAGCCAGGCTTGCCGGCGATGAAGGCGACTCGGTGTGTCAGGCAGACGCTATCGCGAGCAAGCTTCGCTCCTACAGAAGATGGGTGGGGTTTCTGTAGGAGCCAGGCTTGCCGGCGATGAAGACGACGCGGTGTATCAGGCCGGACGCTATCGCGAGCAAGCTTCGCTCCTACAGAAGACGGGTGGGGTTTCTGTAGGAGCCAGGCTTGCCGGCGATGAAGGCGACGCGGTGGTCAGGCCGGACGCTATCGGCAGCAAGGCTCCTACAGGGGCAAGGGTCAGCGTTGGTCGCGGGCGAGCTTCGCGGCCAGCGAGTCCAGGGGCTCGGGCGTGCTCGCTGGCAGGCCTTCGGGCGAGCGCACCTGGATGATCAGCAGCGCCGCAATCACCGCCGGAATCGCGCAGAAGAAAAAGATCTGCTGCACCGGGATGTGCATCGCCAGCAGCAGGCCGCCGAACAGCGGTCCGAGGATCGAGCCGAAGCGGCCGACACCCAGGGCCCAGCCGGTGCCGGTGGCGCGTACGTGGGCCGGGTAGAAGTTGCTGGCGAAGGCGTTGAGGGTCAGTTGGCCGCCGATGATGCAGAAGCCGGCGGCGAAGACGAAGGCTACCAGGTAGCGCGGGTTGTCGTGGTTCAGGCCCAGCAGAATGGTGCACAGCGCTGCGCCGGCCAGCACCGCCGAGAGCAGCCGCACCTTGCGTTTCAGGCGGTCGGCGAACCAGGCCATGCAGATCGCCCCCAGGGTACCGGCGAACAGGAACATCGAGGTCACCAGGTTCGCTTCGTTCAGGCCCAGGCCGCTTTCCAACAACAGCGACGGCAACCAGCTGATCATGAAATACAGCAGGATCAGGCTGACGAAAAAGGTCGACCAGATCAGCAGCGTCGGGCGCGCATAACCGTGGCGGAACAACTCGATCACCGTGAGCTTGCTGCCCTGCTCGGCTTGGTTCTGCGCGGCCGAGGCGGCCGGTGGCTGCCAGTCCGGCAACATGCGCGCAGTGACCTTGCGCAGGCGTGCATAAGGCGGCTGATCGCGCAGCAGGCGCGGCAGCGACTCAGGGAGGAACCAGACCAGGAACGGGAACAGCAGCAACGGCGTGACACCGCCGGCGAGAAACACCGCCTGCCAGCCGAAGCTGTCGATGAAGCCCGCGGCAACAAAACCGCCGGCCGCGCCACCGAAAGAGAAACCGCAGGCGGCCAGGGTGACCATCAGGGTACGCAGGCGCGGCGGCGAGTACTCCGACATCAGCGCCATGGCGCTGGGCATCGCCCCGCCCATGCCGATGCCGCAGATAAAACGCGCGACCATCAGGCTGTTCAGCGAATCGGCGAACACCATCATCACGGTGAGGCTGGCGTAGATCAGCACGCAGGCCAGCAGGATGCGCCGCACGCCAAAACGGTCCGCCAACGGCGTCACCGCCAGCGAGCCCAGGGTCAGGCCCAGCAGGTTGGCGCTGAACACCGGGCCGAACGCGGCTTTCTCCAGGCCCCAGTCCTGGGCCAGGGCCGGCACCACATAACCCAGCACCTGGGCGTCGTAGCCGTCGGTGACCAGCAACAGGGCCAGAAGCAGAAGAAGCAACCACTGATAACGCGACACGGGACGAGCGTCGAGCGCCTCCCGGAAGCTGGCAATCTGATTGTGCATCGCAAGGTACCTGCTGGTTTTTATGGTTATGGGAGCCGGCAGACCGTCATTGCTCTTGGGCGGCAATGATCGGTCTTGGGTACATCTTCGGGCGCGGGAGCGAGCGGCTCCCGCGGGCCTGTCTCCTGTAGCCGCTGCCGCAGGCTGCGATAAGGCCGAAGGCCNGAAGATCCACGCCCCTTTGGGGCGATCGCAGCCTACGGCAGCGGCTACACAGGTCAGGCAGGTGTATCAGGCTGGTTGGCCGGATGGGCCTTCTGGAACGCCGGGTGTTCGGCGGCCAGGGCGGCGACCCGGCGAATCCGCGGGTAGGCGTCCAGCGGCACCTTGAAGCGCTCGGCGGCATACAGCTGGGGAATCAGGAAGGTGTCGGCCAACCCAGGTTGCTCGCCGAAGCAATACCCCTGCTCGCCGATCAATTGCTCGACCGCCGCCAGGCCGTTGCCGATCCAGTGGCCGATCCACTCCAGCACCCGGGTCTCGTCGTAGCCCCACTGGCGCAGCAGGTTCTGGGTGCTGGAGTTGTGCAGCGGATGGATATCGCAACCGATCAGCGACGCCACCGCCCGCTCGTGGGCACGGGCCGCCAGCTCCTTGGAGAGCAGCGGCACCTGTGGATAACGTTCCTCCAGGTACTCGATGATGGCCAGCGACTGGATCAGCAGCTCGCCGTCATCGGTGCGCAAGGCCGGCACGCGGCCTTGGGGGTTGATCCGCAGGTATTCCGGCTGGCGGTTGGCACCGCCGGCGGGAACCAGCAGGTTGACCGGCAGCGCCTGGTAATCCAGGCCCTTGAGCGCCAGGGCGATGCGCACCCGGTAGGAAGCGGTCGAGCGGTAGTAGGTATAGAGCTCCATGACGCGCACCTCTTCTTAACGGGCAGGCAGGATTTTGCCGCGGCATTCGCCGAAACCGATGGAGGCGAAACCTTCGCGGCGGCAGCGGCCGCGCAGGATGATTTCGTCGCCGTCCTCGAGGAACTTGCGCACTTCGCCGGAGGCCAGCTCGATCGGTTTCTTGCCGCCTTCGGTGATCTCCAGCAGGCTGCCGAACTGGTTGCTTTGCGGGCCCGACAGGGTGCCCGAACCGAACAGGTCGCCGGCCTGCAACTGGCAGCCGTTGACGCTGTGGTGGGCGACCATCTGCGCCACGGTCCAGTACATGTACTGGGTGTTGCTCAGGGTCAGGCGGTGGGCCGGCAAGCCTTGCTCGCGCATCTTCTCGGTGAGCAGCAGCACTTCCAGTTCGATATCGAAACCACCGGCGGCCTGGTCGCGCTTGTCCAGCAGATACGACAGCGGCTGCGGGTCGCCTTCGGGACGTGGCGTCTGGGCACGGCGGAACGGCTCCAGGGCTTCGGCCGTCACCACCCACGGCGAGATGCTGGTGATGAAGCTTTTCGACAGGAACGGGCCCAGCGGCTGGTATTCCCAGGCCTGGATATCCCGCGCCGACCAGTCGTTGAGCAGGCAAAAGCCGGCGATGTGCTCGGCGGCATCGCCAATGGCGATCGGCTCGCCCATTTCGTTGCCCTGACCGATCCAGATACCCAGTTCCAGCTCGTAGTCCAACCGCGCGCATGGGCCGAAGGTCGGCTCGCTCTGGCCGGCGGGCAGGGTCTGGCCTTTCGGACGGCGTACGTCGGCACCGGAAGTACGGATGGTGGAGGCGCGACCGTGGTAACCGATCGGCACGTACTTGTAGTTCGGCAGCAGCGGGTTGTCCGGGCGGAACAGCTTGCCGACGTTCTGCGCGTGCTCGATGCCGACATAGAAGTCGGTGTAGTCGGTGATCTTCGCCGGCAGGTGCATCTGGCAATGGGCGGCCAGGGGCAGCAGCTTCGCACCCTGGGCCTCGACTTTGCCGCGCAGGCTGCTGCCTTCGCCGAGCAACTCCAGCAGGCGCTCGCGCAGGGCGACGCGGGCCGAGCGGCCCAGTTCGAAAAAGGCATTCAACTGGCCGCCACGGGTGGCTTCCACCGCGGCCTTGGCCAGGCCCTCGAACAGCCCGGCGTCGAGCGCCGCTTCCAGGTCGAAGATGTGCTCGCCGATGGCCACGCCGCTGCGTGGCGCCGACCCCTTGTGGCTGAACACCCCCAGCGGCAGGTTCTGCAACGGGAAGTCGGCATGATCGTTGGCGGAGGCAACCCAGCTGCGGGTGATGGTTGGCTGATTCATGGGTTATTTCCGATTCGGGTTGAAGGTGGCGGGCAGCGAGGCCCAGCAAGCATCGTAGTCGTTCTGCAATTGCGGGCACTCCAGGGCGAACTGGCTCGGGCGCAGCACCTGGCTGGTCTCGAACATGAAGGCCATGGTGTTGTCGATCTTGGCCGGTTGCAGCTCGGCGTTGATGGCCTTGGTGCAGCTTTCGCCATCCGGCCCATGGGCGCTCATGCAGCTGTGCAGCGAAGCGCCGCCGGGTACGAAACCTTCGGCCTTGGCATCGTAGGCGCCCTGGATCAGGCCCATGTATTCGTTCATCAGGTTGCGGTGGAACCACGGCGGCCGGAAGGTGTTCTCGGCCACCATCCAGCGCGGCGGGAAGATCACGAAGTCGAGGTTGGCCAGACCGTGCACGCTGGTGGGCGAGGTCAGCACGGTGAAAATCGACGGGTCCGGGTGGTCGAAGCTGACGGTGCCGATGGTGTTGAAACGGCGCAGGTCATATTTGTACGGCACATTGTTGCCGTGCCAGGCCACCACGTTCAGCGGCGAATGATCCAGCTCGCAGCCCCACAGCTCGCCGAGGAACTTCTGCACCAGGGTAGTGGGCTGCTTGAGGTCTTCGTAGTGGGCGACCGGGGTCAGGAAGTCCCGCGGGTTGGCCAGACCGTTGCTGCCGATCGGCCCCAGGTCGGGCAGGCGCAGGGGCGCGCCGTGGTTTTCGGCGATGTAGCCGCGGGCCTGCGGGTCCAGCAGCTCGACGCGGAATTTCAGGCCGCGAGGCAATACCGCGATCTCCAGCGGCTCGACTTCCAGTACCCCAAGCTCGGTGGCGATACGCAGGCGGCCCTGTTCGGGCACCAGCAGCAACTCGCCGTCGGCGTTGAAGAACACCCGCTCCATGGAGCGATTGGCGCGATAGGTATAGATGCTGATCCCGGCCGGTTTCTGCGCCGCCGAGTTGGCGACCATATTCACCAGGCCGTCGATGAAATCGGTGGGCTCGCTCGGAATATCCAGCGGGTTCCAGCGCAACCGGTTGGGCGTGATTTCGCCCAGCGGCCCGCCCGCCAGCTGGCGATCCAGCTTGACGAAC
This sequence comes from Pseudomonas sp. 22526, assembly GCF_052044735.1. Taxonomy (NCBI): domain Bacteria; kingdom Pseudomonadati; phylum Pseudomonadota; class Gammaproteobacteria; order Pseudomonadales; family Pseudomonadaceae; genus Pseudomonas; species Pseudomonas sp. 22526. Next base: position 306,327 of record NZ_JBQENK010000002.1, read on the forward strand.
GCCGGGTGGTTGGCCGATGGCTGGATGCGATACATCCAGGTGCGCCGCGCTTCGCTGCGGACCATGGTGAAGGCCGTGCCGGAGAAGAGTTCGGTGTAGAGGCCGTAGGGGGCTTTTTGCGGGGAGTTCTGGCCGACGGGCAAGGCGCCTGGCAAGGCCTCGCTGGAAAACTGGTTGCCGAAGCCCGACTGGTACGCAAGCCCGGACGCCGTGGAATCGAGGTTCATGGAGCCTCCTGGAAGTGGAGTTGGCAGCGGCCTGCGACTCCATGGGAAGAGCTCTGGGCACGCCTGCGTTATTTTTATCGTAATCCAATTACGGATAACGTAATTTGATTGGTATTGACCGTCAAGCTATAAAGACGCCCATTCGTCCCGGGATCACACCGCCTCCATGGAAAAGCCGCGCAGCACCAGCGATAGCAACGGTAAACAGAAAGTCCGCTCGGCCGAGGTCGGCACCGACATCCTCAAGGCGTTGGCCGAGCTGTCGCCCGCCACCTCGCTGTCACGCCTGGCCGAACACGTGCAGATGCCGGCGAGCAAGGTCCACCGTTATCTGCAAGCGCTGATCGCCAGCGGTTTCGCCGAACAGAACACCGCCACCAACCACTATGGCCTGGGCCGCGAGGCCTTGCGGGTGGGCATGGCGGCGCTGGGCAGCATGGACGTGTTGAAGGTCGCCGCCCTGCCCCTGGCCGAGCTGCGGGATGAGTTGAACGAGACCTGCTTTCTCGCGGTATGGGGCAACCAGGGCGCGACCGTGGTGCATATCGAACCCGCCGTGCGCGCGGTGACGGTGGTGACGCAACTGGGTTCGGTGCTGCCGCTGCTCAGCTCGTCCACCGGGCTGGTGTTCGGCGCCTACCTGCCGAACCGCGAGACCGTCGATTTGCGCGAACAGGAACTCAAGGCCCACGCGCCCCATGCGCTGGCGGACGATCAGGTGTATGCCGCCCTGTGCGAGCTGATTCGCCAGCGCGGCCTGCACCATGTGCACGGCCTGCTGATGCCCGGCGTGGATGCCTTGTCGGCGCCGGTGTTCGACGCCACCGGCAAGGTCGCCGCCGTGCTGACGGTGGTCGGCCCGACCTCGCTGTTCCACGCCGACGAAAACGGCCCGGCGGCGCAACGCCTGCTGGCGGCGTCCCAGGCGGTAAGCTGGCGCATGGGCTACCAACCCTGAACCTGTAGCCGCTGCCTCGGGCTGCGGCTACGACATCAACCCCAACGTCTTGGCCTTGGCCACTGCCTGAGTGCGGCGCTCCACCCCGAGCTTGCTGTGAATGCGCCGCGCGTGGGTTTTCACCGTGTGCAGGGAAATGAACAGCTGCTCGGCGATCTGCTGGTTGGAGCTGCCCAGTGCAATCAGTTGCAGCACCTCCAGTTCCCGCTGGCTCAGCGGGCTCTCCCCTGCCGCCGGCAGCGGCATAGGCGCTTCGGGTTCGGCCATCGGCTGGAGGTCAAACATCCGCGGCTGACGCAGGCGCAACTCATGCAACGCCTGGTGCAGGTTGCACCGCGCACCGAGCTCCAGCCCCTCCTGCAAGGCACGGGCGGACAACGCCCGATCCCCCAGCAGGAAAGCGACCTCGGCCAGGGCCAGGTGCAACTCGGTCTGCAAACACAGCATGCCTCGTTGCCGGGCCTGTTCGAGCAGGCGCTGCAAAGTTGCCACAGGTGCCTCGGCGCGCTGCAGGTAGACCTCGGCCAGCACCAGCAGGTACTCGATACGCGGAATCAGCTCGAGGCTGGCCGGTGGCGCCTGGCGCGCCTGCGGCCCGCGGTAGTGACGCAGCACCCGCCTCAAGGCCTCCTGGACCAATTCCGGCCGCCCCTGCTGCAACCAGAACACACTGCTGACCTGCAGCAGCACGGCGCGGTACACAGTGTCGGGAATCTGCCGTTGCTGCATCAGTCGCTCGGCATCGCGCAAGCGTACAAAGGCATAGGCGTAATCGCCCTGGTTGGCGGCGAGAAATGCCTGGCCGAGAAATCCGTACAAGGCGCGTTTGTCATGGCTGAGCAGACAGAGCTCGAGCCCGTTCTGGAAATGCCCGGCGGCCTGTTCCGCCTGGCCCTGACGCAAGGCCAGGCGCCCGCGACGCAAGGCGATCCGACCCAGCAGCGGGCCGACCCGATAAGCCTGGCGACTCAACAATTGCTGCACCTCATCCAGCAGGCTCTGCGCCCTGTGGGGCGCCCCACGCTGCTCCAGCAACTGCGCATGGTCCAGCTCCAGCAGCGCTTCGAACACCAATGAATCCTGGGCCCGAGCCAGGCACAGTGCCTCGCGGCTGAGCATCTGCGCCACGTCCAGCTCGCCCCTGAGCAAGGCCTGCTGGGTCAGCCCCGAAAGGCACAGCAGGCGGATCGGCCAGGCATGGGCCGGCAGTTCGGTCAGCGCCTCGAGAAAATGCATCCGCGCCGGCTCCATCAACCCTTGCAGATGCAGCAACCAGCCCTGCTGCGCCTGCCAGCGCGCCACCAGCTGCCGCTGCCCGGAGGCCGTCGGCTGCGGCGCGAAACGCGCCATCTGCGCCACACAATGTTGCGCCTGGTCGAAGCGCCCGGCGAACAGCAAGGCCGCCGTCAACAGCCCCACCAACTGCGGGCTGCCGAGCAGCAACTCGTCGCCCTGCTGCTCATGCAGACGCAACAGCAACACCACGTTCTGCTGCTCGAACAGTTGCTCGAAACTGAAGTGCTGCAACAGGCTGACCGCCACTTCGTATTCCTGCGCCAGCAATGCCTGCTCGAACGCCGCCTGCCAGTCCTCCTGCGCGGCGAACCACTGGCAGGCGCGGCGATGCCAGGAGCGTCCCGCCGGCCAGGGCTCGTCGCGCATCAGCCGGGCCAAAGGGGCGAACACTTGCAGCCACTCCGGCGCAGGGTCCCAGGGTTCGATAAAGCAGCCCAGCTCCTGCAACGCCCGCAGGTAGTGGGCGCCCTCCCCGGCGCCGAACAGGTGCTCGCACAAGGCTGCATTGAAGCGCGGCAGGTGCGCCAGCACATGCCAGACCTCGGACAGTTCCGCCGGCAACACGCTGAACAGCTCGTGCTCCAGGTATTCCAGCAGGGTATTGGGCCGCCCCTGTCGGCACGGCGCGGCCGCCAGGTCGCTGCCTTCGAGCAGGGCGATGCGCACGCCGGCGCACCAGCCGGCACTGCGCTGGAAAATCCGGCTGGCAGTGTGGATCGACAAGGGTTGCGGCAACTGTTGCAGCAGTCGCTCGATATCGTCCTGGGTGAAGGCCAGCTCGGGCCCCGTGCATTCGTAGAGCTGGTCGTCGAGCAGCAGCCGCGGCCAGTTGCATTGCGGCCGGCGGCGACCGCCCAGCCACCAGGTCAGCGCCGGGTTGCCGATCGCCAGCAGGCGGTCGAGCAGCAAGTCCAGCTGCGGCGCGGCGACCCGACAGTAGTCGTCGAGGAACAGCCAGGTCGGGCTCTGCACATGCGCCAGGTGGTCCAGCACCGCAGCCTCGTCCGATGCGGCCAGGCCCAGCGCCCGCGCCAGCTCGCCGCACAGTTGCGCCGGTGTCTGCACCGCCCCGGCCTGGGGCAACCAGCACACCCGGCATTCGACCGGCGCCTGCAACAGGCACTCGGCAAGCAAGGCCGTCTTGCCGCTGCCGGCCGGCGCACAGAGCAGTTTTACCCGCGTCGGCGATGCCAGAAGCGGGGCACTCAGACGGCTGCGGGACAGGTGGTGGGAGGACAAACGGGGCAGGAATCCAGGACAGGGGGTCATGGCGGTCATTGCGGCGTGCCTTTTTTATAGTTTTAGCCTGCGTACCCTCACCCTAGCCTTGTCGCCGGTGCTTGTTGAGAAGTATTCAGCGCGCTGATCCGCGCCCATAAAAAAGGCGACCGATCGGTCGCCTTTTGCCATCGTTTGTATCCCGGGCCTTACCGAACGCCGGCTGCGCGCAGGGCGGCCGGGGTGTAGTCGGCAGCCTTGGCGGCGAAGCCGAACTCGAAGCTGTGCTTCTCTTCGTTCTTCATCCCCAGGGCGATGTAGCGCCCGGCGATGATGTCGTACAGCGCTTCGAGGGTGTAGGCCGGCACCTGGGCGTTGTAATAGAACTGCGCATGCCCTTCGGCCACCCGCCACAGCTGGCCGCGACCGTCGTAGTGATCCACCAGGGCCACCTGCCAGCTGTCCTCGTCGATGTACATGTGGCGCTTGGCGTAGATATGCCGCTCGCTCGGCTTGACCGTGCCGACCACTTCCCAGACCCGGTGCAGCTCGTAGCGGGTCAGGTCCTGGTTGATATGCCCGGCCTTGATGATGTCGTCGTACTTGAGGCTCGGCGAATCCAGCTTGTAGCTGTTGTAGGGGATGTACATCTCCTTCTTGCCCACCAGCTTCCAGTCGTAGCGGTCCGGCGCGCCGGAGAACATGTCGAAGTTGTCCGAGGTGCGCAGACCGTCGGCCGCGGTGCCCGGCCCGTCGTAGGCCACTTGCGGGGCGCGGCGCACCCGGCGCTGGCCGGCGTTGTAGATCCACGCCAGGCGCGGTTCCTTCACCTGGTCGAGGGTTTCGTGCACCAGCAGCACGTTACCGGCCAGGCGCGCCGGAGCGGTCACCGCCTGCTTGAAGAAGGTCAGCACGTTGGCGCCTTTTTCCGGGTCCAGGTCCGGGATCTGCTGCGGCACCGCCACCTCTTCCTCGAAGCGGATCGGCGTGTAGCTGCCATTGGTTTGCGGCGTGGCCTGGGTGATGATGCGGCGCAGGTTGCCGCCGCGATAACGGGTGGTGTGGTTCCACAACACTTCCACGCCGTTCTTCGGAATCGGGAAGGCGTAGTAGCGGTTGCCGGTGAAATTGGCCAGGCCGTTGCCGTCGTTGATCGCGGTGACGTTCAAGGCACTGCGCTTGGCCGACTCGTAGATTTCCGCCGGCAGGCCGACGGTGCGATGGGTCGGGTAGACCGGGATCTTGTAGGTCTCCGGGTAGCGCTTGAACATCGCCACCTGGCCGTCGGACAGCTTGTCCTTGTACTTGTCGACAGTCGCCGCGGTGATGGTGAACAACGGCTTCTCGCTGGCGAACGGGTCGGCGAGGAAGCCCTTGGCGTCCACCGCCCCGGCGTTCTTGCCGATGCCGCCGGTCCAGGCCGGGATCGAGCCGTCGGCATTGCCGGCCTTTTCCGCGCCGAGCGGGGTCAGGCTGGTGCCGAGCTTGTCCGCTTCCTGCGGGGTGACCGCCGCCATCACGTTGACCGCCAGCAGGGTCAAGGCCAGAGCACCGCATTGCAAAATCGTCTTGCGCATAAAGTTGTCCTTCCTGGGTCGGGTCAGAAGTTCACGCCAAAGCTCAACGCGAGGAAGTCGCGGTCTTTGAGGGTGTTGTAGTCGCCGCCGAAAAAGTCGGTGTAGCTGAGGCTGGCGGTGTAGGTGTTGCGGTAGTCGGCATCGACTCCGAGGCTCACCGCCTTGGCGCCTTCGTTGAACAGGCCGTTGGGCCCGTAGCCGTGGACGTCGTGGGACCAGGACAGGTTGGGCTTGAGGTTGATCCCGGCGATCAGGTTGTTGTAATCGAGGATCGCCCGGGCTCGATAACCCCAGGACGTGGCCGTGACGAAACCCTCGGTATCGCCGCCGAAACCGTACTGGCCGTAGACCGAGTCGCGGCCGTAGCGCAGCTGGCTTTTCGACTCCAGGCCACCGACATGCACGATCGCCGCCTCGCCCACCAGGGTCAGGCGGTCGGCGCCCAGCACCTGGTCGAAGAACTGGGTCAGGGTGCTCTGCACCTGGGTGATTTCCTTGCGCCGGTAACCGGTGTTGTCGGCCCCCGCCGAGGTCCTCACCGGCGACGCCAGGCCACCGGCGATGGGGTTGACCAGGGCCAGGGTCAGGTCGTTGGTGTTGACCTGCACCGGGGCGTTGGGCCGGTAGCTGATCTCGCCGGTCCAGGCGGTGCCGGTGGGCAGCGTGGTGGAGAAGCTGGCGCCGTACAGGCGGATGTCTTCCGGGTATTCGAGGTAGTACTGGCCACGACCGAGCATCACGCTCTGGGCCAGGGCCGAACCGGTGCCCGGGGCGATCCTGTTGGCGGTGCTGACGATCCCCGGGATGCTCGCCAGGGTGCTGCTGCCGGCGGTGATGGTGCCGACCGTCGGGGTGCGGGCGTGGTAGTTCATGAAGTACAGGCCGTACTCGGTGTCGTCGCCGAGCCAGCGCAGGGCGGTGCCCCACTGCCCGGAGTCGCGGGCATCGCGGTCGCCGGCGCGGCCGATCACCACGCCTTCGGGGGCTACGGTGAAGCCCTGGCCAAACGCCGCGGCAATCGGTTGCAGCGGCCGGATCGCCGGGCTGCCGACGGTGTAGCCAGTGGTGCAGCCGTCCGCCACCACATCGTTGCCGAAGAAGGTGCCGCAGTTGTCGACCACGGTCTGGTCCCACTCCAGCTGATAGAAACCTTCCACGGTCAGCTGGTCGGTCAGGCCCTGGGAAGCGAACAGCATGTTCACTGGGATCAGGCCTTCCTTGATCTCGGCACCCGGGCGGCGAAACGCCGAGACGTCGATCGGGTTGATGCTGTTGATCGAGTTGCCGATGAAGGTGCTCTCGCCCCAACTGACCACCTGCTTACCGGCGCGCACAGTGCCCGGCAGGTCGGCGATGGAGTAGTTGTGATAGATGAAGGCGTCGAGGATCTGCCCGCCGGAAGACTTGGCGCCCTCCTTGCGGTTGTGGTCGCTGATGGGCTTGAACTCGCGGTCTTCGTCCTTGAGTTCGAAGTCGTACCAGTACTTGCCACGCACGAAGACGCCGGTGTCGCCGTACTTCAGTTCCAGGTCGTGGATGCCCTTGAAGATCTTCGAGAAGGTCTCACCCTTCTTGAAGTTCAGGCGCCCGTCGTCGCCGGTGGAGGACTGCCCGCGACCGCCGTTGGACACACCCACCAGGTCCTTGTCGGCATCGCGCATGCCCCAGCTGGCGCCGATGGACAGCGAAGAATCGAACTGCCCCTCGATCTCCCCGATGTTGAATGAAACGGCCTGCGCCTGGGCGCAGCCCCCCAAGGCCACCGCGACGGCCAGCGCCCGCGGTGTGAAGATGGCGCGCATTGTTGTTTTTGTCATGCGTCTTCCCCGGTGAGTGACAGAAGGCCTCACCCTACTGCCGGCGCACAGGAGCGATAAGCGCACCAAGGAGGTATTCGCGTTGTCGCTCGAAAGGATGAATGCCCCCTTCAGCCGGGCCTTTGCGCGGCACATCGACGGGCTGGATGGACGGGTATCAGGTGGATGGATTGCGCCCTTGCCGGGCAGGTCCGCGCGCTGTGCACTACTATTGCCCAGGCTGTAACAGTCCTTGTCGGCAATCGCTATTTTTCATTGAGCAGCCAGCCCTTATTCTGGCCTCGCTCTCACGGCAAACCGCCACGCAGAGTCGCCCAGAGGTGTGATCACGCCACCTTGGGGGCACAAGGATTCAGAAGGTTTGAAGCAAGGATATTCAGATCTTCACCGGGTGTTCACTGACGTTGATTTGTTGCTCCTTGATCTAACGTCTTCCTTCGGCCGCTGCCTTGCAGCGGCCTTTTTTATGCCTGTAGGAGCGAGCTTGCTCGCGATAGCCGCAAAGCGGCGCTTCATCACCACACCGCATCATCGTTGACGTTCTTCGCGAGCAAGCTCGCTCCTACAGGGAGGCATTTCAACCTTTGGGCTCGTCGGGTTCGCAGTGGAAACGATGCAACAGACGATGGGCCACCGGCGCCAGGATCAGGCCGAAGGCGGCAACGAACACCAGGTTGGTATAGAGGCCGTAGCTGGCGAAGAACAGCTTGCCCCCCGCCGTGGCGGGCATGGCCGCGGGCCCGATGCCGCCGAGCATCATCGCGGCGTTGAACAAGGCGTCGTAGCCGCTGACATCCGGCTCGAAATACAGATGCCCGGCAATCCCCAGCAACAGCGAGATACCGATCAGGCCCAGGGTGGCCAGGACGTGCAGAAACAAGCGGCGCAGAAACAGCAAGCGCGATAACAGCGGCTGGGTCTTGGATTCGTACATGGGCTGCGGGTCCTTATGCGGTCGATGTTCGACGAGCATAGTGACCCACGCATCAGGCGTACAGCCGCGCAGACCGCGGCTGTACGGGTCGGCTGGCAGGCTGCTTCAGATCGTGTATTTCTGCAGGTTCTGCATCATCTCTCTCAAGGCTTCGATATTGTCCTTGGGGTGCGCCGCGCCTTCGAAGTCGCAGATCTGCTGCCAGTTGGCGGCGACATCTTCCGGGGAGAAACCTTCGCGCGGATCGAAGCCCAGGCCCAGGCTGCGCTCCCAGCGCACCTTGCCCATCCAGCCGCCGCCGACTTCGAACAGGCCGGACGTCTCCTGGCAGTTCTCGCTGCCCAGGTACACCACCAGCGGGCTGACCAGCTCGGGCTTGAGTTGCTCGAACACCTGCGGCGGGATCAGCCCTTCGGTCATCCGCGTGCCGCCGGTTGGCGCGATGGCGTTGACCAAGATGTTGTTCTTGCGGCCTTCGATGGCCAGGGTGCGGGTCAGGCCGTAAAGGCCGAGCTTGGCCATGCCGTAGTTGGACTGGCCGAAGTTGCCGTAGATGCCGGACGTGGACGCGGTAAAGATCACCCGGCCATAACCCTGCTCGCGCATGTGCGGCCAGGCGGCGCGGGTCACCTTGTAGGCGCCTTCGACATGGACCCGGTACACCAGGTCCCAATCGGCGTCTTCCATCTTGTGGAAGGTCTTGTCGCGCAGGATGCCGGCGTTGTTCACCACCACATCTACGCGGCCGAAAGCATCCAGGGCGTTCTGTACGATCTTGTCGCCGTCGGTCACCGAGTCGTGGTTGGCCTCGGCGATGCCGCCGGCTTCGCGGATCTGCGCCACCACCCGGTCCGCCGCCGAGGCATTGGCGCCCTCGCCCTGGGTCGAGCCGCCCAGGTCGTTGACCAGCACCTTCGCCCCGTGTCTGGCGAACAGCAATGCGTGAGCCTGCCCCAGACCGCCGCCGGCACCGGTGACGATCACGACTTTATTCTCGAAGCGCACAGACTCACTCATACCGAACTCCCACAGGCCAGATGGACAACAGACGGACAATGGCTTCGAGTGTCAGGCACGCGGCTGGCGGTCACAATAAACACGGCTGAAGCTGAATGGTGCGCAATAAGGCAGGGGGATGATCGAGGGGTAACGATATGGCAGGGCGCATCAGCGCCTGGCGCGCACAGGCCAAGGTCGCAGAACCGCGGTCACTACGGACAGCTCGGGCTCTCAGGAGCAGGCCAGTTTCCGTGGTGGAAACTCCAGGCTGTCGCGAAAGGCCAGATAGTGCTTGAGCACCTGGACCGGGGCTTCGCTCTGCGGGTAGTGACCGATACCGGCCAGCAGCACGGTATCCGGGTTGGGAATCAGTTCGCAGTAACGCTCGACCATGTGCGCCCCGGAAATCGGATCCACCGCGCCGTCGATCACCCGCAGCGGCACCTCGCCGCGCTGCATCGCACTCACCCAGCGGTCGCGCTGCACCCGGCGCTCGGGAATGTAGCCGATCAGCTTGTGCAGGATCCGCGGGCCGTTATTGGCCTCCACCAGGCTCCAGAAATCGTCCAGGGCGCTTTCGCTGGGCCGGGTCTGCGGGCCGAAGATCTGGCTGAAACTCCTGGCCAGCCCCTCACGGCTGAAGGCGCGGCCGAGCATCCAGCCCAGCGGGCTGAGCAGCAGCTTCTGCGTCAACACCGGACGATGGGTTTCCGGGAACAGGCCGCCATTGAGGAAGACACAGCTGGCCAGGTTGCAGCGGTCTTCGTAGTGCCGGGCGAGCATTTCCTGGGCGACGCTGTCGCCATAGTCGTGGGCCAGCAGGTGCACGGGGGTATCGACCCCCAGGTGTTCGAGCAAGGCCTGTTGCAGGTCCGCCTGCTCCAACAGGCTGTATTCGTGGTCCCGCGGCTTGGCCGAATCGCCAAACCCCAGCATGTCGCAGGCGATCACTCGATAGCGCTGGGCCAGGGGTTGCCACAGGTAATGCCAGTCCCAGGCAGCGGTGGGAAAGCCGTGGATCAGCAGCAGCGGCTCGCCCTGCCCTGCGGTCCAGTAGCGAATGGCATGGCCGCGAAACACGAAACTATGTCCGCGCTTGCGCCACACGCACAGAGGAATCTCGGCAATAGGCATCAGAGTTTATAACCCATGTCTTGTTTATCGAGTTTGCGCAGCAGTGCCGGCCATGCCAGCGCACCGCCCATGCCTTGAGCGCTTTTGGTGACCCCGGCGATCATCGCCTTGGCCCCGGCCAGAATCTGCGGCTCGATGGCGATCAACTGCGCCGCACCGTTCTGCGCCAGCACCTGGATCTCGCAGGCGCGCTGGAAGGTGAACATCATCAGGAAGGTGTCGGCGATGGTGCCACCACAGGTCAGCAGACCGTGGTTGTGCAACATGAGGAAATTGCTGTCGCCGAGGTCGGCCTGCAGCCGGGCCTTTTCCTCGTGGTTCAGGGCCACGCCTTCATAGGCGTGATAGGCCAGGCTCGACAGCACGAACAGCGACTGCTGGCTGATGGGCAACACTCCCTGCTGCTGCGCGGACACCGCGACCCCTGCCGCGGTATGGGTGTGCAGCACGCAGGCCACATCGTGCCGCACTTCGTGCACGGCGCTGTGGATGGTGTAGCCGGCGGGGTTGATCTCGTAGGGACTGTCCATCAGCTTGTTGCCGGCCTGGTCGACCTTCACCAGGCTGGAGGCGGTGATCTCATGGAACATCAGGCCGAACGGGTTGATCAGGAAATCTTCGGTGCCAGGGACCTTGGCGGAGATGTGGGTGAAGATCAGATCGTCCCAGCCATGCATCGCCACCAGGCGATAGCAGGCGGCAAGATCGACGCGGGTTTGCCATTCGGCGGCGCTGACCAGGTCTTTCACACTCGATGTCGGCTGAACGGAGGATAGGCTCACGGCAAGGACCTCAGTGACGGCAGTTTTTATTATTTTTTTTGGACGTGGAGATCAGTCTAGTCAGCCACCCGAATTCAGGTAGTTGCATTGCCAGCCAGCTTACTGACCGAGCGAGTCATTGGTCGCTTTAATTCAAAAGGGTGCGGGTAACGTCAAAGCAACGACGCCAATAAAGGAGCGGCGAACAGGTTCAGCAGGCCCGTGAGAACCATCACCAGCCCCGCCACCGAGCCCTCTTCCCCACCCACTTCATGGGCGCGGCTGACCCCGGCGCCGTGGGCGCCGACCCCGAACAAAGCACCGCGAGCCAGGGCACTGCGCAGCGGCAGCCACTTGAGCAGGACACCGCCGAGCATGGCGCCGAACACCCCGGTGAACATCACGAACACTGCCGTCAGTTCGGGCACGCCACCCAGGTCATGGGCCAGCGGCATGGCAAAGGGAGTGGTGATCGAACGCGGCACCAGGGACATGGTCACCGAGCTGTCCAGGGCCAGCACCCGCGCCAGTCCGAAGGAGCTGGCGATGGACGCCGCGCTGCCCGCCAGCATGCCCAGGAGCAATGCCGACCAATGGCGCATCAACAGCTGCCGCTGCTGCCAGATCGGCACCGCGAAGGCCACAGTGACCGGTCCCAGCACCAGCATCAGCCAATGGGTGTTGGCGGAGTATTCGGCATAGGCGGTGTGCAGCGGCACGGCGATCGCCAGCAACAGGGCCGGCACCAGGATCAGCGGCGACAGCAGGTAGCGGCCGGTGCGCCGGTAGATCCAGCGACTGAACAGATAAGCCGCGAGTGTCAGCAACAGCCAGAACATCGGCATGGGCTCAAGCGTCATGGCGCATTCTCCAGCGGCACACCCATTCCACTGTGAACGCGGTGACCAGCATCACCATCAGCGTACTGACGCCAATCACCAGCAGGATCCGCCAGCCGTCCTGGCGCAGCAGGCCACCGTAGTCCAACAGGCTCATCAGCGCCGGAATGAAGAACAGCAGCATCTCGGCCATCAGCAGACCCGCGCCCATCTGCAACGCCGCTGGCTTGACCCAGCCCAGGGCGAACGCCAACAGCAGCAAGGCCAGGCCGATCACCCCGCCAGGAATCGGCCACGCCAGCCACCCGGCCAGCTGGCAGCCGAACAGATAAATGGCCAGCAACACCGCCAGTTCGGATAACAGGCGACCCAAGTGTTTCAAGGTGGAAGCGTTCATGGAATTCGGTCCTCGCAGGCCTGCATTTTATGCAAGCGCCTGCCATCACCGAAGCGAATTGTTAGACTGGAAGTCATTCCAGAATGGAATTCAGAGCAGGGACCCAAACATGGACTTCAAACAGCTGCGCAGCTTTGTCGAAGTGATTCAGCAAGGCGGCTTCACCCAGGCCGCCAAGACCCTGCACATCAGCCAGTCGGCGGTGAGCAAGCAGATCGCCCAGCTGGAACAGAGCCTGGGCACACCGCTGCTGGATCGCCAAGGCTCGCACATTCACCTCACCGCCGCCGGCACTGTGGTGCTGCAACGCGCCGAAGGCATGCTGCGCCTGCGCAACGAGCTGTTCAGCGAACTGGACGACCTGAGCCAACTGGCCCGCGGGGAATTGCGCCTGGGCCTGCCCTTGCTGGGCAGCGACGCATTGTTTGCCAGCCTGTTCGCCGAGTACCGCCGGCGCTATCCGAACATCAGCGTGCAGCTGCTGGAAGGCGGCAGCCTGAATATCGAGCAGGCGGTGCTCAACGGTGAGCTGGAGATCGGCGGCAGCCTGACGCCCAAGGATCCGACCTTCGCCTACCAGCCTTTCTGCGACGAACCGCTGGATGCCTTGCTACCGGCCGATCATCCGCTGGCGATCAAGGCCCAGGTGCGCCTGGAGGAACTGGCGGACACGCCGTTCCTGCTTTACCAGCGCAGCTTTGTGCTCAACGACCGGTTGTTGCAGGCCTGTCAGCAGGTGGGGTTCACCCCGAAGGAAGGTGGGCGCAGCGGCCAGGCGGACTTTCTCGCCGCCCTGGTGGCCGCCGGGCAAGGTGTGGTGCTGTTGCCCAGCGTGGTGGCGCGCGGCCTGGTCCGGCCAGGCGTCGTGCGCCTGACGCTGAAAGCCCCCGACTACCTGCGCTGGGACATCGCCTTCATCTGGCGTCAGGGCGCCTATCTGTCCAAGGCCGCGCAAGCCTGGCTGGCGCTGCTGCGCGAGCGTCCGGTCAGCCGCGCAGAGCGCTGATCAGTTCGGCCAGCCAAGGCTCGGCGTCGGTTTCCGGGGTCACGCTTTCGCTGGCATCCAGGCGCAGCATCTCCAGCACTTCCCGCACGCCCAGCTCGGCGAACAGCTCGCGCATCTGCTCGCCACCGCCACAGAAGGTATCGCCATAGCTCGAATCGCCCAGGCCGATCACCGCGCCGGGCAAACCGCGCCAGGCCGCCGGCAGTTGATCGCGAATGGCCGAATACAGCGGCAGCAGGTTGTCCGGCAGCTCGCCCATACCGGTGGTCGAGGTCACGGCCAGGAAAGCCTCGGGGCCGAACGCCTGGACATCCGCCAGGGTCGCGCGCGGGTTGTGCCAGGCCTCGAAACCTGCGGCATTGAGGAGCTTGGCGGCGTGCCGGGCGACTTCTTCAGCCGTGCCGTACACCGAGCCGGAAAGGATGGCGACTTTCATCAATCTGTTCCTGAAGCTGAGTAAAAGACTGGGATATTAACAGTTGCACGAAAAAATCCAGCCTTGTAGCGCGATTTACCAGTAATGGCCAGTGGACAGCTTCGCGCCATGTCTTAGAATTGCCGCCACCTGCCGATCGCTTGCGGAAGCTTCCGATGATCAACGCCCACCTGCTGCAACTGGTGATCAACGCCTCCAATGACGGGATTGTCGTCGCCGAACAGGAAGGCGAAGACAACATCATTATCTACGTGAACCCGGCGTTCGAACGACTCACCGGCTACAGTGCCGACGAGGTGCTTTATCAGGACTGCCGCTTTCTCCAATCGGGCGACCGTGACCAGCCGGGAATCCCGCTGATCCGCCAGGCCTTGGATAGCGGCCAGCCCTGCCGCCAGGTGCTGCGCAACTACCGCAAGGACGGCAGTCACTTCTGGAACGAGCTGTCGATCACTCCGGTGTTCAACGAAAGCGACCAGTTGACCTATTTTGTCGGTGTGCAGAAAGATGTGACGGCCCAGGTCAGGGCCCAGCAACGGCTGGCGCAGGTGGAAAAAGAGCTGGCCGAAGCCCGCGCGGAACTCGCCGTTTTCCAGGCGACGAGCGGCTCTAACAAGATGCCGAATTAGTTGTCAGTACGCTTAATCACCAATGATTTTGTCACTTTCTCCGTCGAGCAACATCATGCGCCGTGACGCTCTCCTCACCCAGGATGAACTGGACTTCATTCAGACCATGCAGCACAACCCGCAACTCAACGTGCGGGATGCGAACTCGAGCCTGCTGGTCAACGGGGGCTCACAGATCCGCGACCTGCTCACCCGCCTGGCGGCCAACGAGCAGGTGACCATCCAGGCGCACTTTGAAAACCAGCAGATGACCTTTCCCCTGCACCTGGTGGAAGACGAATTCCACGCCCTGCATCTGCGCCTGGGCGTGCCGAGCATCTTCGAGGACGGGCCGAGGGTCCGCCCATGGCGCCTGACCCTGGCGGAGCCGGTGGCCTTGGAAAACGCCAAGGGGCAGCCCACCGCGCTGTGGGTGCATGAGGTGTCGTTCAACAGCGTGTTGCTGGAAATCCGCAACCGGACCAAAGCGCCGAAGCAGTTCGCCCAGTGGTTCAGCCCATCCGGCTACGAGCGCATCGCCCTGCGTGGCCGCCTCGAACGCCAGACCGACGCTGGCTTCTATGCCTATAGGTTGAACCAGAGCGACCAGGATGAAACCGAGCGCCTGCGCCAGTTCATCCTGCAACAGCACCGCCTGGCCCACCCCAACCTGCACGTCTGAGGTCGCGCTTTTCCCTGCCTGGGCATGAGCTCAGGTATCGAGCGTACCGCTGAGAAACCGCCGCAGACGCTGCATCATCAAACACCCGTCATTGCCCAGACAGCCCACCGGCGAAGCGCTCAGGCTGTCCTGGGCCAATTCGGCAACATCCCCCGCCAGCATCAGCGGACACTCCAGGGTCAGCGCCAGGCGGTTCAAGCGCCGAGGCAGCTCCGGCGCCGGGGCGTGATTGGAAAACAGCACCAGCGCCTGGGGTTTGATCTTTTCGCAGACCAGGGTCAGTTCGTCGAACGGCTGCCCCAGCGCCAGCACCCGGACTTCCACCTCGGCACTGCCCAGCATCAGCGCCGCCACCAGCAACTCCAGCTCCCGGCATTGCCCGGCAAGCGCCGCCAGCAGCACCGGGCGCGGCTGGCTGCCGCGCTGCGACAGCAGGCGCTGGGAGATTCGCGACCGCAGGAACTGATCGAAGAACAGCCATTCGCTGGTGTGGCCGTAAGGTTCCTGGTGCTGCGCCAGCTGCCGCCAGAACGGCATGAGGATGTCCTGGAACACCACCGACAGCGAATAGCTGGAGAAGATCTGGCCGTACAGCCGCTCCAGATGCGGTTCGTCGAACCCGCCGACTGCCCGCTTGAGTTGCCCCTGCCACTGCAGGTAATCGTCCGATTCGCTGGCGCCCGGCATGGCCTGCGGTGCCTCGCGGGCGGCCCGGGTCTTGGCGAGGATCTTGCCGACCTTGCTGACCGCGACACCACGGTCGATCCAGCCGAGGATCTCGCGGACTGTCTCGACATCGTGCATCGAATACAAACGATGCCCACTTTCGGTGCGCGTCGGCTGGATCAGCCCATAACGACGCTCCCAGGCCCGCAGGGTCACCGGGTTGATCCCCGTGAGCCGTGAAACTTCCCGGATTGGAAACAGATCGTCCTGCGAGGCTGGGTCGAGGGGCTGTGCCGGGCGGGCAAGTTCAGTAATGACGGGCATCTGGGCAGAAAACACCGATGGATAAAGTGACAGCCATTCTACCCCCCATCGGTGACAGTTCCTCAATACAGGGCAAAGCGACCGCTGCCTCTGGTGTATTTGTCACAATCAGGAATAATCCTTGCTTGCTTCCTAGACGCAGCCCAATACCCCGGTGCTGCGTCCGGCGTACTGCCTTACCCAGGCAACGCATTGGTTTTACGGAGATACATAATGTCTACCTCACCCGTCACCCTGATGGTCGCCCGGCGTGTCGCCGATGGCCGTTACCAGGACCTGATCGCCTGGCTGCGCGAAGGCGAACAATTGGCCACCGACTTCCCCGGTTATCTCGGCTCCGGCGTGCTCGCCCCGCCGCCCGACGATGACGAATTCCAGATCATCTTCCGCTTCGCCGACGAGCAGACCCTGCACGTCTGGGAACACTCCGCCTCGCGCACCGCCTGGCTGGCCCGCGGCAGCGACCTGTTCGCCCATCCCCATGAACACCGGGTCAGTGGCATAGACGGCTGGTTCGGCGCAGTCGGCCAGCGTCCACCGCGCTGGAAGCAGGCGGTGGCCATCTGGCTGGCGTTCTTCCCGGTGTCGCTGATCTTCAACTTCATCCTCAACCCGCTGCTGGGCGAACTCAGCCTGGTGCCGCGCGTGCTCGTCAGCACCCTGGCCCTGACGCCGCTGATGGTCTACTGGTTCATTCCGCTGTCCACCCACCTGTTGTCCGGTTGGTTGAACGGCACGCCGGCCCGTCCGCTACCGACGGCGCCTTCCGCGCAGAATCATTGAAACGCGCCCGGCCGATACACCGCGCCGCCAGCATCGCGAGCAAGCTCGCTCCTACAGGGAGCGAGCTGCTCGCGATGGACACTGACAGGCACGCTACACCGCACGCTGGTATATAGTTTTGCTCTACCTGCGACGCGAGCCGTTCATGACTACTTCCCCTGCCCCGATCCTGATCACCGGCGCCGGCCAGCGTGTCGGCCTGCATTGCGCCTTGCGCCTGCTGGAAGAGGGTCACCGGGTGATCGTCAGCTACCGCACCGAACGCCCGGGCGTGCAGGCCTTGCGCGAGCGTGGCGCGACTGCCCTGTTCGCCGACTTCTCCAGCGAAGCCGGGATCCAGGCCTTCATCAGCCAATTGCACGACCACACCGACAGCCTGCGGGCGATCGTGCACAACGCCTCGCAATGGCTGGAAGAAACACCTGGCCAGGAAAGCGCGGCCTTCGCCGACATGTTCAGCGTGCACATGCTCGCGCCCTACCTGATCAACCTGCATTGCGCCGACCTGCTGCGGCGGTCCAGCCCCGCCGACATCGTGCACATCGGCGACGACGTCACCCGCCGCGGCAGCAGCAAGCACATCGCCTATTGCGCCACCAAGGCCGGCCTCGACAGCCTGACCCTGTCCTTCGCGGCGAAATATGCCCCGACGATCAAGGTCAACGGCATCGCCCCGGCTCTGTTAATGTTCAATCCCGACGACGACGCGGCCTACCGCGCCAAGGCCCTGGCCAAGTCCGCCCTGGGCATCGAGCCCGGTTGCGAGGTGGTCTACCAGAGCCTGCGTTATCTGCTCGACAACCCTTATGTCACCGGCACTACCCTGACCGTCAACGGCGGGCGGCACCTCAAGTAAGGCTTCCCGCGAGGACGTTGCATGACTCTTTCCCTGCCCCAGCATTACCGCGAGATCCTCAAGGATCTCGGCGAAGACCCCGAGCGCGAAGGCCTGCTCGACACCCCGCAACGCGCGGCCAAGGCCATGCAGTACCTGTGTCATGGCTACAGCCAGTCGGTGGACGAGGTAGTCAATGGCGCGCTGTTCGCCTCCGACAACGATGAAATGGTCATAGTCGCCGACATCGAACTCTATTCCCTGTGCGAACATCACCTGCTGCCCTTCATCGGCAAGGCCCATGTGGCTTATATTCCCACCGGCAAGGTGCTGGGCCTGTCGAAGATCGCCCGGATCGTCGACATGTTCGCCCGCCGCCTGCAGATCCAGGAAAACCTCACGCGGGAAATCGCCGACGCGGTGCAGCGGGTGACCCAGGCCGCCGGCGTCGCGGTGGTCGTCGAAGCCCAGCACATGTGCATGATGATGCGCGGTGTCGAGAAGCAGAACTCGACCATGCACACCTCGGTGATGCTCGGCGCCTTTCGCGAGTCGAGCACCACACGCCAGGAATTCCTGCAATTGATCGGACGGAGCAAGTAGCAATGCCACAACTTCAGCCAGGAATGGCTCGCATCCGGGTCAAGGACCTGTGCCTGCGGACCTTCATCGGAATCAACGAGGACGAGATCCTCAACAAGCAGGATGTGCTGATCAACCTGACCATCCTGTATGCCGCGCAAGAAGCCGTGCGCGACAACGACATCGACCATGCGCTGAACTACCGCACCATCACCAAGGCGATCATCGCCCACGTGGAGGGCAACCGCTTTGCCCTGCTCGAGCGCCTGACCCAGGAAATCCTCGATCTGATCATGGCCAACGAATCGGTGCTGTACGCCGAGGTCGAAGTCGACAAACCCCATGCCCTGCGTTTCGCCGAGTCGGTGTCGATTACCTTAGCCGCAAGTCGTTAGCTACAAGCTGCAAGTAAAAGCCGGTCTGCTTTGACTTGCAGCTTGCCGCTTGTAACTTGCCGCTATCCCCATCCCTCTATATGCAGTGAACCTTATGACCGAGCAACAACGCCTGGAACTCGAAGCCGCCGCCTTCCGCCGCCTGGTCGCGCACCTGGACAGCCGCAAGGACGTGCAGAACATCGACCTGATGAACCTCGCCGGCTTCTGCCGCAACTGCCTGTCCAAGTGGTACAAGGCCGAGGCCGACGAGCGCCAGATCGAGGTCAGCCTCGATGACGCCCGTGAAGTGGTGTATGGCATGCCCTACGCCGAGTGGAAGACTCTCTACCAGAAAGAAGCCAGCGCCGAGCAGCAAGCGGCGTTCGCCAAAGGAAAACCCCATGACTGACCTGAACACCTTGCGCGCCAGCCTCAAGAGCGGCGAGCACGCCTTCGCCGACACCCTGGCCTTTATCGCCGCCGGCTACGACTACCAGCCGCAGGCCTTCGACAACGGTGGCGTGGAGAACGCCGCCGGGCAGAACGAAGGTTCGTGCAAGACCCTGGGCCTGGCCCTGCTGGAAGGCTTGAGCGATGAAGAAGCGCTGCTGGCGTTCGGCGAGCATTACCGCTCGGTGCTGGCCACCCCTGAAGGCAGCGACCACGGCAATATCCGCGCGCTGATCGCCCATGGCCTAGCGGGTGTGAAGTTTGCGCAGCAGCCACTGACCCGCAAGGCCTGAGACCATAAACCCTGTAGCCGCTGCCGCAGGCTGCGATAGGTCCGCAGGACCTCCTGCGAGATCGAAAGCGCACCCACTTCGTCGGATACCGCCTAGATTGATCGCAGCCTCGCGCTGCTCGGCAGCGGCTACAGGATTCAGTGATCCATAAAAAAACCGGCCTGGGCCGGTTTTTTCATTTCAAGGGTCTGAGAATCAAGCGTTCTGCAGATTGTCCAGGTAACGCTCGGTGTCCAGCGCAGCCATGCAGCCGGCGCCGGCCGAGGTAATGGCCTGACGGTAGACGTGGTCGGCCACGTCACCGGCGGCGAAGATACCTTCGATGCTGGTCGCGGTGGCGTTGCCTTCACGGCCGCCCTGCACCACCAGGTAGCCGTCCTTCAGCGCCAGCTGGCCTTCGAACAGCGAAGTGTTCGGAGTGTGGCCGATGGCGATGAACACGCCGTCGACCTTGATCTCGTCGAAGCTGCCGTCGTTGTTCTTCAGGCGCGCACCGGTGACACCCATGTTGTCGCCCAGCACTTCGTCCAGGTTGGCGTTCAGCTTGAGCTCGATCTTGCCTTCGGCAACCCGGGCATTGAGCTTGTCGATCAGGATCTTCTCGGCGCGGAAGGTATCGCGACGGTGGATCAGGGTGACCTTGCTGGCGATGTTGGCCAGGTACAGGGCTTCTTCGACAGCGGTGTTGCCGCCACCGACCACGGCCACTGGCTTGTTGCGATAGAAGAAACCGTCGCAGGTTGCGCAGGCCGATACGCCTTTGCCCATGAAGGCTTCTTCCGAAGGCAGGCCCAGGTAGCGGGCGCTGGCGCCGGTAGCGATGATCAGGGCGTCGCAGGTGTAGGTCGCGCTGTCGCCGGTCAGGGTGTAAGGCTTGGCGGCGAAGTCCACGGCATTGATGTGATCGAAGACGATTTCGGTTTCGAAACGCTCGGCGTGTTCACGCATGCGCTCCATCAGCGCCGGGCCGGTCAGGCCATGGACATCACCCGGCCAGTTGTCGACTTCGGTGGTGGTGGTCAGCTGACCGCCGGCCTGCATGCCGGTAATCAGCAGCGGCTTCAGGTTGGCGCGGGCGGCATAGACCGCGGCGCTGTAACCGGCAGGGCCGGAACCGAGAATAATCACACGCGAATGACGTACATCAGACATGACTCACTCCTATCGACCGGCCCGGATCACTGGCGCGGAACGCCGGATTGCCGGCTGGAATAAAAAAGGACGGCGAAAGCACTTGGGGAAGGCTTCAGGTTCGCCCGTCCAAAAAATAATGGGTGCAGCGTATAGAGGGGGCGAAGATTAAGGAAATACGGTTTAACAATCCAGCTCATAGGAGGTCTCTATCCGGTATCGGTGTATTTACCGGCGCCTTTGTTACAGTTGATGTCGACCTAACGACCGCGCTTTCGCCGGTGGGGCAAAGCCGGTAAGGTCGGCGCGTTTTCCCCTTGCACGGAGCTCCTTATGCCCGCCCCCGTTCTGTCCGGCCCGCAATACCTGCGCGAAGGCCTCAAGCTGGTACTCAGCCCCGGCTTGCGTCTGTTCGTCCTTTTGCCCCTGGCCATCAACCTGGTGCTGTTCGTCGGATTGATCTATTTCGCCGGCCAACAGTTCAGCCTGTGGGTCGACACCCTGATGCCTTCCCTGCCGGACTGGCTGAGCTTTCTCGGCTACATCCTCTGGCCGCTGTTCGTGGTGCTGGTGCTGCTGATGGTGTTTTTCACCTTCACCATGCTGGCCAACGTGATCGCCGCGCCCTTCAACGGTTTCCTCGCGGAGAAAGTCGAAGTGGTGGTCCGCGGCACCGACAACTTCCCGCCCTTCAGCTGGGCCGAACTGCTGGCCATGATCCCGCGCACCCTGGCCCGGGAAATGCGCAAGCTGGGTTATTTCCTGCCGCGGGCCATCGGCCTGTTCATCCTGTCCTTCATTCCCGTGGTGAACCTGGTGGCCGCGCCGCTGTGGCTGCTGTTCGGCGTGTGGATGATGGCGATCCAGTACATCGACTACCCGGCGGACAACCACAAGCTGGGCTGGAACGAGATGCTCGCCTGGCTGCGGGAAAAGCGCTGGCAGAGCATGAGCTTTGGCGGGATCGTCTATCTGGTGCTGCTGATCCCGGTGGTCAACATCCTGATGATGCCGGCGGCGGTGGCCGGGGCGACGCTGTTCTGGGTGCGCGAGCGCGGCGCGGAAAACCTGGTGGCCCAGCAAGGCTGAGCGGGTCACAAATCCATCACCGCAACGTCACAATGACGACATGGCCTCGGCTGACACTGAGGCCATGACGACAGCTCTGCATATCACTCTGATCACCGAAACCTTCCCACCGGAAATCAATGGCGTGGCCAATACCCTTGGCCGCCTGTGCGATGGATTGCGCGCCCGTGGACACCAGGTGGAACTGATTCGCCCGCGCCAGGGCAGCGATCAGAGCCGGGTCAGCGACGAGGGGCTGCTGCTGTGCCGCGGCTGGCCGCTGCCGGGTTATCCGGGGCTGCAATGGGGCCAGTCGTCGATGCACAAGCTGCTGCGGCGCTGGAAACGCCATCGCCCGGATGTGCTGTACATCGCCACCGAGGGCCCGCTGGGCCTGTCCGCGCTGCGAGCGGCGCGGCGCCTGGGGATTTCCGTGGTCAGCGGTTTCCACACCAACTTCCAGCAGTACTCCAGCCAGTACGGCCTGGGTTTGCTGACACGCCTGCTGACCCACTACCTGCGCTGGTTCCACAACCGCTCCAAGCTGACCCTGGTGCCCAGCGCCAGCCAGCGCCTGGAGCTGGAGCGGCGCAACTTCGAGCGCCTGGCGCTGCTGTCGCGCGGGGTCGATAGCCAGCTGTTTCACCCGGCCAAACGCCTCAACGAGCTGCGCGAAAGCTGGGGCCTGGGCAACGACGATATCGCGGTGATTCACGTTGGCCGCCTGGCGCCGGAGAAGAACCTGGGCCTGCTCAAACGCTGCTTCACCCAGCTGCAGAACACTTATCCACAGCAGGCCATGAAGTTGATCGTGGTGGGCGATGGCCCGCAACGCGCAGTCCTGCAGAAGGAGTTGCCGGACGCCGTGTTCTGTGGCTCGCAACGCGGCGAAGCGCTGGCCAGTCACTATGCGTCGGGGGATCTGTTTCTGTTCCCGAGCCTGACCGAAACCTTCGGCAATGTGGTGCTCGAGGCCCTGGCCTCGGGGCTGGCCGTGGTGGCTTACGACCAGGCCGCGGCGGCCCAGCATATTCGCCATGGCTACAACGGTGTGCTGGCGATGCCTGGGGACGAATGTGCGTTCTGCGATGCGGCCAACTGGCTGCTGGAGGAGCCCGAGACTTTGCGCCGGGTGCGCCTCAATGCCCGCCAGCATGCCAGCCGCCAAGGCTGGGCGGCGATCATCGAGCAGTTTGAAACCCAGCTGCGTGGTGCCTGCATGGAAGAAGTGGTGGTGCCTGAGGGGCGGTTGTTGCCCTAGCGCTGAAAACATCAGAGCCAAAAGCATCGCGGGCAAGCCTCGCTCCTACAGGATCACCGTTCGTGTAGGAGCGAGCGGGCGGCGATCCGACTTGCCCGCGATAGCATTCCAGAGGCTGCGCTTAAACCAGCGTCATCAACGCCTCACGGCTGAACGGCAGGATGTCCTGCTCGCGGCCGTCACGCACCTTCTGCGCCCAGTCCGGGTCCACCAGCAATGCACGGCCTACCGCCACCAGGTCGAACTCATCGTTGTTCAGACGCTCCAGAAGTTTTTCCAGGCTCGCCGGCTGCGCCACCTTGTCGGTGTTGACCATGAACTGCAGGAACTCGCCGTCGAGGCCGACGCTGCCCACGGTGATGGTCGGCTTGCCGGTGAGCTGGCGGGTCCAGCCGGCCAGGTTCAGTTCGGAACCCTCGAACTCCGGCTCCCAGAAACGCCGGGTGGAGCAGTGGAAGATATCCACACCGGCGTCCGCCAGCGGCTTGAGGAACTCGCTCAGAGCCTCGGGGGTTTGTACCAGGCGGGCGCTGTAGTCCTGCTGCTTCCACTGCGAGAAGCGGAAGATGATCGGGAAGCCCGGGCCCACCGCGGCGCGCACGGCCTGGATCAGCTCGATGGCAAACCGCGAGCGCTGGGCCAGATCGCCACCGTACTCGTCAGTGCGCTGGTTGCTGCCTTCCCAGAAGAACTGGTCGACCAGGTAGCCGTGGGCGCCGTGGATCTCCACGCCGTCCATGCCGATGCTCTGGGCATCCTTGGCGGCCTGGGCGAAGGCCGCGATCACCTCGTGGATGTCGTCCTGGGTCATGCCATGGACCACCACCTGGCCGTCCTTGAGTTTCTCCGACGGGCCGTAACCCGGCACGCTGGCATCCGGCTCGGTGCCCAGACGGCGCACGTTGCCCACATGCCACAGCTGTGGAACGATCTTGCCGCCTTCGGCGTGCACCGCGTCCACCACCTTCTTCCAGCCGGCCAGGGCCGCTTCGCCATAGAAGCGCGGCACGTTCGGATAACCGTTGGAGGCCTTGTGCCCGACCGTGGTGCCTTCGGTGATGATCAGGCCGACCCCGGCCGCGGCGCGGCGACGGTAGTACTCGATGACTTTCGAGTTCGGCACGCCGCCCGGGGAAAACGACCGGGTCATCGGCGCCATCACCACACGGCTCGACAGCTCCAGGGCACCCAGCTGAAAGGGTTTGAACAAGGCTTGAACGGGCATGCTGTACTCCAGGGCTGAGGGTCTGAATCGCGGGAAGCGGCAGGTCGGGCGGGTACGCCGACGGCCTTATGATGGCGATAATATTCCGTGCCCCAGGCAACGCCCAGCACTATTGATCAGGGTGATTAAGGTGCCAAAGCGCAGAGAAGCGAGAGGTGCGCGAACGCGCGGTAAAACTGGCCGGGCAGCGGGGCCCGGCGTGCAGATTCAGCTCAAGGCTTTTTCGATGGCCTGGACCACGGCCGGATCATCGGGTGCGGTGCGCGGGGAGAAACGCGCCAGGACGCGGCCGTCCTTGCCCAGCAGGAACTTCTCGAAGTTCCAGGTGATGTCGCCCGGAAATTCCGCCCCTTCGCCCGCCAGCAGACGGTACAACTGATGGCGCTCCGGACCGTTGACTTCCAGCTTGCTGCTCAACGGAAAGGTCACCCCGTAGTTGAGGCTGCAGAACTCCTGGATCTGCTGCTCGGAGCCCGGCTCCTGCCCGGCGAATTGATTGCACGGCAGGCCCAGCACGCTGAACCCCTGGCCCTTGTATTGCTGGTAGAGGTTCTCCAGCGCCGCGTATTGTGGTGTCAGACCACACTTGGAGGCGACGTTGACCACCAGCACGACGTGCCCCTTGAAAGGCGCGAGCGGTAGCTCCTGACCATCCAGGGCTTTCAATTTAAGGTCGTGAAAAGCACTCATGACGAACTCCAAATTCCCGTGTTCTTCCAGAAAACAGCCACTCGACAGTACCGCCTGTTGCCCGGCAAGAAAAGTCGCCGACTAAAAAGGCGCCCTAGGGCGCCTCTCCAGTCAGACTTGAGCTTAGCGCAGAAATCAGTGGTGATGGCCACCTTCGCCATGGACGTGACCATGGGCGATTTCTTCCTGGCTGGCGTCACGGATGTCGACAACCTTGACCTTGAAGTTCAGGCGCTGGCCGGCCAGCGGGTGGTTGCCGTCGACGGTCACATCGTCGCCGTCCAGGTCGCGGATGGTGACGATCTGCATCTGGCCGTCCGGAGCGGAAGCGTGGAACTGCATGCCCACTTCCAGTTCGTCGACGCCTTCGAACATGCTGCGGCTCAGGGTGCTGACCAGTTCGGCGGCGTATTCGCCGTAGGCATCTTCCGGCTCAACGGCAACGCTCAGCTCGTCGCCGACGTTCTTGCCTTCCAGGGCCTTTTCCAGACCTGGAATGATGTTCCCTGCGCCATGCAGGTAGACCAGCGGGGCGCCGCCGGCAGAGCTGTCGATGACCTCACCAGCGTCGTTGGTGAGGGTATAGTCGATGGAGACAGCCTTATTGGCGGCGATCAGCATGGGGCGAGACCTTTTGCATAAGAATGAAGAACGTCCAAGTTTAGCGAAGCAATCGCCCGAAAGCGAACGGAACCCGGACAAACGGAACTTAACGCCAGGCCCGACTGTCGTCGGCTTTCATCAGGATGAAGACGGCCACTGGGTCGTCGAGCTGTCCTGTGGCCATACCCAGCACCTGCGCCACCAGCCGCCCTGGCAATCCCGGGCGTGGATCCTGGATCCGCTAAAACGCAGGGAAAAAATAGGCCAGCCCTTTGCCTGCGGTTGGTGCGCACAAGGCTCGGTTAGCGCTAACCTTGGCGCCTGAATTTCCGGTAGAGCATTAAACCTAAGCGCCTCACCGTTGCCATGCACCCGTCGAGAATCCGCATGCAAACTTTTTTTATCGCGCCCACCGATTTTGGTGTGGGTCTGACCTCCATCAGCCTCGGGCTGGTGCGTACCCTGGAACGGGCCGGCCTCAAGGTCGGCTTCTTCAAACCCATTGCCCAGCCTCACCCAGGCGATACCGGCCCTGAGCGCTCGACCGAGCTGGTGGCCCGCACCCACGGCCTGAAACCGCCGCAACCGCTGGGCCTGGCCCATGTCGAACGGATGCTCGGCGACGGCCAGCTGGACGAGCTGCTGGAAGAAATCATCACCCTCTACCAGCAGGCGGCCGTCGGCAAGGACGTGCTGGTGGTCGAAGGCATGGTGCCGACCCGCAGCGCCAGCTATGCCGCACGGGTCAACCTGCACCTGGCGAAAAGCCTGGATGCCGAGGTGATCCTGGTGTCCGCCCCGGAAAACGAAGTGCTCACCGAGCTGTCCGGTCGCGTGGAGTTGCAGGCGCAGCTGTTCGGCGGCCCGCGCGACCCGAAAGTGCTGGGGGTGATCCTCAACAAGGTGCGCACCGACGAAAGCATGGACGCCTTTTCCGCCCGCCTGAAGGAGCATTCGCCCCTGCTGCGCAGCGGCGACTTCCGCCTGCTCGGCTGCATCCCCTTCCAGCCGGAACTGAACGCGCCGCGCACCCGCGACGTGGCCGACCTGATGGGCGCCCAGGTGCTCAACGCCGGCGACTACGAAAGCCGGCGCATGACCAAGATCATCATCTGCGCGCGCACCATGCGTAACACCGTGGAGCTGCTCAAGCCCGGCGTACTGGTGGTGACACCCGGCGATCGCGACGACATCATCCTCGCCGTGAGCCTGGCGGCGATCAACGGCGTGCCCCTGGCCGGGCTGCTGCTGACCAGCGACACCCTGCCCGATCCGCGGATCATGGAGCTGTGCCGCGGCGCCTTGAATGCCGGCCTGCCGGTGCTGTCGGTGAGCACCGGCTCCTACGACACCGCCAACCAGCTGAATGGCCTGAACAAGGAAATCCCCATCGATGACCGCGAGCGCGCGGAGATCATCACCGACTTCGTCGCCAGCCACCTGGACGCCAAGTGGCTGCACCAGCGCTGCGGCACGCCGCGGGAAATGCGCCTGTCGCCAGCGGTGTTCCGCTACCAGTTGATCCAGCGCGCCCAGGAAGCCAACAAGCGCATCGTCCTGCCCGAAGGCAGCGAACCGCTGACCGTGCAGGCCGCGGCCATCTGCCAGGCGCGCGGCATCGCCCGTTGCGTGCTGCTGGCCAAGCCGGCGGACGTCGAGGCGGTCGCCCGGGCCCAGGGCATCGAGTTGCCGCCAGGCCTGGAAGTCATCGACCCGGACCAGATCCGCGAACGCTACGTCGAGCCGATGGTGGCGCTGCGCAAGAGCAAGAGCCTCAACGCGCCGATGGCCGAACAGCAACTGGAAGACCCGGTGGTGATCGGCACCATGATGCTGGCCCTGGACGAAGTCGATGGCCTGGTCTCCGGCCTGATCCACTCCACCGCCAACACCATCCGCCCGGCCCTGCAGCTGATCAAGACCGCGCCGGGCTGCACCCTGGTGTCATCGGTGTTTTTCATGCTGTTCCCCGAGCAGGTGCTGGTCTACGGCGACTGCGTGATGAACCCGCACCCGAGCGCCAGCGAACTGGCCGAGATCGCCCTGCAAAGCGCCGACTCGGCGGCTGCGTTCGGCATCACCCCGCGGGTAGCGATGATCAGCTACTCCAGCGGCGAATCGGCCAGCGGCGAAGAAGTGGAGAAAGTCCGCGAAGCCACCCTGCTGGCCCATGAAGCCCAGAGTTCGCTGCTGATCGACGGCCCGTTGCAATACGACGCCGCGGCCAACGAGGCCGTGGCCCAACAACTGGCACCCAACAGCCAGGTCGCCGGCAAGGCCACGGTGTTCGTGTTCCCCGACCTGAACACCGGCAACACCACCCACAAGGCCGTGCAGCGCAGCGCCGACTGCGTCAGCCTCGGGCCGATGCTGCAAGGCCTGCGCAAACCGGTGAACGACCTGCCCCGTGGCGCCCAGGTCGACGACATCGTCTACACCATCGCCCTGACCGCAATTCAAGCCGCCAACCGACCTCTGGATGTGTAAATGCTGGACTTTCTACCTGCACCGCTGCGCGGCGTGATCGCCTCGCTGTTGTTGGCGCTCAACACCATCGTCTGCTGCACCCCGCTGTTCGTGGTGGCGATCTTCAAGTTGCTGCTGCCCTTCCCCGCGGCCCAGCGCTTCACCGACTGGCTGATGAGCCATATCCATGAAGCCTGGATCAGCAACAACAAGGCCTGGATGAGCCTGCTCGGGCACACCCGCTGGCACCTCAGCGGACTCGACGGCCTGGACTACCGGCACTCGTACCTGATCACCAGCAACCACCAGAGCTGGGTCGACATCATGGTCCTGCAATACGTGCTCAACCGCCGTATCCGCCCGCTGAAGTTCTTCCTCAAGCAGGAGCTGATCTGGGTCCCCGTGATCGGCCTGGCCTGGTGGGCCCTGGGCTTCCCCTTCATGAAGCGCTACTCCAAGGCCTACCTGGAAAAACATCCGGAGAAAAAGGGCAAGGACCTGGAGACCACCCGCAAGACCTGCGCGAAATTCCGCGACAACCCGGTGGGCATCTTCAACTTCGTCGAAGGCACACGCTTCACCAAGGCCAAGCACGCGCAACAGGCCTCACCGTTCCGCTACCTGCTCAAGCCCAAGGCCGGCGGCATCGCCTTCGTGCTGGACGCCATGGGCGAGCAACTAGAGTCCATCGTCAACGTCACCATCCACTACCCGGCGGGCCAGCCGGGTTACTGGGACCTGTTGTGCGGCAAGGTCAATGAGGTGGTGGTGCATTTCGAGGAGCTGCCGATTCCACCGCAGTTCATCGGCAAGAACTACGACCAGGATGGCGCGTACCGCCTGGAGTTCCAGGGCTGGATCAACCAGCTGTGGCAGAACAAGGATGCGCTGCTGGAGCAGATGCATCGGGAGTATCCGGAGAAGTAACCGAGCGCCTGCAAGGGCCTCATCGCGGGNNNTCTGTAGGAGCGAGGCTTGCCCGCGATAGCAATCTCGAAGCCACAAAAAAGCCCGCCGTCGATCACTCGACGGCGGGCTTTTTATCGGCCGCTAAGGCTTAGATCGCGCCGCGCTTGCGCAGCAGTTCCAGCACTTGCTTGACGCCCTCTTCCAGCGACACGGACTGGGTGTCGATCACCAGATCGGCATCCAGCGGCACATCGTACGGGAAGGACTCGCCCGGGATGTTATCCCCAGCAGCGGCGTACAAGCCCTGCGGATCACGCTCGGCGCAGACCGCCGGCGAGGCCTGGACGTAGACCGTCAGCAGACGCTCCTTGCCGATCAGGTCCCTGGCCTGTTCACGACCTTCCGCACTCGGCGCAACGAATGCCGCCAGAGTCAGCAGGCCGGCTTCGTTGAACTGACGCGCCACGTGCGCGGCACGACGCCAGTTCTCGGTGCGCCCGGCGCGATCCTGGGGCAGGCCCTTGTTCAGGTCGTGACGCAGGTTCTGGCCGTCGAGGACGAACACCGCACGGCCCATGTCGAACAGCTTGCGCTCGACCGCGTAGGCCAAGGTGCTCTTGCCAGCGCCGGACAGGCCGCTGAACAGTACTGTGGCCGGCTGCTGGCCGAAGCGCTGGGCGCGCTCCTCGGTGGCTACATGGGCCAGCTTGCCATGGTGCGTGGCGCTGCCATGGACCACAGGCTGGGCGACGATCATGCCGGCGCCGACGGTACCGTTGGTCAAGCGGTCGATGACGATGAAGGCACCGGTGGTGCGGTTGCTGTCGTAACCGTCGAGGGCGATCGGCGCGTCGAGAGCAATCTTGACCTTGCCGATCTCGTTCAGCTGCAGAGCGCTGGCCGGACCTTCTTCAAGGGTGTTCACGTCGACCCTGTTGACGATGCTGGCGATGGAGCCCGGCACGTAACTGGTGGCGCGCTTGATGTCGTATTTCTTGCCCGGAAGCATCGGCTCTTCGGCCATCCATACCAGCATGGCTTCGAAGCTGTCGGTCACCGGCGGTACGTTGTCGGCATGCACCAGCAGGTCGCCACGGGAGATGTCGATCTCGTCTTCCATGGTCAGGGTCACGGCCTGGCCCGGGCCGGCATGTTCCAGCTCGCCTTCGAAGGTGACAATGGACTTCACCCGGCTGCTCTTGCCCGACGGCAGCACCACGACTTCGTCGCCCTTGTGCACGATGCCGCTGGCCAGGGTCCCGGCGAAACCGCGGAAGTTCAGGTTCGGACGGTTGACGTACTGCACCGGGAAGCGCAGGTCGGTGAAGTTGCGGTCGCCCGCCACTTCCACGGTCTCGAGGATCTCCATCAGCGACTGGCCGGTGTACCACGGCGAGCGCTCGGACTTGTTCACCACGTTGTCGCCCTTGAGGGCCGACATCGGCACGAAGTGCAGGCTGGTGGGCTTCATCTTCAGGCCTTCGGCGAACTTCAGGTAGTCGGCCTTGATCGACTCGAACACGCCCTGGTCGAAGTCCTTGAGGTCCATCTTGTTGATGGCCACGACTATGTGCTTGATGCCCAGCAGGGAGGCGATGAAGCTGTGGCGACGGGTCTGGGTCTGCACGCCGTAACGGGCATCCACCAAGATGATCGCCAGGTCGCAGGTGGAAGCACCGGTGGCCATGTTGCGGGTGTACTGCTCATGGCCGGGGGTGTCGGCGATGATGAATTTGCGCTTGGCGGTGGAGAAGTAGCGGTAGGCGACATCGATGGTGATGCCCTGCTCACGCTCGGCCTGCAGGCCGTCGACCAGCAACGCCAGGTCGATGTCGTCACCGGTGGTGCCGACTTTTTTCGAGTCGCGGGTAATGGCTTCCAGATGGTCTTCGTAGATCATCTTCGAGTCGTGCAGCAGGCGCCCGATCAGGGTGCTCTTGCCGTCGTCGACGTTACCGCAAGTCAGGAAGCGCAGCAGTTCTTTGCGTTCGTGCTGGGCCAGGTAGGCGAGGATGTCCTCGCTGATCAATTCGGATTGATGCGACATGTTAGACCCTACTTAGAAATAGCCCTGACGTTTCTTGTCTTCCATGGAACCGGCGCCATCGTGATCGATGACCCGGCCCTGGCGCTCGGAAGTTCGCGTCAGGAGCATTTCCTGAATGATGTCCGTCAGGCTTTCGGCCTCGGACTCCACCGCGCCCGTCAACGGGTAGCAGCCAAGGGTACGGAAACGCACCTTCTTCTTGACGATGCGGGCCTTCTCCTCGTCGGAGAGGTGCTCGAGGATGCGCTCGTCGTCGATCATGATCAGGGTGCCGTTCTTCTCGATCACTTCACGCTCGGCGGCGAAGTACAGCGGCACGATCGGGATGCCTTCGAGGTAGATGTATTGCCAGATGTCCAGCTCGGTCCAGTTCGACAGCGGGAAGACGCGGATCGACTCGCCCTTGTTGACCTTGCCGTTGTAGACGTTCCACAGCTCGGGGCGCTGGTTCTTCGGGTCCCAGCGATGCTTGCTGTCGCGGAACGAGTACACGCGCTCCTTGGCGCGGGATTTCTCTTCGTCACGCCGGGCACCGCCGAACGCCGCATCGAAACCGTACTTGTCCAGCGCCTGCTTGAGGCCCTCGGTCTTCATGATGTCGGTGTGCTTGGCACTGCCGTGGGTGAAGGGGTTGATGCCCTGCGCAACGCCTTCCGGGTTGACGTGGGTGATCAGTTCCAGGCCCAGCTCTTCGACCATGCGATCGCGGAACTTGTACATCTCCTGGAATTTCCACTGGGTGTCGACGTGCATCACCGGAAACGGCAGCTTGCCCGGGAAGAACGCCTTGCGCGCCAGGTGCAGCATCACGGCGGAGTCTTTACCGATGGAGTACAGCATCACCGGGTTGTCGAACTCGGCGGCCACCTCGCGGATGATGTGGATGCTTTCCGCCTCCAGCTGTTTCAGATGCGTCAGTTTGTCGACCATGGCTACTCACGAAAGCTTTCTTATGGACGGCCTGCGGGCCGTGTTCGAGCGGGGCATGCTAGCACAGCGACCTCTTCTAATCAGGACGCCAGCTAGATCGAAACGGTATATGAATATACCCGCCTGTTTGCTGTGTTTACGCCTCTCCGTAGCCGCTGCCGCAGGCTGCGATCGACTGCGCGACAGGCGTGCTCTTGANGCGGCAGCGGCTACAGGACAAGACTTTATATAGGGTTCGGGCAGTCGATGAACAAGTGCTCGAGGGCGAAGCGACGGGCCAGGTAATCCCCCAGCGCCTGCACGCCGTAACGCTCGGTGGCGTGATGGCCGGCGGCGATAAAACTGATGTCGTTTTCCCGAGCGCTGTGGAAGGTCTGCTCCGAAGCCTCGCCGCTCAAGTACAGGTCGACGCCGGCCAGCACCGCCTGGTCGATATAGCCCTGGCCGCCACCGGTGCACCAGCCGACACGCCGGATCATCTTGCTGCCTTCGACCACCAGCGGCTCGCGCCCCATCACCTCCTGGACCTTGCGCGCGAAGTCCCGCGCGGTCATGGGCTCGGCGAGGGAGCCGACCAGCCCGACGATCTTCAGGTTGTCCGGGTCCAGCGGGCCTTCCACAGTAATATCCAGTTGCCGCGCCAGTTGCACGTTGTTGCCGACGTCCGGGTGCAGGTCCAGCGGCAGGTGATAGGCCAGCAGGCTGATATCCTGCTTGAGCAGGGTTTTCAGCCGGCGCTGCTTCATGCCGGTGATGCAGGGGTTCTCGCCTTTCCAGAAATAGCCGTGATGCACCAGCACCAGATCGGCATTGGCCTCCACCGCAGCATCGAGCAGCGCCTGGCTGGCCGTGACGCCGCTGACGATGCGCATCACCTGTGGCCGGCCTTCGACCTGCAGGCCATTGGGGCAGTAATCGGCGATTCGCGAACTGCCCAGGTAGCGGTCCGCCTCCTCTACCAGAGTGCTCAGGGCAACGGCCATAAAAGACTCCTAAATATCCCGTTCAGAGGCGCGCGCGGCCTCGTATAATGCGCGACATTATGGGCCGTCCCGGGCGGCCTGCAACCTCTCAGGACTTGCTCAATGCTCAAGGCTCTGCGTTTTTTTGGCTGGCCGCTGTTGGCCGGCGTGCTTATCGCGTTGCTGATAATTCAGCGTTACCCGCAATGGGTCGGCCTGCCCAGCCTGGACGTCAACCTGCAGCAAGCTCCGCAAACCAAGGCGCTGCGCCAAGGCCCGGTGTCCTATGCCGATGCCGTGGCGATCGCCGCGCCGGCGGTGGTCAACCTGTACACCACCAAGGTCATCAACAAACCGGCGCATCCCTTGTTCGAGGACCCGCAGTTCCGCCGCTTCTTCGGCGACAACCTGCCCAAGCAGCAGCGCATGGAGTCGAGCCTGGGTTCCGGGGTGATCATGAGCCCCGAAGGTTATCTGCTGACCAACAACCACGTGACCTCCGGCGCCGAACAGATTGTGGTCGCGCTCAAGGACGGTCGCGAAACCCTGGCCCACGTGATCGGCAGCGACCCGGAAACCGACCTGGCGGTCCTCAAGATCGACCTGAAGAACCTGCCCTCGATCACCGTCGGGCGCTCCGACAGCATCCGCATCGGTGACGTGACCCTGGCCATCGGCAACCCGTTCGGGGTCGGCCAGACCGTGACCATGGGCATCATCAGCGCCACCGGGCGCAATCAGCTGGGCCTGAACAACTACGAAGACTTCATCCAGACCGACGCGGCGATCAACCCGGGCAACTCCGGCGGCGCGCTGGTGGATGCCAACGGCAACCTGACCGGGATCAACACGGCGATCTTCTCCAAGTCCGGCGGTTCCCAGGGCATTGGCTTCGCCATCCCGATCAAGCTGGCCATGGAGGTGATGAAGTCGATCATCGAGCACGGCCAGGTGATTCGTGGCTGGCTGGGCATCGAGGTGCAGCCGCTGACCCAGGAACTGGCCGAATCCTTCGGCTTGTCCGGGCGCCCGGGCATCGTGGTGGCGGGGATTTTCCGCGACGGTCCGGCGCAAAAGGCCGGCATGCAGTTGGGGGACGTGATTCTCAGCATCGATGGCGAGCCGGCCGGCGATGGCCGTCGCTCGATGAACCAGGTGGCGCGGATCAAACCCAGCGACAAGGTCAGCATCCAGGTGATGCGCAACGGCAAGGAGC
Source organism: Pseudomonas sp. 22526 (assembly GCF_052044735.1). Taxonomy (NCBI): domain Bacteria; kingdom Pseudomonadati; phylum Pseudomonadota; class Gammaproteobacteria; order Pseudomonadales; family Pseudomonadaceae; genus Pseudomonas; species Pseudomonas sp. 22526. Next base: position 340,034 of record NZ_JBQENK010000002.1, read on the forward strand.
TCAAGCTCACCGCCGAAATCGGCCTGCGCCCGCCACCGGCACCGGTCAAGGAAAAAGAGTAAAAGCATCGCCAGCCAGCTCGCTCCAACAGGAGAGAGCTGGCTCGCGGTAGGGCTTACAGCTCGCCCAGGCCGTCGATCAGGGCTTGGTTCTGCTCCGGCGTACCGATACTGATCCGCAGGAACTGGGCAATCCGCTCCTGCTTGAAGTGCCGGACAATCACCCCCTGCTCCCGCAGCTTGGCCGCCAGGCCCGCCGCATCATGTCGTGGGTGACGGGCAAAGATGAAGTTGGCGGCCGACTGCAGCACTTCAAAGCCCTTGGCGCGTAACTGCGCCACCACCTGCTCGCGACTGTCGATCACCAGCTGGCAGGTCTTGGCGAAGTACTCGCGATCATCGAACGCCGCCGCGGCGCCAACTATCGCCAGGCGATCCAGCGGGTAGGAGTTGAAGCTGTTCTTGATCCGCTCCAGCGCCTCGATCAGGTCCGGGTGCCCCACCGCCAGGCCGACCCGCAGGCCAGCCAGCGAACGGGACTTGGACAGGGTCTGGGTCACCAGCAAGTTCGGATAGCGGTCCACCAGGCTGATGGCGGTTTCACCGCCGAAGTCGATGTAAGCCTCGTCCACCACCACGACCGAATCCGGGCTGGCCTCGAGGATCTGCTCGACGGCCTCCAGGGCCAGCAGGCAGCCGGTCGGCGCGTTCGGGTTGGGGAAGATGATTCCGCCGTTCGGCCTGGCGTAATCGGCTGGGCGGATCTGGAATTGCTCGTCCAGCGGCACCGCGTCGAAGTCGATGCCGTACAGGCCGCAATACACCGGATAGAAGCTGTAGCTGATGTCCGGGAACAGCAGCGGCTGGTCGTGCTGCAGCAAGCCGTGGAAGATGTGCGCCAGCACTTCGTCGGAACCGTTGCCGAGGAACACCTGGTTGCTCTGCACCCCGTAGTACCGGGCCACCGCCTGCTTGAGCAGGTCGCTGTTGGGGTCCGGGTACAGGCGCAGGTTGTCGTTCAGTTCGCCCTGCATCGCGGCCAGCGCCTTGGGCGACGGGCCGTAAGGGTTTTCGTTGGTGTTGAGCTTGACCAGTTTGGTCAGCTTCGGCTGTTCGCCCGGCACATAGGGCACCAAGTCCTTGACGAACGGACTCCAGAATTTACTCATGCTTATTGCCCCTGTTCCTGGTCAGCGATGATCCGGTATTCCGCACTGCGGGCGTGGGCGCTCAGCGACTCGCCACGGGCCAGCACCGAGGCGGTCTTGCCCAGTTCGGAAGCGCCCTGCTCGGAGCAGAAAATGATCGACGAACGTTTCTGGAAGTCATACACCCCCAGCGGCGAGGAGAAACGCGCCGTGCCGGAAGTCGGCAACACGTGGTTCGGGCCCGCGCAGTAGTCGCCCAGGGCCTCGGAGGTGTGACGGCCCATGAAGATCGCGCCGGCGTGACGGATCTGCGGCAGCCAGGCCTGGGGATCGGCGACGGACAGTTCAAGGTGCTCCGGGGCGATGCGGTTGGCCACTTCGATGGCCTGCTGCATGTCGCGCACCTGGATCAAGGCGCCACGGCCATTGATCGAGGTATTGATGATTTCCGCGCGCTCCATGGTCGGCAGCAGCTTGGCGATGCTGGCGGCGACCTGATCGAGGAACGCGGCGTCGGGGCTGACCAGGATCGCCTGGGCGTCTTCGTCGTGCTCGGCCTGGGAGAACAGGTCCATGGCGATCCAGTCCGGATCGGTCTGGCCGTCGCAGACCACCAGGATCTCCGAAGGACCGGCGATCATGTCGATGCCGACCTGGCCGAATACGTGACGCTTGGCGGTGGCCACATAGATGTTGCCCGGACCGACCACCTTGTCCACCTGCGGCACGCTCTCGGTACCGTAGGCCAGGGCGGCAACGGCCTGGGCGCCACCGATGGTGAACACCCGGTCGACGCCGGCGATGCAGGCCGCGGCCAGCACCAGTTCATTGACCTCGCCACGCGGGGTCGGCACCACCATCACCACTTCGGTGACGCCAGCGACTTTGGCCGGGATGGCATTCATCAATACCGAGGATGGATAAGACGCCTTGCCGCCCGGCACATACAGGCCGGCGCGATCCAGCGGCGTGACCTTCTGGCCCAGCACCGTGCCGTCGGCCTCGGTGTAGCTCCAGGAGTCCTGCTTCTGTTTTTCGTGGTAGCTGCGCACCCGCGCCGCGGCCTTTTCCAGGGCTTCGCGCTGGGCCAGGGTGATCCGGGTCAGGGCCAGTTCCAGGCGCTCGCGCGGCAGGATCAGGTCGGCCATGGACGCCACTTGCAGGCCGTCGAAACGCTGGGTGAATTCCACCAGCGCCGCGTCGCCGCGCTCACGCACCGCCTTGATGATGTCCAGCACCCGCTGATTGACCGAGTCGTCAGACACACTTTCCCAGCTCAGCAGATGATCCAGATGATGCGCGAAATCCGGGTCAGCAGCGTTGAGTCGGCGAATTGCAGTGGGAGCGGTCATAGCGAGGGCCTCATTGAATGGCTAATGCTCAGGCACCCTAAGCTACCAGTCCATTCGCGCGGGCACCTGAGAAAATTGGCTATGACACGGATAGACGGGCGCGGCTGGCGCCGCGCGAGTGAATCAACCGCGGTGTCGCGACTCCACTGCTTTGCGCAGGGTGTCGATCAGTGCCTGGATGCGGGCGTGCTGCATTTTCATGGAGGCCTTGTTGACCACCAGACGGGAACTGATCATGGAAATCAGCTCCTGGGGCTCCAGGCCGTTGGCCCGCAGGGTGTTGCCGGTGTCGACCACGTCGATGATCTTGTCCGCCAGGCCGATCAGCGGCGCCAGCTCCATCGAGCCGTACAACTTGATGATGTCGACCTGGCGACCCTGTTCGGCGTAGTAGCGCTTGGCGACGTTGACGAACTTGGTGGCGACGCGCAGGCGGCCCTTGGGCTCGGCCACGCCGATGGCACCGGCGGTCATCAGCTTGCACTGGGCGATCTGCAGGTCCAGCGGCTCGTACAGGCCCTGGCCGCCGTATTCCATCAGCACATCTTTACCGGCCACGCCGAGGTCGGCGGCACCATGTTCGACATAGGTCGGCACGTCGGTGGCGCGCACGATCAGCAAGCGCACATCGGCCTGGGTCGTGGGGATGATCAGCTTGCGGCTCTTGTCCGGATTCTCGGTAGGCACGATGCCGGCTTCAGCCAGAAGCGGCAAGGTGTCATCAAGGATGCGGCCCTTGGACAGTGCGATGGTCAACATGGGAAACGTAAGTCCTTATCAGGATACTCATGCCCGGTCGCAAACGGCGCCAGACACGCATCGAGCCTGAACACAGGCTCGACTTGGAACCAAACCTTGGGGCACGTCCCTGTGCCCATCACGCAAACTAGCCCGGTACGCGGCGGATCTTGGCGCCGAGCATCTGCAGCTTCTCTTCGATGCACTCGTAACCACGGTCGATGTGGTAGATGCGATCGATCAGGGTGTCGCCTTCGGCCATCAGGGCCGAGATCACCAGGCTGGCCGAAGCCCGCAGGTCGGTGGCCATGACTGGCGCGCCCTTGAGGATTTCGGTGCCGGTGACGATCGCGGTGTTGCCTTCGACCTGGATCTTCGCGCCCATGCGGTGCAGCTCATAGACGTGCATGAAACGGTTTTCGAAGATGGTCTCGATCACTGCGCCCGTGCCTTCGGCAATGGCGTTGAGGGAGATGAACTGGGCCTGCATGTCGGTCGGGAACGCCGGGTACGGCGCAGTACGCACGTTGACGGCCTTCGGACGCTTGCCATGCATGTTCAGCTCGATCCAGTCCTCGCCGGTGGTGACTTCGGCGCCGGATTCCTTGAGTTTTTCCAGGACGGCTTCGAGGATGGTCGGATCGGTGTCCTTGACCTTCACGCGGCCACCGGTCACGGCGGCGGCGACCAGGTAGGTGCCGGTCTCGATACGGTCAGGCATGACCTTGTAGATCGCCGAGTGCAGGCGCTCGACACCGTCGATGGTGATGGTGTCGGTACCGGCGCCGGAAACCTTGGCGCCCATGGCGTTGAGGAAGTTCGCCAGGTCGACCACTTCAGGTTCGCGGGCGGCGTTCTGCAGCACGCTGCGGCCTTTGGCCAGGGCGGCGGCCATCATGATGTTCTCGGTACCGGTCACACTCACGGTATCGAAGAAGAAGTGCGCGCCGCGCAGGCCGCCTTCAGGCGCCTTGGCCTTGATGTAGCCGCCTTCGACGTCGATCACCGCGCCCATGGCTTCCAGGCCACGGATGTGCAGGTCGACCGGACGCGAACCGATGGCGCAACCGCCAGGCAACGCGACTTCGGCTTCGCCGAAACGGGCAACCATAGGGCCCAGCACCAGGATCGAGGCACGCATGGTCTTGACCAGCTCATAAGGAGCAACCAGGGTCTTGATGGTGCGTGGGTCGATTTCGACGCTGAGCTTCTCGTCGATCACAGGCTCGATGCCCATGCGACCGAACAGCTCGATCATGGTGGTGATATCGTGCAGGTGCGGCAGGTTGGCGACCGTGACCGGGCCATCGCACAGCAGGGTTGCAGCCAGAATCGGCAGGGCAGAGTTCTTTGCCCCGGAAATGCGGATCTCGCCATCAAGACGAACGCCGCCGGTAATAATCAATTTATCCATAAGAATCTCGACGCCCTTGGGCTCAGGTGCGCTCGGCCCAGGCCGCGCTGCTGAAAAATTTCATAGTGACCGCATGGATGCTGCCATCGGCGATCCACGGGTTCAAATGGGCATAGATGCTCTGCTGACGCTTGACCGGACTCAAGGCCACCAGTTCGTCACTGATCACGTTCAGCTGAAAGTTGCAGCCTTCGCCCTCAACTTCTACCTGAACGGATGAAAGAGTCTCGGACAGCTTTCCTTCAAGGAAGCTCTTCACTTCGTTGGCCTGCATGCTCAACCTCAATCGGCGCCCTGTGCGCGCGGGTCGGACATCATACAAAAAAGCCCCGCGCCTGCGAACCCCGCATAGCAGGACTCTGACGGGGGGCTTGCTTGTCGATGGGTTGCTAAGGCTGTGCCAGCAGCTCGGTCAAACCGGAAACCTCGGCGATTTCGCGCATGTCTTCAGGTAACGCGCGGATGCTGACGGCCTTGCCAGCTGCCGCGGCATCGCGCATGAAGGCCAGCAGCAACGACAAGCCGACGCTACTGGACTTCTCTACCGCAGAACAGTCGAGCACCAGTTCCGCTGCAGTGCTGGAGCCGATCAGGGCCTGCCCCTGCTTGCGCAGGCCCGGGCCGGAACGATAGTCCAGCACACCGCTGATCAGCAGTTCGCCGGCTTCACCCAGACGGACGGCCGACTCACTCATTGCGTGACCTTCTCTGGCGAGTTTTCGGTCGCTTCCTTGGCCTTGGCCACTTCGCCAGCCCAATTGTTGATGGTCTTGTCCAGGTCGTTGCCGTTGCGCTGCATGGCATCGGCGAACTGATCGCGGAACAGCTTGCCGATATTGATGCCGTTGATGATCACGTTGCGCAGCTTCCACTCGCCGTTGATCTTCTCCAGCGTGTAGGACACAGGATAGACCGCGCCGTTGCTGCCCTTGACCGTCATGCCGACGCTGGTACGGTCTCCCGACTCGTCCCTGGCAGGGTCAACGACGATGCCCTGGTTGTTGTACTCCAGCAAGGCGTTGCCATAGAACTGGAACAGGCCCTTCTTGAAGTTCTCCTCAAAGGTGCGCATTTGCTCCGGCGTGGCCTTACGCGAGTACTTGACCGTCATGATGCTCTTGGAAATGCCTTCGGCATCCACGACCGGACCCACGATGCTGTTCAGCGCCGCATAAAAGTCTTGCGGGTCCTGCTTGTACTTTTCTTTGTTGGCGGCCAGGTCGGCCAGCAGACGGTTGGTGGTGTCCTGTACCAGATCATGCGCGGAAGGCGCCGCCACGGCGTGAGCCATCAACGGCAAGGCCGCCAGTAATACCAACAGGCTACGTCGCAAGGTAGAGATCATGAAAAAATCCTCATTTGGCGTCTTTGCTAACGGTATTGAGCAGGAATTTACCGATCAGGTCCTCAAGTACCAGTGAAGACTGGGTGTCGTGGATGGTCCCGCCATCCTTGAGCAACGAGTCTTCGCCGCCGACGCTGATACCAATGTATTTCTCGCCAAGCAGCCCAGCGGTCAGGATAGATGCAGTCGAGTCGGTCGGCAGGTTATCTACGCGCTTTTCCAACTGCAGCGTGACCCGACCAGTGAAACTGTCACGGTCCAGATCGATAGCCGTGACCTTGCCGATGGTCACACCGGCCATGGTCACTTTAGCTCTGACCGTCAAACCGGCGATATTGTCGAAATAGGCGTAAAGTTTATAAGTATCGGTGCTCGAGGTCGGGGACAAGCCACTGACCCGCAAGGCAAGCAACAGCAAAGCCAGGATGCCAGCCAGCAGGAAAAGGCCGACACCGATTTCCAGGGTGCGGTTTTGCATCAGAAATCTCCAAACATCAAGGCGGTCAGAATAAAGTCCAGGCCGAGTACGGCCAACGAGGCGTACACAACGGTCTTGGTAGTGGCACGACTGATCCCCTCTGAAGTGGGCTCGCAGTCATAGCCTTGGAATACGGCGATCCAGGTCACGACAAAGGCGAAAACGATGCTCTTGACGATGCCATTGAGCACGTCCTCATTGAACGTCACGCTGTTTTGCATGTTCGACCAGTAGGAACCTTCATAGACTCCCAGCCAGTCGACGGCCACCCACGAACCGCCCCAGATGCCCACCACGCTGAAGATGATCGCCAGCAACGGCAGGGAAATGAAACCGGCCCACAGACGTGGCGCGACAATGTATTTGAGCGGGTCGACACCGATCATCTCCAGGCTGGAGAGCTGTTCGGTGGCTTTCATGTTGCCGATTTCCGCGGTCAGCGCCGAACCGGCCCGGCCGGCGAAGAGCAATGCAGTGACCACCGGCCCCAGTTCACGCAGCAGGGTCAGGGCGACCATCTGCCCCACCGCCTGCTCCGAACCGTAGCTGGACAGGATATTGAAGCCCTGCAGCGCCAGTACCATGCCGATGAATATCCCGGAGACCACGATGATCACCAGGGACATCACGCCCACCGAATGCAGCTGCTTGACCAAGAGGCCAAAGCCGCCGCCGATGCTGCCGCGGCCGAACAACACGTGAAACAACATCAGGCTCGAACGCCCGAGCACCGCGAGAACGTCGATGCCCGAGCGACCGAACAGACGAATTCGCTCCAATAAAGATACTTTGCGCATCAGCGCTTCCCCAGAAGATCTGCGCGGTAATCAGGCGCTGGAAAGTGAAAGGGTACCGGACCGTCGGGGTCGCCTTTCATGAACTGGCGGATCCGCGGGTTATCGGAATCCATCAATTCGTCGGGCGTGCCCTGCCCCAGCACCTGGCCATCGCCCACCACATAGATGTAGTCGGCGATGCTCGCGGTTTCCGCCAGATCATGGGAAACCACGATGCTGGTGATACCCAACGCGTCGTTGAGCAGGCGGATCAGGCGCACCAGCACGCCCATGGCGATCGGGTCCTGGCCTACGAACGGCTCGTCGTACATGAGGATCTGCGGGTCCAGGGCGATGGCCCGGGCCAGGGCCACACGACGCTTCATGCCGCCGGACAGCTCGTCGGGCATCAGGTCGATGGCACCGCGCAACCCGACCGCCTGCAACTTGAGCAGGACGATATCGCGGATCATTTCATCCGGCAGCTGGGTATGAACGCGCAGCGGAAAGGCGACGTTCTCGAACACATCGAGATCGGTGAACAGCGCGCCGCTCTGAAACAGCACGCCCATCTGCTTGCGGGCGTCGAACAGATCGCCGCGCGACAACTTGGGCAGGTTCTGGCCGTTGACCCAGACTTCACCGCTGCTGGGGCGCAACTGCGCGCCCATCAACCGCAGGAGCGTGGTCTTGCCGCAACCGGAAGGCCCCATGATGCCGGTGACCTTGCCCCGTGGAATACGGATATCGACATTATTGAAGATGCTGCGCGCACCGCGCTTGAAGGACAGTCCCTTCAGCTCGACCGCGTAGGCGTTATCGGCACTCATCTAAACTCCTTGCGATGCAGCCTCTCACTCGGACGCTTGGCTCCCTGCCGGGAGTACATGCACCCAGGGCAGGCCGAACTGGCGGCGAACTATATCACTGCTGATACGGAGCCCCCAAGGCCGAAGCCATCCGTGTTCAGGTTCACGACAGGCTAAAACGGGCTTTACAGGGCAATTCCAGCCTATGGAAGGACAAAGGCTGACGAACTTGCGTGAGGGAATCGATCATTACCGCTATAATCGCCGCCTTTTCATCAGGCTATACGATTTCTGACATGAGCCAATCCAGCGACCTGATTCAATCGGCACAACGCACCATCCGCCTCGAGATAGAAGCCGTACAAGGCTTGCTGCCACATATCGACGCAGATTTCGTACGCGCTTGCGAGATGATTCTGGCCAGCAAAGGCCGCGTAGTCGTGGTCGGCATGGGCAAGTCCGGGCATATCGGCAACAAGATCGCCGCCACCCTGGCCAGCACCGGCACCACCGCGTTTTTTGTCCATCCGGCCGAAGCCAGCCATGGCGACATGGGCATGATTACCCGGGACGACGTGATCCTGGCCCTGTCCAACTCCGGCTCGACCAATGAAATCGTGACCCTGTTGCCGCTGATCAAGCGCCTGGGCATCCAGTTGATCAGCATCACCGGCAACCCTGATTCACCGCTGGCCAAGGCCGCCGAGGTCAACCTCAACGTCCAGGTCGAGCAAGAGGCCTGCCCGCTGAACCTGGCCCCGACCTCCTCGACTACCGCCGCCCTGGTCATGGGCGACGCCCTGGCCGTGGCGCTGCTGGAAGCCCGCGGTTTCACCGCCGAAGACTTCGCCTTCTCCCATCCGGGCGGCGCGCTGGGCCGGCGCCTGCTGCTGAAGGTCGAGAACGTCATGCATGCCGGCGAACAGCTGCCACAGGTCCAGCGTGGCACCCTGCTCAAGGATGCCTTGATGGAAATGACCCGCAAGGGCCTGGGCATGACCGTCATTGTCGAGGCCGACGGGCGCCTGGCCGGGGTCTTCACCGACGGCGACCTGCGCCGCACCCTGGACCGCACCATCGATATTCACCACACCACCATCGATGAAGTCATGACCCTTCACGGCAAGACCGCCCGCGCCGAAATGCTGGCGGCCGAAGCCCTGAAAATCATGGAAGACAATCGAATCAACGCACTGGTCGTGGTGGACAAGGACGATCGCCCGATCGGCGCCTTCAACCTGTCCGACCTGCTGCGCGCGGGAGTCATGTAATGAGCACGGATCTGCTGCAACGCGGCAAGAACATCAAGCTGGCGGTATTCGACGTCGACGGCGTACTGACCGACGGTCGCCTGTACTTCCTCGAAGACGGCAGCGAGTTCAAGACCTTCAACACCCTCGATGGCCAGGGCATCAAGATGCTGATGGCCGCGGGCGTACAGACGGCAATCATCAGCGGACGCAAGACGCCGGTGGTCGAGCGCCGGGCGAAGAACCTGGGGATACCCCATCTGTTTCAGGGCCGCGAGGACAAACTGGTGGTGCTGGACGGGCTTCTTGCCCAACTGGGCCTAAGCTATGAACAGGTCGCCTACCTGGGCGACGACCTGCCGGACCTGCCGGTGATCCGCCGGGTCGGCCTGGGCATGGCCGTCGCCAATGCCGCCAGTTTTGTCCGCGAACACGCCCATGGCGTCACCCAGGCCCGTGGCGGCGAAGGTGCCGCCCGCGAGTTCTGCGAGCTGATCCTGCGCGCCCAAGGCAGCCTTGAAGCGGCCCACGCCGCCTACTTATAGAGCCTCCCATGCTGAGCAAAAAGATTCGCAACATCCTGATCTTCGGCATCATCACCGTGCTGTTCCTGGCGGTGGGATACTGGAACATCAGCCCGGAACGCTTCCTCGACAAGCCGGTCGCGCAGGTCGACGAAAGCGCCATCGACTACTACGCCATCAACGCCCGTAGCGTGCAGTACCTGCCCGACGGCAAGCTGCAGTACGAAATGACGTCCGACAAGGTCGAACACCTCAAGGCCAGCGAGGTGACGCTGCTGACCAAGCCGGACCTGCAGATGTATCGCGGCACCGCCTTCCCCTGGCACGTCCAGAGCGAGCACGGCGAAGTCAACCCGGATGGCACCCAGGTCGAGTTGATCGATTCGGTACGGGTTTCCCGCACCGACGAGAAAAATCGCAACCTGCTGATCACCACGACCCGCATGACAGTATTCCCGCAGAAGCAATATGCGCAGACCGATCAAGACGTTAGAATCGACGGCGCCGGCGGCGTGACGACTGGCAAGGGAATGAAAGCGTATTTGAAAGACGGCAGGATGAACCTGCTATCGAACGTAAGAGGACAGTATGAGGCTCGTTAAAACCCTCCCTATTTTGCTCGGTCTGGGCGCAGCACTGGGAAGCGTGAGCGCCTGGGCTCTGCCGAACGATAGCCAGCAACCCATCCGCATCCAGGCCGACGACGCTCAACTGGACGACAAGAATGGCGTAGCCACCTACAGAGGCGACGTGATCATCACCCAGGGCTCGATGAAGGTCACCGGCAATACCGTGACCATCACCCGCACCCAGACCGGTGACATTGACGTGGTGACCTCGGTGGGCAACCTGGCCTACTTCGAACAGATTCAAACCCAGGGCGACACCAAGCCGGTCCAGGGCTACGGCGTGACCATCCAGTACCACGCCGCGCAGAACCGCGTCGTGCTGATCGACCGCGCCAAAGTCGTCGACAAGGATGGCAACATCACCCAGGGCGAGAAAATCGTCTACGACACCAACAAGAAGCTGGCCAGCGCCGGCCGCGCCACCGGCAGCAAGGTCACCGAGTCGCGCCCACGGATCGACATGGTCATCCAGCCGAAAAAGAAAACTGACGAAAAGGCCCAGTAATGGCAACTCTGAAAGCTCAGCACCTGGCCAAGAGCTACAAGAGCCGCCAGGTCGTGCGTGACGTCAGCCTGTCCATCGACAGCGGCCAGATCGTCGGCCTGCTCGGCCCCAACGGCGCCGGCAAGACCACCTGCTTCTACATGATCGTCGGCCTGGTCCAGGCCGATCAGGGACGTATCCTGATCGACGACCTGGATGTCAGCCACCAGCCGATGCACGGCCGCGCCCGCGCCGGGATCGGTTACCTGCCGCAGGAAGCCTCGATCTTCCGCAAGCTCTCGGTGGCCGACAACATCATGGCCATCCTCGAGACCCGCAAGGAGCTCGACAAGGCCGGCCGTCGCCAGGAACTGGAAAGCCTGCTGCAGGAATTCCACATCAACCACATTCGCGACAACCTCGGCATGAGCCTCTCCGGTGGTGAACGTCGCCGCGTGGAAATCGCTCGCGCCCTGGCCACCGCACCCAAGTTCATCCTGCTCGACGAACCCTTCGCCGGCGTGGACCCGATCTCGGTAGGCGACATCAAGCAGATCATTCACCACCTGAAGGCCAAGGGCATCGGCGTGCTCATCACCGACCACAACGTCCGTGAAACCCTGGATATCTGCGAAACCGCCTACATCGTCAACGACGGCCAGCTGATCGCCGAAGGCGACGCCGAAACCATCCTCGCCAACGAGCTGGTCAAGGAAGTTTACCTGGGCCATGAGTTCCGCCTGTAAGCCCTGAGGTGTTTGGCTGGTCGCCAGAGCGCCCGCCCCAATAAAACCCTGCTGTTTTTATTGTTACAGCGCTCTAGGCAAACACTTCAGTTTCAGGCATATAATTTGCTTATGTTTGGCGCTCACGCGCCCTGTAGTGGATGGCGCATGTGCGCCGGCGAATAAGGTGTTAAGCCCCTGCCATGAAACCATCGCTAGTCCTCAGAATGGGCCAGCAGCTGACGATGACACCGCAGCTGCAACAGGCCATCCGCCTGCTCCAATTGTCGACCCTGGACCTGCAACAGGAAATCCAGGAGGCCCTGGAGTCCAACCCGATGCTCGAGCGCCAGGAAGAAGGCGACGACTTCGATAACACCGATCCGCTGGCCGACAACGCCGAGCAGAAACCCAATACCGATATCCAGGAACCCTCCTACCAGGAAACCGCCCCGACGGTGGACAACCTCGAGGACGGCGAATGGAACGAGCGCATTCCCAACGACCTGCCGGTCGACACCGCCTGGGAAGACGTCTACCAGACCAGCGCCAGCAGCCTGCCCAGCAACGATGACGACGAGTGGGACTTCACCACCCGCACCTCGGCCGGCGAAAGCCTGCAGAGCCATCTGCTCTGGCAGTTGAACCTGGCGCCCATGTCCGACACCGATCGCCTGATCGCCGTGACCCTGATCGACTGCATCAACAATCAGGGCTATCTGGATGAAACCCTCGAGGAAATCCTCGAAGCCTTCGATCCGGAGCTGGACATCGAACTCGACGAAATCGAGGCCGTCCTGCACCGCATCCAGCAGTTCGAACCCGCCGGCATCGGCGCCCGCAACCTGGGCGAATGCCTGCTGCTGCAACTGCGCCAGCTGCCCGCCAAGACCCCTTGGCTGACTGAAGCCAAGCGCCTGGTCACCGACTTCATCGACCTGCTCGGCAGCCGCGACTACAGCCAGCTGATGCGGCGCATGAAGCTCAAGGAAGACGAACTGCGCCAGGTCATCGAGCTGGTACAGAGCCTCAACCCACGGCCTGGTTCGCAAATCGAATCCACCGAAGCCGAATACGTGGTCCCCGACGTCATAGTGCGCAAGGACAACGAACGCTGGCTGGTGGAGCTGAACCAGGAGTCCGTGCCGCGCCTGCGCGTCAACCCGCAGTACGCCGGCTTCGTGCGGCGCGCCGACACCAGCGCCGACAACACCTTCATGCGCAATCAGCTGCAGGAGGCCCGCTGGTTCATCAAGAGCCTGCAGAGCCGCAACGAAACCCTGATGAAAGTCGCCACCCAGATCGTCGAGCATCAGCGCGGCTTCCTCGAGTACGGCGATGAGGCGATGAAACCGCTGGTCCTGCATGACATCGCCGAAGCGGTGGGCATGCACGAATCGACGATTTCACGGGTGACCACGCAAAAATTCATGCATACCCCTCGGGGCATTTATGAACTGAAATACTTTTTCTCCAGCCACGTAAGTACCTCCGAAGGCGGTGAATGCTCGTCCACGGCGATCCGCGCGATCATCAAGAAACTGGTCGCCGCGGAAAATCAGAAAAAGCCGTTGAGTGACAGCAAGATCGCTGGTTTACTGGAGGCACAAGGCATTCAGGTAGCCCGTCGTACCGTCGCCAAGTACCGCGAATCCCTGGGGATCGCGCCTTCCAGCGAACGGAAGCGGTTGATGTAGCCGCCGGGCTCGCCACAGCGTTTCAGTGGCAGGTCAATCGACCTGCCGCTTTATGCACTGGCAACGAAGGAGAAGCTGTATGCAAGTCAACATCAGTGGACACCAACTGGAAGTGACCGAACCCCTGCGCGCTTACATCGGCGAAAAACTCGACCGACTGGAGCGGCACTTTGACAAGATTACCAATGTGCAGGTAACGCTGGCCGTCGAAAAACTGAAGCAGAAAATCGAGGCCACGCTGCACATCCATGGTGGGGAAGTCGTCGCCAATGCAGAACATGACGACATGTATGCCGCAATCGACTTGCTCACGGACAAGCTTGACCGCCAACTGAAAAAGCATAAGGAAAAGCAACTCCACCTTCTCCAAGGCACGGGTCGCTAACACTCCCCTCCCATGATCCGACTTGAAAGCATCCTGACCCCCGGCCGTTCCCTGGTGAACGTGCCGGGCGGCAGTAAAAAACGCGCCCTCGAACAAATTGCCAACCTGATCAGCCGCGAAGTGCCTGATCTGGAGATGCAAGATGTCTTCGAAAGCCTGATTGCCCGTGAAAAACTGGGTTCCACCGGTTTTGGCAACGGCATCGCCATTCCACACTGCCGCCTCAAAGGCTGTGAGGCGCCCATCAGTGCCCTGATGCACCTGGACGCTCCCATCGATTTCGACGCCATCGACGGCGCCCCGGTCGACCTGCTGTTCGTACTGCTGGTCCCGGAAGCCGCCACCGATGCGCACCTGGAACTGCTCCGGCAGATTGCCAGCATGCTGGACCGCAAAGAAGTACGCGACAAGCTGCGCAGCGCCAGCAGCAACGAAGCCTTGTACAAGGTTGTCCTGGACGAACAGAACGGTCAGTAATCATGCGCTTGATCATCGTCAGCGGCCGCTCCGGCTCAGGTAAAAGCACCGCCCTCGATGTACTCGAGGACAATGGCTACTACTGCATCGACAACCTGCCGGCCGGGCTGTTGCCCGAACTGGCCGAGCGGGCGCTGATCCATACCGAACTGACGCAGCCACTGGTCGCCGTGTCGATCGACGCCCGCAACCTGCCCAGCCATCTGTCGCGCTTCCCCGAACTGCTCGAGGAAGTGCGCAGCCGGCATATCCAGTGCGATGTGCTGTATCTGGACGCTGACGAAGAAACCCTGCTCAAGCGCTTTTCCGAAACCCGCCGTCGCCACCCCTTGAGCAGCAACAACCGCTCGCTGGCCGAGGCGATCCAAGACGAAAGCCATCTGCTGGGTCCGATTGCCGACCTGGCCGACCTCAAGGTCAACACCACCAACCTGAACCTGTATCAACTGCGCGATACCATCAAGTTGCGCCTGTTGAACCAACCAGAGCCGGGCACTGCCTTTCTGGTGGAGTCCTTCGGGTTCAAGCGGGGCATGCCGGTCGACGCCGACCTGGTGTTCGATGTGCGCTGCCTGCCCAACCCCTATTGGAAGCCCGAGTTACGCGACCAGTCCGGGCTCGACCAGCCGGTCGCCGAATACCTGGCCGCCCAGCCGGATGTCGAGGAAATGTTCCAGGACATCTCCAGCTACCTGCTGAAATGGTTGCCCCGTTTCGCCGCCAGCAACCGCGCCTACGTTACTATTGCCATTGGCTGCACGGGCGGCCATCACCGCTCGGTCTACCTGACCGAACGCCTGGGCCAAGTCCTGCAAAAGTCCCTGAAGAACGTCCAGGTTCGCCACCGCGACCTTAGCTGAAAGGATCTACCCCGCGATGCCTGCTCTGGAAATTGAAATCATCAACAAACTGGGTCTGCATGCCCGTGCCTCGGCAAAGTTCGTCGGCGTGGCCGGCCAGTTTCCTTGCCAGATCCGCGCCGGGAGAACCCCGGAGTCGATGGTCGACGGCAAGAGCATCATGGCAATGATGATGCTGGCCGCCGGCAAGGGCACCAGGATTCATCTGAAGACCGAAGGCGACCAGGAGCAGGAGGCGCTGGAAGCGCTGGTGGCACTGATCAACAACTTCTTCGACGAAGGCGAGTAGGTTCGGCAGGGCAAACCTGCCGAAAGGCACTCAAGCGAGTGCCGTATCCATGACCATCATCAGGCAAAAACCGATACACAAGCCCAGGCTGGCCAGCTTTTCATGACCGTTGCGGCGTGATTCGGGGATCACTTCATGAGTGACCACCAGCAGCATGGCCCCTGCCGCCAATGCCAGTCCCAGCGGCAACAGCATCTCGGCCAGGCTCACCAGCCACGCACAAAGCAACGCGAACACCGGTTCCACCAGGCCTGACGCGGCGCCGATCAGGAACGCCTTGACCCTGGACATGCCGGCGCCAGCCAGCACCAGGGCGATCACCAGGCCTTCGGGCACATCCTGCAAGGCGATCCCCATGGCCAGGCTGTCCGCCTCCGGCATGCCGCCACCCGCGGACACGCCTACGGCCATTCCTTCAGGAATGTTGTGGGCGATGATGGCAAACACAAACAACCAGATACGCGGCGGGATGACCGGGTGCTCAAGGGTGCCCACCAATTTCTCCGGGCAGCCCCCCGACACCTTGCGATCCACCAGAAACAGCCCCAAGGCGCCGAGCATGATGCCGAAGCTGATCAGGCCACTCGAAGCCCAGGGTAATAAACCGAGTTTTTCCGCTGCGGCAATCCCGGGCACGATCAGCGAAAATGCCGTGGCCGCCAGCATCACCCCGGCGCCAAACCCCAGCAGGGTGTCACTCAGCGCCAGCGGCATCTTGCGAATCACCAGCACCGGCACTGCCCCCAGCGCAGTTCCCAGGGCACACACCGCCCCACCCTGCAACGCACGCAACAAGCGCGGCTCCAGGTCCAGCCAGGACAAGCCCTGGGCAACCAGCAATGCAGTACCCGCCAACAGCAACAGCGAACCGAACGCATAACGAAACATCCGTCCGCTGCTGATCGTCAGTGTTTCAGTGCCCATAGTCAGCCTTAGGTCTTTTTTATAGGTGGGGGCTCAAACCAGCGCGGCCTGATAGCGCTGGGCTACTTCAGGCCAATTGATCACGTTGTAGAACGCATTGATGTATTCCGGACGCCGGTTCTGGTAACGCAGGTAATACGCGTGCTCCCACACGTCCAGACCGAGAATCGGGGTATTGCCGTTCATCAACGGGCTGTCCTGATTGCCGCTGCTCTCGACAACCAGGGTCTTTTGCGGGGTCACGCTGAGCCAGGCCCAACCGCTGCCGAAGCGGGTGAGCGCGGCCTTGGTGAAGGCCTCCTTGAAACTCTCGAAACCACCCAACTGCTCGTCGATTGCCTGGCCCAACGCGCCGTCCGGCTTGCCTCCGCCGGTCGGCGCCATCACCGCCCAGAACAACGAATGGTTGGCATGCCCGCCGCCCTGATTGATCACCGCAGCCCGCAGCTTCTCCGGCAACTGCTGGACCCCCGCCACCAGTTTCTCCACCGACCAGTCAGCCCATTCGGTGCCTTCCACGGCCGCGTTGAGGTTGTTGATGTAGGTCTGGTGGTGCTTGGTGTAGTGAATCTCCATGGTCTGCGCATCGATGTGCGGTTCCAGGGCATCGTAGGCGTAGGGCAATGCAGGCAAGGTAAAGGACATATCAATGGGCTCCGTAATGAGGGGCATTCGGGGTCGCGGCGCCGGAAGTCGATTGCGCGACATTGCTCTCCAGCAGGCGGTGGGTACGGGGGTATTCACCGTGCTCACCGATGAAGTTGAGCAACTCGACATAGGTCTTGCTGCTCTGGCGCAGCGCGGCTTCCCGCAGCGCCGGCGCCAGGCGGTTGTCCTGCATGGTCTGCAACAGCCGCTGGTGGATGGCGCAGAGGTATTCCGCGCTCTCCTCCGGCTGGTTCAGGCGCAGGTGCAGGTCCGCCAGGTTGTGATGGGAGATGACACAGGCCGCCACCGCTTCATCGGCATCGCTCCAGCGCTCGAACAACACCTGCGCCAGGGCCAGGGCCTGCAAGTAATACTCACGGGCATCCACCAGGTCGCCCTGCATGAAGAAACGGTTTGCCCTTTCGATCGTGCGTTTCCAGTGCTCCATGGTGAACCTCCAAAGCAATGTCGGGATTTACACGCCGCCCGCGGTGAGTTTTTCCGGATCGAGCAGGATCTCCAGCTGGCTGCGTGACAGATCAGTGTGTTCAAGGGCCACGTCGATCACCGGGCGCCCCTGCTTGTAGGCGGTCTTGGCGATTTCAGCGGCCTTCTGGTAACCGATGATCGGGTTGAGCGCCGTGACCAGGATCGGGTTGCGCGACAGCGCTTCCTTGAGCTTGGGCTCGTTGACCTTGAAGCTGGCAATCGCCTTGTCCGCCAGCAGGCGGCTGGAGTTGGCCAGCAGCTCGATGCTGCTCAACAGGTTCTGCGCAATGATCGGCAGCATGACGTTCAGCTCGAAGTTGCCCGACTGCCCCGCCACCGTGATCGTGGTGTCGTTGCCGATCACCTGGGCCGCCACCATCGCCGTGGCTTCCGGAATCACCGGGTTGACCTTGCCCGGCATGATCGAGGAGCCCGGTTGCAGCCCTTCCAGCTCGATTTCGCCGAGGCCGGCCAAGGGCCCGGAGTTCATCCAGCGCAGATCGTTGGCGATCTTCATCAAGGTGACCGCGATGGCCTTGAGCTGGCCGGAGACCGCCACCGCGGTGTCCTGGGAGCCGATCAGGGCGAACAGGTTCTTGCCCGGCGTGAACTGCACCTGGGTCAGGCTGCTCAGTTGCCGACTGAAACCCGCGGCGAACTGCGGGTGCGCGTTGATCCCGGTGCCCACCGCGGTACCGCCCTGGGCCAGGGATTGCAGGCTCGGCAGCAGATCCTGCAGGTGGCCGATATTGGCCTTGAGCTGCTGCGCCCAACCTTCCAGCACCTGGCTCATGCGCACCGGCATCGCATCCATCAAGTGGGTACGGCCGGTCTTGATGAACGGATGGACCTCCACCGCCTTGCGCTCGATGACCTGTACCAGATGCACCAGCGCCGGCAGCAGCTGTTCATGCAGGCCCAACGCGGCGCTGACGTGAATGGTGGTCGGGATGATGTCGTTGCTGCTCTGCCCGCAGTTCACATGGTCGTTGGGGTTGATCGGCTCGCCGAGCAAGCGGCTGGCCAGGGTGGCGATGACTTCGTTGGCGTTCATGTTGGAACTGGTGCCGGACCCGGTCTGGAAGATATCCACCGGGAAGTGCTGCATGAAGTCGCCTTCCAGCAGGCCCTGGGCAGCGTCGACTATGGCCTTGCCCTGAGATTCGCTCAGTTGCTTGAGTTCGACGTTGGCCTTGGCCGCGGCCGCCTTGGCCAGGATCAGCGCGCGGATGAACTGCGCCGGCATGCGCTGGTGACTGATGGGAAAGTTATCCAC
Organism: Pseudomonas sp. 22526; assembly: GCF_052044735.1. Classification (NCBI taxonomy): domain Bacteria; kingdom Pseudomonadati; phylum Pseudomonadota; class Gammaproteobacteria; order Pseudomonadales; family Pseudomonadaceae; genus Pseudomonas; species Pseudomonas sp. 22526. The sequence continues at coordinate 358,750 of NZ_JBQENK010000002.1, forward strand.
CGCACGTTGGGTCTGTGCGCCATACAGCGCCTGCTCCGGAACATGCAGTTCGCCCATGCTGTCGCGTTCGATACGGGTATTACTCATCGGGAAATCCTTGCACCAGTTCGATAAGGGGAATGGATGGCAGCAACGAGCAGGTCGCCAGTTGCCAGGCATGGCTTTGCCAGCGCTTGAGCCGGCATTTGCAGAAAGACAGGCGTTCCAGGTCACGCAACGGGCGCCAGGCCTGGTCCAGGCACTGGCTGCGCCAATGCCAGGGCAGCGCGGTATCGGTGGCGGTATCGAGCAGCAGGCGGAATGAGGTTTCGGCGATCAGCCAGGGCGAGGTGGCGGTGCAGCACGCCAGGTAGCGCCCTTCGGCCAGGTAATGCTCGATCAGGCGCGGCTCGTCCGGATCAAGGGCACAACGGATCTGGCGACTCATCCAGCGCCAGCTTTCGAGGTAAGGCTGCTCGTGCAAGGCAGAACTCATGACCTGGGCTCATTCGATAATGAGATTTATTATTATATGATATTGAGAATCAAAACAAGTTCGTGATCAACGCGCCCCCTGTAGGAGCGAGCTTGCTCGCGATAAGTGTTCTGTCAGACAAGGGTGCGGCGGCAGGCAATGCGCTTCGCGAGCAAGCTCGCTCCTACCCGGATCGCCAGCGTTCAAAAAGCCGGGCAATAAAAAAGCGCGCGCCCCGGATGGGACGCGCGCTTTTGTTGACGCCGTTACGACTTAGCTGCCCGCGACCGTCATGCGTTCGATCAATACCGAACCGGTGCGGATGTTGCTGCGCAGCTCCAGATCGTTACCGACAGCGATGATCTGCTTGAACATGTCGCGCATGTTGCCGGCAATGGTGACTTCCTGGACAGCGAACTGGATTTCGCCATTTTCGACCCAGAAACCGGCCGCGCCGCGGGAGTAATCGCCGGTGACCATGTTCAGCCCCTGGCCCATCAGTTCGGTGACCAGCAGGCCCCGGCCCATGCGGCGCAGCAGGGCCGCCTGGTCTTCCTCGCCATGGGTCACGAACAGGTTGTGCACGCCACCGGCGTTGGCGGTGCTGGGCAGGCCGAGCTTGCGCCCGGAATAAGTCCCCAGCACATAGGACACCAGCTCGCCGTTCTCGACGAAAGGCTTGGCGTAGGTGGCCAGGCCATCGCCATCGAAGGCCGAACTGCCCAGGGCGCGCATCAAGTGCGGACGCTCATCGATGGTCAGCCACTCGGGGAACAGCCGCTGCCCCAGCGCGCCCTCGAGGAAGGACGACTTACGGTACAGGTTGCCGCCGGAAATCGCCCCGAGGAAGCTGCCGAACAATCCGCCAGCCAGTTCTGCGGAAAACAGCACCGGCACTTCGCAGGTCGGTACCGGGCGCGCGCCCAGGCGGCTCGCGGCCCGTTGCGCGGCGCGCTGGCCGATGGTTACCGGATCCGTCAGCAGATGGCCCTGGCGGTTGACGTCGTACCAGTAGTCACGCTGCATCTGGCCGTCGGCCTCGGCGATCATCACGCAGCTCAAACTGTGACGAGTCGAAGCATAACCGCCGATAAAACCGTGGCTGTTGCCATACACACGGCAGCCCTGGTGGGTACTCAGGGTGGTGCCGTCGGCGTTCTTGATCCGGCTGTCGGCGGCAAAGGCCGCGGCTTCACAGGCCAGCGCCCGTTCGATGGCTTGCTCCGGGCTGATGTCCCAGGCGTGAAACAGGTCGAAGTCCGGCACGTCCCGGGCCATCAGGGCGGCATCGGCCAGCCCCGAGCTTTCGTCTTCCGAGGTGTGCTTGGCGATGGCCAGGGCCGCGGCGACGGTTTCGCGAATCGCTTCGGGACCACTGGCCGAAGTGCTGGCCGAGCCCTTGCGCTGACCGACGTACAGCGTGATGCCAAAACCCTGGTCGCGATTGAATTCGACGGTTTCCACTTCCCGCTGGCGAACCGAAGTCGACAGGCCCTGCTCCAGAGAAACCGCCACTTCGCAGGCACTGGCACCCTGGCGCTTGGCCTCGGCGATGATCTGCTCGACTTGTTCCTGCAGTGCCGGCAAAGCCTGCGGGCCGACGCTTTGTGCTGCACTCATGGTTTTCTCCACTCAAATTCTGCTTTCGGTTAAGGCCTTCGAGCGACCGGGCCGGACAAGCGGCCCCCGACTGGTTATCATGGCGGCGTTTCTTTGCGGACTGCCACCATGGTTGATTCTTACGACGACTCCCTCGATGGGGAGAAAAGCAAATCCCAGGTCAAACGCGAGCTGCATGCTCTGGTTGACCTCGGCGAGCGCCTTACAACACTCAAGCCCGACTTGCTGAACAAACTGCCGTTGACCGACGCTCTGCGCCGAGCCCTGGCGGATGCACCCAAGCATGTCGCCCATATCGCGCGTAAACGCCACCTGCAATTCATCGGCAAGCTGATGCGCGATCAAGACACCAGCGCGATCCTGGTGCTGCTGGACCAGCTCGACGCCTCGACTCGCCAGTACAACGAACGTTTCCATGGCCTGGAGCGCTGGCGCGATCGTTTGATCGCGGGCGATGACGCGGTCCTGGAGAAGTTCGTCACCGACTATCCGGAAGCGGATCGTCAGCAGCTGCGCTCCCTGATTCGTCAGGCCCAGCATGAGGTAGCGCATAACAAGCCACCTGCCTCCAGCCGTAAAATCTTCAAATACATCCGCGAGCTGGACGAGACTCAACGCGGTCTGCGCTGAGCCTCGACTCGGGTGGGTTGCCCTGCAACCCACCCGCCGCTTCACGCCTCAAGCGCCCGTGCCACCCACGGTGATCGCATCGATCTTCAAGGTCGGCTGGCCGACACCCACCGGCACCGACTGCCCATCCTTGCCACAGGTCCCCACGCCGCTGTCCAGCGCCAGGTCGTTACCGACCATCGACACCCGGCTCATGGCTTCCGGCCCGTTGCCAATCAGGGTCGCGCCCTTGACCGGAGCAGTGATCTTGCCGTCTTCGATCAGGTAGGCCTCGCTGGTGGAGAACACGAACTTGCCACTGGTGATGTCCACCTGACCGCCACCCAGGTTGGCGCAGTAGATGCCTTTTTTCACCGAGGCGATGATTTCCGCCGGATCGCTTTCGCCACCCAGCATGTAGGTGTTGGTCATGCGCGGCATCGGCAGGTGCGCATAGGACTCGCGACGGCCGTTACCGGTGCGGGCCACGCCCATCAGTCGGGCATTGAGCTTGTCCTGCATGTAGCCCTTGAGCACACCGTTCTCGATCAGGGTGGTGCATTCGGTCGGGGTGCCTTCGTCGTCGATGCTCAGCGAGCCGCGCCGCCCGGCCAGGGTGCCGTCGTCGACGATGGTGCAGAGTTTCGAGGCCACCATCTCGCCCATGCGGCCGCTGTAGGCCGAACTGCCTTTGCGGTTGAAATCGCCTTCCAGGCCATGGCCTACCGCTTCGTGCAACAGCACGCCGGACCAACCGGAACCCAGCACCACTGGCAGGGTGCCGGCTGGCGCGGGGATGGCTTCCAGGTTGACCAGGGCCTGGCGCAAGGCCTCACGGGCATACCCCATGGCGCGGTCTTCACTGAGGAAATAACGGTAATCGGTACGCCCGCCGCCGCCATGACCGCCACGCTCGCGGCGGCCATTCTGCTCGACGATCACGCTGACGTTGAAACGCACCAGCGGCCGCACATCCGCCGCCAGGCCGCCATCGGTGGAAGCGACGAGGATGCGTTCCCAGACCCCGGCCATGCTGACGCTGACCTGCTGGATGCGTGGGTCGAGGGCCCGGGTCGCGGCGTCGACACGCTTGAGCAGCTCGACCTTTTCCGCGCGGCTGATGACTTCCAGGGGGTTGTCCGGCGCATACAGCTGGGCCACGTCCTGGGTGGTAAAGGCCTGCACAGTGCCGTTCTGCCCGGCACGGGAAATCGAACGCGCGGCCCGGGCAGCCAAACCGAGCGCTTCAAGGGTGATGGCATTGCTGTAGGCAAAGCCGGTTTTCTCACCCGACTGCGCCCGCACGCCAACGCCCTGGTCCAGATTGAAGCTGCCTTCCTTGACGATGCCGTCTTCCAGCGACCAGGACTCGGAAATCTGCCCCTGGAAATACAGGTCGGCGGCATCGATACCCGGGCCGGCCAGATCGCCGAGCACGCCCTGCAGGCTTTCCAGGGTCACGCCGCCGGGCGCCAGAAGGTGTTCACTGACTGAAGATAACAACCCGCTCATATGCTTTACGCCTTAAATTCGTCGTTCTTAAGCAAGTCGCTGCGCGCCTTGCGAGAAAAAGCGCCGGTGACTGGCCACCGGCATACGCGCCCGGATGGACGCCTGTTCGCTGCTGTCGCGCTCGGCCAGCAGCACGGCCTCGCCTTGATCCTGTTGCGCCAGCACCCGTCCCCAGGGGTCGACGATGGCCGCATGGCCGAAGGTCTCCCGGGGTCCCGGATGAATACCGCCTTGCGCCGCCGCCAGCAGGTAGCACTGGGTCTCGATGGCCCGGGCGCGGATCAATACGTCCCAATGCGCCGCGCCGGTCACCGCGGTGAACGCCGAAGGAGCGCTGATCAGTTCCGCCCCGGCGGCTCGCAATTCGCTGTACAACTCGGGGAAACGCAGGTCGTAGCACACGGTCAGGCCAACCCGGCCCACCGGCGTATCCGCGACCACCACCTGCTCTCCATGAGCATAGTCATCCGACTCCCGGTAACGGCCACGATTGTCGGCCACATCCACATCGAACAGATGCAGCTTGTCGTAACGCGCCACTTGCTCGCCGTGCTCGTCGATCAGCAGCGAGCAGGCACGGGCCTTGGCCTCAGGCTGGTCCACCGGAGGCAGCGGCAAGGTGCCGGCCACTATCCATAACTTGAGGTCGCGTGCGGCCTGTTTCAACCAGGGCAGGATCGGGCCTTCGCCCCGGGCCTCGGCACGACCGATGGCCGCCGCGTCGCGACGGCCCATGGCGGCGAAATTCTCCGGCAGCACGGCCAGCCGCGCACCGCCGACAGCAGCCTGTTCCAGCAGGTTTCGCGCCTGCTGCAAATTGGCCAGCACGTCGCTCTGGCTGACCATTTGAATCACCGCAAGAGACATGGCGCACTCCAGGTTGGATATGTGGCCATGCTACTCCATAGGCCCGGGCCGCGGTTTTTCAAAAAGGCTTGTCGAAGGTGATTTTCGGGTCTTTCCAGGGTCCCTTGACGCTGTACTGGACGCTGGCGAAGCGCGACACCCGGTCGCCGATCAGCTTGTCGATCAGAAACAGCGCTCCGCCGACCGCCGGCGCACCGACGATCAACGCAGCGATCGGCAGATTGTTGGTCACCGGCAACGTCACCAGCAGCTTCGAATCCACCTGGTCGGCCACCAGGTCCAGGGTGCCATTGAGTTCCAGGTTGCTCGACGGCCCGGTCAGGGTGATGGGTTCGCGGGTCACGTAGACACCATTGCTGGCCACCAGCAACCCCTTGACCCGGTCGTAGCTCAGGCCCTTACCGAACAGGTCGGAAAAGTCCAGGCGCAAGCGCCGGCCGATGGAGTTGAAGTTCAGCAAGCCAAATACCCGCAAGGCCTGCGCCCCGCCTTCGACTTCCACGAACTGGCCCTTGCGCAGGGTCGCATCCAGGCTGCCCGAGAACCGCTTGGGCCCGACCCAGGCCGGCGAGCCAGGCCAGCGCCCGTCCACATCCAGGTGGAACTCTTCGCTGGTCACGGTCGGCGCAAAGCCCCAGCCCTTGAGCACGTCCGCCAGATTCTTGCCGCCCAGGCGACCCTTGTACCAGCTGGTGGCCGCGCCGGGTTCGCCTTCCCAACCGCCGGCGCCCTGCAGGACCATGCCCTTGAGGCCCAGGTCGAGACTGTTGAAGGCCATGCCCTTGGCGGTCGGACGCACTTTCAGCGACCAGGCGCCGATCAGGTCGTTGCCCTGGTACAGCTGATTGATCGAGAGGTCCAGCGCCGGGACCCTCTTCGGGTCGACCGAGGCCAGTGGGTCCGGCGCGTTCTCGTCGGCCTGCACCGTCGGATCGGCGGCCGGCAGGCGCACGTACTGCAGATTGATCGCCATCGGCGCAGCCTTGGCATCGGGAATCGCCACGTTGCCCTTGGCCTGCAGGCTGTCGAGTTGCAGGGCCCAGGAGGACGGCTTGCGCGTCAACTGCACACGGGCCTCGTCCAGGGTCGTGCCGAAACCGCTGAGCTTGCCGACCCTGAAGTCGGCGCCGCTGAGCAACTGCTTGGCGCTGCCCCCCGCGTCTTGCCCGGCATAACGATCGACCAGCGTCTTCCACGGCTCCACATCCAGCTCCGACAGCACACCGCGCACCCGCAGGCCCTTGGCCCCCGGCAGCACGGCGTCGCCCTCGCCGAGGAACAACTCGCCACGGCCATCGGCAAAATTGCCGCTCGGCGCGGCGAAGGTGAAATTGGCCAGATCGCCGTAATCGAACCAGTAACGCCGCTCGGCGCCCTGCAAGGTCATGCGGAATACGCTGTCACGCCCCTGGCTCGCCGCCATGCCGAACGGCGCGGGCAAGTCGACGGCAACGCCCTTGAGGCTGGAGCTGACCATCAGCTGGCTGTCCGCACCGTCGAGGTTGAGCTGCAACTGGTAGGGAATATCGCCGGAAACCGGCAGCGGCTGGTTGTACTTCAGCCATTGCGTGAGCTTATTGACCGACACCTGGCCCTTGGCGACAACCCGGGTATCGAGCTTTCCGGGACGACCGTCGGCAAAGATTTGCGCGGTCACCGGGCGCTCGAAGGCCTGGGCGCTGATGCCCTGGCCGCTCAGGCCCTTGCCGCTGTCGAAGCGGAAATCGCCCTTGAGCTGGCTCAACTCCAGTTCCGGCTCGCTCAACTTGAGTCGCGCCTTGCTGGTCTTGAAGTCCACCAGCACCTTCGGCTCTTCGCCCTTGACCAGCGGGATATCCAGCTTCAGCTTGCCCTGCAGGTCGCCATCGCCCTGCCAGCCGGCAAAGGTCGGGCCCGTGCCGATAGGCGCTTCCTGAAGAATCTTCAAGCCATCGCCCAGGCCGCCGGCGAACTCGCCGTCGATAAACATGTGGCTGCTTTGCCCGGCGGGCACATGGGGAATATTGACGTAGACATCCTTCACCTGGGTGTCGAGCAACTGACCCTGGCTGGCCAGGATGCGCACGCCGCTGTCCTCGATGAACACATCGCCGCTGACCTTGCCGATATGCGGCCAGCCCGGCTGGAAGGCCAGCTCGGCATCGTGCACCTTGAAGAACAGGCTGATGCTGCGCGCGGTGTCGGCCGCGCCATGGTTCAGCGAACCCTGGTACTGGAAGAAACCTTCATCCACCGCGCCCTTGAGAATTGCCGTGCGCAGCCATTCGTCCAACGCCGGGCTGAGCACCTCGGGCAGGTACTTGGCGGTATAACGACCGTCGCCATCGACCAGACCGACCCGCAGGTCCATGTAGTCTTCCTGGGTGTGATCGAAATGCAGGCGGATCAGGAAGTCGCCAGCGATCTTGCCCTCCTCGCCCAAAACCTTGAGGTACGGCGCGATCAGGGTGAAACCCTGCTGGTCGAGCTTCCAGGTCAGCCGGGCATTGGCCTGGAGGTACTGCCAGGGCTTGGCGAAGATCGGGTCCAGGTGCAAGGCGAAGTCCTTGCTGTCCATGCGCAGCTCGCCCTGCCCCAGGTCGCCGCTGATGCTGCCGCTGACGTTACGGGCCGCCGGCGCGCCGCGATAGGCGTTGAACCCGACCTGCTCCAGGTTGGCGGCAAAACTCAGGCGCTGATCGCCGCTGACCTGCGGCCGGAAGTCGAGCAGGACATTGCGCAGCGCGCCCGTGACCTTGAGGTTGTCGATGATCGCCGCGACCTTTTCCGGCAACGGCGCCCAGGCGTCCAGGACCGACGTGATCGGCGTCAGGTCGAGGCGGTCGGCCTGCAAGTGCCAGAGTTCTTCGGCACTGTTGACGGTCCCGGTCTGTTGCAGCTGCAGGCGTGACTCCCAGCGCGTCTCGCCGAGGTTCATGGCCAGTGAATCGAAGATAACGTTGAAGCTCTGCGCGTCGCGCTGGAAGTAGGCGTTGAGCGCCAGATTCTTCACGGTAATCGGCTTGCGCTCGTCATAGGCCCCACGGATCTGCGGCGCATTCAGACGCGCCACCAGGCTGCGCAACAGGCCATCGCCCCAGCTGATCCAGAACTCGCCACCGGCCTTGAGCTCGGAGAACTTCCACTGTTGGGTCACCCGCGGCGGCAGCCATTTCGCCCAGTCGCTTTGTGGCAGGCTCAGGTAGGCGTCGACCAGCCCTTCGCGCCAGGCGCTGGCGCGGATTCGAGTGCGCAAGCTGACAGCCAGAGGCTGACCGTCCGGCAGGGTCAGGCGCGCATCCAGGCGTTGACGGCTGGGACCGACACGCAGATTGAGGCCGACGTAGGTCAAGGCAATCGCGGGATGATCGAGCGGTTGCAAGGTGACCTGGCTATCGAGCACCGACAACTCACTGACCATCTGCATGCGGTTGAGCAACTGCTCGGGGTCGAGGGGCTGGTTATCCTGCACCGGCAAGCCTTCAAGCGCCCAACGCCCATCCGGGCCTTCCTTCAGACTCAGGTTGAGGCCGCTGAATTCAAGATGCTTGACCCGCAGTTGGCGCGCCAGGGCGCTGCCGGGCAGATCGGGCGCCACCCGCACCTGATCCAGGCGCAAGGCGTTGGCGCCCTCGCCGACTGTCACGTCGTGGGCCAACAGGATGGGCGAGAAACCGCTCCAGCTGCCTTCCAGCCGGCCGATCTGCACCGGCATGCCCAAGGCTTCCTGAGCCTTGGCCTGGACCTCGGCCCGATATTCAGCCACCAGCGGGGTCAGTTCCCGACCCAGGCTGACGTACAAGGCCGTCAGCACCAGCAGCAACGCACAAAGCCCCAGCCCCCAGCGGGTCAGAGCAGCGAGAAAGCGCATCAGACGCTCCATGTCAGTTGGCCCCCGTGGCAAGACTCATGCACGAACCAAGGCCAGCTGTATCCGGTAAATGTAAGGTACGCGGACTCAGAGCAGCACCACGTCGTATTGTTCCTGGGAATACATGGTTTCGACCTGAAAACGGATGGTCCGGCCAATAAAGGCTTCCAGTTCCGCGACGTTGCCCGACTCTTCGTCGAGCAGCCGGTCGACCACTTTCTGGTTCGCCAGGACCCGATAACCTTCGGCCTGATAGGCCCGCGCCTCGCGCAGGATTTCCCGGAAGATTTCATAGCAGATGGTTTCCGGGGTCTTCAGCTTGCCCCGGCCCTGGCAGCTGCTGCAGGGTTCGCACAGCACCTGCTCCAGGCTCTCCCGGGTACGCTTGCGGGTCATCTGCACCAGGCCCAGCTCGGTAATGCCGATGATGTTGGTCTTGGCATGATCGCGCTCCAGCTGTTTTTCCAGGGTGCGCAACACCTGGCGCTGGTGCTCTTCATCTTCCATGTCGATGAAGTCGATGATGATGATCCCGCCCAGGTTGCGCAGGCGCAGCTGGCGGGCAATGGCGGTCGCCGCCTCGAGATTGGTCTTGAAGATGGTTTCTTCGAGGTTGCGGTGACCGACGAAAGCCCCGGTGTTGACGTCGATGGTGCTCATGGCTTCCGCCGGGTCGACCACCAGGTAACCGCCGGACTTGAGCGGCACCTTGCGCTCCAGGGCTTTCTGGATTTCGTCTTCGACGCCATACAGGTCGAAGATCGGCCGCTCGCCCGGATAGTGCTCCAGGCGATCGGCGATTTCCGGCATCAGTTCGGCGACGAACTGCGTGGTTTTCTGGAAGGTTTCCCGGGAGTCGATGCGGATCTTCTCGATCTTCGGGCTGACCAGGTCCCGCAGCGTACGCAGGGCCAGGCCCAGGTCTTCGTAAATGACACTGGGGGCGCCGATGGTCTTGATCTGCGCGCCGATCTGATCCCACAGGCGGCGCAGGTAACGGATGTCCATCATGATTTCGTCGGCGCCCGCGCCCTCGGCGGCGGTGCGCAGGATAAAACCGCCGGCTTCCTTGATGCCTTCCTGGGCCACGCAATCGCTGACCACCTGTTTCAGACGCTCGCGCTCGGCTTCGTCCTCGATCTTCAGCGAGATGCCGACATGGGCGGTGCGCGGCATGTACACCAGGTAACGCGAAGGGATCGACAGCTGGGTGGTCAGGCGCGCGCCCTTGGAGCCGATCGGGTCCTTGGTCACCTGCACCACCAGGCTCTGCCCTTCATGGACCAGGGCGCCGATGCTTTCCACCGCCGGCCCTTCGCGCAGGGAGATTTCCGATGCATGAATGAATGCCGCGCGATCCAGGCCGATATCGACGAACGCTGCCTGCATGCCAGGCAGAACCCGGACCACCTTGCCTTTATAGATATTGCCGACAATTCCGCGACGCTGGGTACGCTCGACATGGACTTCTTGCAGCACACCGTTTTCGACCACCGCCACGCGCGACTCCATCGGCGTGATGTTGATCAGAATCTCTTCACTCATGGCAGGGTCTCGTTCAGGCATATTCACTATGGTTGGCCGCATCAGTCAGGTACGGCGCTTAGCGCACTGCAAGGTTTTGCCAACAGGGTATGCCGAAATGGCCCAGTAGTTCTGCGGTTTCGCATACCGGCAAGCCGACGACAGCGGAATAACTGCCATTGAGCCCTGCCACGAATACCGCTGCAAGCCCCTGGATGCCATAGCCGCCAGCCTTGTCGCACGGTTCGCCGCTGGCCCAGTAGCGGGCTGCCTCGTCATCGCCGATCGCCCGGAAGCGCACCAGGCTGCGTACCACCCGCGACTCGCAGCGCTGGCCATCGAGCAGGGCAATGGCGGTCAGCACTTCATGTTCGCGATCCGACAGGGCCATGAGCATCGACTGCGCATCGGCCTGGTCCAGGGGTTTGCCAAGAATTCGCCCATCCAGGACCACCGCGGTGTCGGCGCCCAGGACACAGGCCGCAGACTGGCCACCGGCGATCAGCGCATGCCCGGCCGCCGCCTTGTCGCGCGCCAGGCGCTCGACATAGGCCACGGGGCTTTCATCGGGGAGAGGAGTTTCGTCGATATCCGCGCTGAGGGCGGTAAAAGGCACGCCGATCTGCGTGAGCAGTTCCCGTCGACGCGGCGAGCCTGAAGCGAGGTAAAGCGATTTCATCAAGACATCTCCCTGTCGAGGTACGGGCAAATGCCTGACCGAATCAGTTGATTTTGAAACGTCGGCGCAACCCGCGCAAACCGAAGCTGACCCAAGGCCAGAGCAAGGCACTGACCAATGCTGGCAGAACCAGCGCCAGGGTCGGTTGGCGGTTGCCGGTCAAGGCGCTGAGCCACAGCTGGACCAGTTGCGCCAAGCCGAAGATCACCAGGATCACCAGGCTTTGCTGCCACATCGGGAACATGCGCAAGCGCTGCTGCAACGACAGCACCAGGAAGGTGATCAGGGTCAGGATCAGCGCGTTCTGCCCCAGCAATGTGCCGTACAGCACATCCTCGGCCAGCCCCAGGCACCAGGCCGTGACCATGCCGACCTTATGCGGCAGGGCCAGGGCCCAGAACGCCAGCAGCAAGGCCAGCCAGAGCGGGCGCAGGATTTCCATGAATTGCGGCAAGGGCGACACGCTGAGCAGCATGCCGATGGCGAAGGTCAGCCAGACCATCCAGCCGTTTCGGGACATTATTCTCTTCCTCCCGTGGAGGCCGGGGCCGCTGCAGGCGGCTTGGGCGCGGCGGGTCTGGTGGCGGCTGGCTTGACCGGAGCCGGATGGGCCACGGGCTTGACCGGCGTGGCAGCGGCTGGCGTCGCGGGGGCAGCTGCCGGCGCGGCAGGAGCGGTCGCGGTGGCCGGCGTCGCGGGCACGACAGGCTTGGGCACGATCGCCGGGACTACCGGCGTGGCGGTGCCGCCCTGCTGGTCCTGCGCTTCCTGAGCCTGGGCGGCGTCGTTGGCACGTTCTTCGGCGGTGCGGTTATCGCTGAATACCAGCAACAGGTAACGGCTGCGGTTCAAGGCCGCCGTCGGCACGGCGCGCACTATGGCAAATGGCTGGCCGGAGTCATGGATCACTTCCTTGACCGTAGCCACCGGGTAACCCGCCGGGAAACGCTGACCCAGGCCGGAACTGACCAGCAGGTCGCCTTCCTTGATGTCCGCGGTGTCGGCCACATGACGCAGTTCAAGGCGCTCCGGGTTGCCGGTGCCGCTGGCAATCGCCCGCAGACCGTTGCGGTTTACCTGGACTGGAATGCTATGGGTGGTGTCGGTGAGCAGCAGCACGCGGGAGGTGTAAGGCATCAGCTCGACCACCTGCCCCATCAGGCCACGGGCGTCGAGCACCGGTTGCCCGAGCACCACGCCGTCGCGCTCACCCTTGTTGATGATGATGCGATGGGTGAAGGGGTTGGGGTCCATGCCGATCAGCTCGGCCACTTCGACCTTCTCGTTGACCAACGCGGAAGAGTTGAGCAACTCGCGCAGGCGAACGTTCTGCTCGGTCAAGGCGGCGAGCTTTTGCATGCGGCCCTGGAGCAACAGGTTTTCGGTCTGGAGTTTTTCGTTTTCGGCGACCAGCTCGGTGCGGCTGCCAAACTGACTGGCCACACCCTGCCATAGCCGTTGCGGCAGGTCGGTGATCCAGTAGGACTGCATCAGCACCAGCGACATTTGGCTACGCACTGGCTTGAGCAGTGTGAAGCGGGCATCGACCACCATCAGCGCGACCGATAGCACGACCAGCACCAACAGGCGTACGCCCAATGAGGGGCCTTTGGCGAAAAGCGGTTTAATAAGCCGCTCCTCCCAGGCAAATGTTCTCTTTATTCATACGGCTTCAAACCGGCCTGGAGCAGAATGACAGAAGATAAACGCCAACAGGCAGCACTGCAAAGTGCTGCCTGCGAGCGGAACACATGGACGCTTCCGGGGCGATTATTCGCTGGAGAGCAGGTCCATGGTGTGTTTGTCCATCATTTCCAATGCACGGCCACCGCCGCGGGCTACGCAGGTCAACGGGTCTTCGGCGACGATCACCGGCAGACCGGTTTCCTGGGCCAGCAGCTTGTCCAGGTCACGCAGCAGGGCGCCACCACCGGTCAGCACCAGACCGCGCTCGGCGATGTCCGAAGCCAGTTCCGGAGGCGATTGCTCCAGCGCGCTTTTCACCGCCTGAACGATGGTTGCCAGGGACTCTTGCAGAGCTTCCAGCACTTCATTGGAGTTCAGGGTGAATGCGCGTGGCACGCCTTCGGCCAGGTTACGGCCACGAACGTCGACTTCACGGACTTCGCCGCCCGGGTAGGCAGTACCGATTTCCTGCTTGATGCGCTCGGCGGTGGATTCGCCGATCAGGCTGCCGTAGTTGCGACGCACGTAGGTGATGATCGCTTCGTCGAAACGGTCGCCGCCGACACGCACGGATTCGGCGTACACCACACCGTTCAGGGAGATCAGGGCGATCTCGGTGGTACCGCCACCGATATCCACGACCATCGAACCGCGGGCTTCTTCGACCGGCAGGCCGGCACCGATCGCGGCCGCCATCGGCTCTTCGATCAGGAACACTTCACGGGCACCGGCACCGAGGGCCGATTCACGGATGGCACGACGTTCAACCTGGGTGGACTTGCATGGAACGCAGATCAGCACACGAGGGCTGGGCTGCAGAAAACTGTTTTCGTGAACCTTGTTGATAAAGTATTGCAGCATCTTTTCGCAGACACTGAAGTCGGCGATCACGCCGTCCTTCATCGGACGAATGGCAGCAATGTTGCCCGGAGTACGACCGAGCATGCGCTTGGCTTCGGTACCGACAGCCACAACACTTTTCTGATTACCGTGGGTCCGAATGGCCACAACCGATGGTTCATTCAGGACAATACCGCGCTCGCGCACGTAAATAAGGGTGTTGGCAGTGCCCAGGTCAATGGAAAGATCGCTGGAAAACATGCCACGCAGTTTCTTGAACATGGGAAAGGGACCCTAGGCAACGCGTGGGTAAAAAAGTGCGGCAAACTCTAACAACGACAGGGATTTTGGGCAAGGCGCCAATATGTTAAATTGACTGCTTTTCTGTGCACCAACCCCCACAATCGCGGCCATAAGACCGTAGAAATGCGGTAGTGTTCCGACAATCTAACACACGGACGAGATCCGTTCTGTTTTCCACTGGAGAATCCCATGGCGCTTGAACGCTCCGACGTGGAAAAAATCGCTCATCTGGCCAGCCTTGGCCTCAATGAAGCCGATCTTCCACACATCACCTCCGACCTGAACAGCATTCTCGGGCTGGTGGATGCAATGCAGGCAGTCGATACCGACGGTATCGAGCCCCTGGCCCACCCGCTGGAAGCCAGCCAGCGCCTGCGCGCAGACGTTGTGACCGAGTCCAATCATCGCGAGGCCTATCAGTCCATCGCACCAGCGGTCGAGAACGGCCTGTACCTGGTTCCGAAAGTCATCGACTAAAGGGAAAGAGCCTGCAATGCATCATATGACTCTGGCTGAGATCGCCCGCGGACTCGCCGACAAGAAGTTTTCCTCCGAAGAGCTGACCAAGACCCTGCTGGCGCGCATCACCCAGCTCGACCCGCAGCTCAACAGCTTCATCAGCCTCACCGAAGATCTCGCGCTGCAGCAGGCCAAGGCCGCTGACGCCCGTCGCGCGAACGGTGAGAGCGGCGCCCTGCTCGGCGCGCCGATCGCCCACAAGGACCTGTTCTGCACCCAGGGCATCCGCACCAGCTGCGGCTCGAAGATGCTCGACAATTTCAAGGCGCCCTATGACGCCACCGTGGTCGCCAAGCTGGCCGCAGCCGGGACCGTGACCCTGGGCAAGACCAACATGGACGAATTCGCCATGGGCTCGGGCAACGAGACCAGCTATTACGGCGCGGCGAAAAACCCGTGGAACCTGGAACGCGTTCCGGGCGGCTCGTCCGGCGGTTCGGCCGCCGCGGTTGCCGCGCGCCTGCTGCCTGCCGCCACCGGCACCGACACCGGCGGCTCGATCCGCCAGCCGGCGGCGCTGACCAACCTCACCGGCCTGAAGCCGACCTACGGTCGCGTTTCGCGCTGGGGCATGATCGCCTACGCCTCCAGCCTCGATCAGGGCGGCCCGCTGGCACGCACCGCCGAAGACTGTGCGATCCTGCTGCAAGGCATGGCCGGCTTCGATCCGCAGGACTCCACCAGCATCGACGAACCGGTACCGGACTACAGCGCCAGCCTCAACGGCTCGCTGCAGGGTCTGCGCATCGGCGTACCCAAGGAATACTTCAGCGCCGGCCTCGACCCGCGCATCGCCGAGCTGATCCACAACAGCGTCAAGGAGCTGGAAAAGCTCGGCGCGGTGATCAAGGAAATCAGCCTGCCGAACATGCAGCACGCCATCCCGGCGTACTACGTGATCGCTCCGGCGGAAGCCTCCTCCAACCTGTCGCGCTTCGACGGCGTGCGGTTCGGCTATCGCTGCGAAGATCCGAAAAACCTCACCGACCTGTACAAGCGTTCCCGTGGCGAAGGTTTCGGCAGTGAAGTGCAGCGCCGGATCATGGTCGGTGCCTACGCCCTGTCGGCCGGTTACTACGACGCCTACTACCTGAAGGCGCAGAAGATCCGTCGCCTGATCAAGAACGACTTCATGGCTGCCTTTAATGAAGTCGACATCATCCTTGGCCCGACCACGCCGAACCCGGCCTGGAAAATCGGCGACAAGAGCAGCGACCCGGTCGCTGCGTATCTGGAAGACGTTTACACCATCACCGCCAACCTCGCGGGTCTGCCGGGCTTGTCCATGCCCGCCGGCTTCGTCGACGGCTTGCCGGTCGGCGTGCAACTGCTCGCCCCGTATTTCCAGGAAGGCCGTCTGTTGAACGTTGCCCACCAGTATCAGCTGAACACTGACTGGCACACCCGCACACCAACCGGCTTCTGAGGAGAAACACATGCAATGGGAAGTCGTGATCGGGCTGGAGATTCACACCCAGCTCACCACCAAATCGAAGATTTTCTCCGGTAGCTCCACCGCCTTCGGCGCCGAGCCCAACACCCAGGCCAGCCTGGTAGACCTGGGCATGCCCGGCGTACTGCCGGTGCTGAACCAGGAAGCGGTGCGCATGGCGGTCATGTTCGGCCTGGCCATCGACGCCGAGATCGGCCAGCACAACGTGTTCGCCCGCAAGAACTACTTCTACCCGGACCTGCCCAAGGGCTACCAGATCAGCCAGATGGAACTGCCGATCGTTGGCAAGGGCCACCTGGACATCCCGCTGGAAGACGGCACGGTCAAACGCGTCGGCATCACCCGCGCGCACCTGGAAGAAGACGCCGGCAAGAGCCTGCACGAAGAGTTCAGCGGCGCCAGCGGCATCGACCTGAACCGCGCCGGCACTCCGCTGCTGGAAATCGTTTCCGAGCCGGACATGCGCAGCGCCAAGGAAGCCGTGGCCTACGTCAAGTCGATCCACGCCCTGGTGCGTTACCTGGGGATCTGCGACGGCAACATGGCCGAAGGCTCCCTGCGCTGCGACTGCAACGTCTCGGTACGCCCGAAAGGCCAGGCCGAGTTCGGCACTCGCTGCGAGATCAAGAACGTCAACTCGTTCCGCTTCATCGAGAAAGCCATCAACTCGGAAGTCCAGCGCCAGATCGAGCTGATCGAGGACGGCGGCAAGGTCATCCAGCAGACCCGCCTGTACGACCCGAACAAGGACGAGACCCGTCCGATGCGCAGCAAGGAAGAAGCCAACGACTACCGTTACTTCCCCGACCCGGACCTGCTGCCAGTGGTCATCGAGGACTCGTTCCTCGACCAGGTACGCGCCACCCTGCCGGAACTGCCGCCGCAGAAACGCGAGCGTTTCCAGGAGCAGTTCGGCCTGTCGGTCTACGACGCTAGCGTGCTGGCTTCGAGCCGCGAGCAGGCGGACTACTTCGAGCAGGTGGTGAAGATCGCCGGTGACGCCAAGCTGGCGGCCAACTGGGTCATGGTCGAGCTGGGCAGCCTGTTGAACAAGCAGGGCCTGGAAATCGACGAGGCGCCTGTTTCGGCCGAACAACTGGGCGGCATGCTGCTGCGCATCAAGGACAACACTATCTCCGGCAAGATTGCCAAGACCGTGTTCGAAGCCATGGCCAATGGCGAAGGCCAGGCCGACGAGATCATCGACAAGCGCGGCCTCAAGCAGGTTACCGACACCGGCGCCATCTCCGCCGTGCTGGACGAAATGCTGGCGGCCAACGCCGAGCAGGTCGAACAGTATCGCGCCGCCGATGAAGCCAAGCGCGGCAAGATGTTCGGATTCTTCGTCGGCCAGGCGATGAAGGCCTCCAAAGGCAAGGCCAACCCGCAGCAAGTGAACGAATTGCTGAAAAGCAAGCTCGAAGGCTGACTGCAGTGTTGATGGCGGAGTTCGAATATTCCGCCCCTGTAGGAGCGAGCGTGCTCGCGATTGCGTTGTCTCAGACAGAACGCTATCGCGAGCAAGCTCGCTCCTACACTTGTATCTGGGGTCCTGATCGATGAAACGCTTACTGGCCTGTCTGGCCCTGTTTTCCCTCCTGGCCGGCTGCGCCAGCCATGACATCGACCCGCGGGGTTACGACAAGACCGGCGTCGCCTCCTATTACGGCGCCAAGCACCACGGCAAACGCACCGCCAGCGGCGCCCCCTTCAACCAGCACGGTATGACCGCCGCGCACCGCGAGCTGCCGTTCGGCACCCGCGTCAAGGTCACCAACCTCAAGAACGACAAGAGCGTCGTGGTCCGGATCAACGACCGTGGCCCGCATACCCGCGGCCGCCTGATCGATTTGTCGCGTGCCGCCGCGCAACAGTTGGGTATGATCAGAAGCGGCACCGCCAAGGTGCGCGTGCAAGCCATCAGCGACTGACCCACGGAGCCCTGATCATTTTCGGATTAACCGATTTACCGCTGCTCAGCGTCCTCCAGTTGTTCAGTGGCCTGGTCCTGCTGGTCGCCGGCGCCGAATTGCTGGTACGCGGCGCAGTCCGCCTCGCCGCCCGCCTGCGTGTACGAGCGCTGATCATTGGCCTGAGCATCGTCGCCTTCGGCAGCAGCGCCCCGCAGATGGCCGTCAGCCTGCAAGCCACCCTGGCCGAAAACACCGACATCGCCGTCGGCAGCGTGATCGGCAGCGGCATCTTCAACATCCTGGTAACCCTCGGCCTGTCCGCCCTGATCATTCCGCTGCGGGTATCGCGCCAGCTGGTGCGGTTGGACATCCCCTTGATGATCCTCGCCAGCCTGCTGGTGTTCGCCCTGGCCTACAACGAAGAACTGACGCCCCTCGACGGCCTGATCCTGCTGGCCACCCTGATCCTCTACCTGGGGTTGCTGCTGCGTCAGTCGCGGCACTCGGCGCGCCCGCCTTCCCAGCAAGCCCCCGATGCACCCCGCCCGCACTGGCTGAGCAGCCTGCTGTGGATGATCGGCGGCCTGCTCTTGCTGGTGTTCGCCGGCCACCTGTTGGTCGAAGCAGCGGTGGAAGTCGCCACCGACCTGGGGCTGTCCGAGCGCATCATCGGCCTGACCATAGTCGCCGTCGGCACCTCCCTACCGGCCCTGGCCACCTCGCTGATCGCCGCCTTGCGTGGCCAACGCGACATTGCCGTGGGCAACGTCATCGGCAGCAACCTGTTCAATCTGCTGGGGGTCCTGGGGTTCACCGCCCTGGTGGCGCCCACGCCCCTGTCGGTATCGCCCAATGCCCTGGACTTCGACCTGCCGGTGATGCTCGGCGTCGCCGTGTTGTGCCTGCCGGTGTTCTATTCGGGTTATCGGGTCACCCGCGCCGAAGGCCTGCTGTTTCTCGGCCTGTACCTGGCCTATGGGCTGCACGTGGTGTCCTTCACCACCGGCATGCCGCTGGCCGGCAAGCTGGAAGACTTGATGCTGTTTTTCGTCCTGCCAGTGCTGGTGGCGTTCCTGCTGTTCAGTTCGCTGCGGGCCTGGCGCCGCCAACATAAAAAAGGGGAAGCGCAATGACCGAGAATAAAAAGCAGGGCGTGGAGATGCGCCGACAGGTGATGGGCGATGCCTTCGTCGATCGCGCCCTGGGCAACGCCACCGAGTTCAGCCAGCCGCTGCAGGACTTCGTCAACGAACATGCCTGGGGTAGTGTCTGGAACCGCGAAGGCCTGCCGCTGAAAACCCGCAGCCTGATCACCCTCGCCGCCCTGACCGCGCTCAAGTGCCCGCAGGAACTCAAGGGCCATGTCCGTGGCGCCCTGAATAATGGCTGCACATTGGAAGAGATTCGCGAGGCACTGCTGCATTGCGCAGTGTATGCCGGCGTACCGGCGGCGATCGACGCGTTCCGCGCCGCCCAGGAAGTGATCGACACCTACCAGAAACCCGAGTGATCCCCCTTGTAGGAGCGAGGCTTGCCCGCGATGGCGACCTACCTGACACACCGCTATCGCGGGCAAGTCGGATCGCCGCCCGCTCGCTCCTACAAGAGCACTAGATCCACCCGCCCCACTGCAGCAGGAAGATCCCGATATTGGTGGTCACCGCCGCCATCAGCGTGGTGATGACGATGATCGCTGCCGCCAGCTCATGATTGCCATTGGCCGCCCGGGCCATGACAAAGCTCGCCGCCGCGGTCGGGCTGCCGAAATACAGGAACAGAATCCCCAACTCCGCCCCGCGGAATCCACAGAGCCAGGCCCCCAGGGTAGCGAGGATCGGCAGGCCGACCATTTTCACCAGGCTCGAACTCAAAGCCAGGTCGCCGCTCGCGCGCAGCGCCGCCAGGGACAGGGTGCCGCCGATGCAGATCAAGGCCAGCGGCAGGGTCATCTGCGCCAGGTACTGGCCGGACGTTTCCAGCCAGGTCGGCAGGCCGATCTGGAAAACGGCGAAAGGCGTGGCCGCCAGGACACTGATGATCAAGGGGTTGCTGACCACGCTTTTGCAGATGCTCCACGGATCGGACTTGATCACCGGGCTGTACACCGCCAGGACGATGGTCGACAGGGTGTTGTAGAACAGGATCACCAACGCCGCGAGAATCGCCCCGAGGGAAATCCCGTAGTCGCCATACATGCTGGCCGCGAGCGCCAGGCCGATGACTCCGTTATTGCCGCGAAACGCGCCCTGGGTGTAGATGCCCCGGTCTTCCCGCGGGCAGCGCCAGATCGCCCAGCCCCAGGCGAAGGCAAAGCTGGCCAGGGTGGCCACGGCGAAATAGATCAGCAACCCGGGCTTGAGCGCCGAATGCAGGTCGGCATGGAGGATGCCGAGAAACAGCAGGGCCGGCATGGTGACGTTGAACACCAGGGACGACGCCGTGTGGATAAAACCGTCGTCGATCCAGCCAATGCGCTTGAGCAGCACACCGAGAAACAACATGGCAAATACCGGCGCGGTGATGTTCAGCGTTTCGAGAAAAATGGCCAGCATGCCGGGTCAACCTTGAGCCTGTCGTTAGGCGGCTAATGATAAGCCAGCCGGCGCGCTTAAGCCCGATGGATTTGCCCGGAAAGCAGATCCATCGGGCCGCAGGAGTTCGAGGCTATCAAATGCCACGCCCGCGTTGCGGTCGATCGCAGCCTTCGGCAGCGGCTACACGGATTGCGACATGCTATTCAACTGAGCTCGACACAAACGCTGTAGCCGCTGCCGCAGGCTGCGATCGCCCCGAAGGGGCGCTGACGTACTCACCAACCCTGGAGGTCCTGCGGCAACGGCCACCGCTCAGGTAATCGGCGCCGGATTGAACAAGGTGATGTCGTTATGCAGCTTGTGCCGCTCGGCCCAGGTCTGCTGCTTGCCGCTGGCCACGTCCAGGTAGAAGTGGAACAGCTCCCAGCCCAGCTCTTCGATGCTCGCCCGCCCGGTGGCGATACGCCCGGCGTCGATATCGATCAGGTCCGGCCAGCGCTGGGCCAGTTCGGAACGGGTCGAGACCTTGACCACCGGCGCCATCGCCAGCCCGTAAGGCGTGCCACGCCCGGTGGTGAACACATGCAGGTTCATCCCCGCCGCCAGCTGCAAGGTGCCGCAGACGAAGTCGCTGGCCGGCGTCGCACAGAAGATCAGGCCTTTGCGGGTAAAGCGCTCGCCCGGCCCCAGCACGCCATTGATCGCGCTCCTGCCGGACTTGACGATGGAGCCCAGGGACTTCTCGACGATGTTCGACAACCCGCCCTTCTTGTTGCCCGGCGTGGTATTGGCGCTGCGATCGGCCTCGCCCTTTGCCAGGTAACGGTCGTACCAGTCCATCTCACGCACCAGTTCCCGGGCCACCTCTGCGGATTCGGCACGGGAGGTCAGCAGATAGATCGCATCGCGCACCTCGGTGACTTCGGAAAACATCACGGTCGCGCCGGCCCGCAACAGCAGGTCCGAGGCATACCCCAAGGCCGGATTGGCAGTGATCCCGGAGAAGGCATCGCTGCCGCCGCATTGCATGCCGAGGACCAGCTCCGAGGCCGGCACGGTTTCCCGACGCCGCTGATCGAGCTTCTGCAAACGCACCTCGGCCAGCGCCATGATCTGCTCGATCATCTCGGTAAAACCCTGGCTGGAGTCCTGCAGGCGGTACAACCAGGGCTCGCTGAGGTCCACCGAACTGTCGCCTTCGTGCATCACCTGCCCGGCCTGCAACTTCTCGCAGCCCAGGCTGATCACCAGGGCTTCGCCCCCCAGGTTCGGATTGCGCGCCAGGTTGCGCACAGTGCGGATCGGGATATAGGCATCGGTGGCGGTGATCGCCACGCCGCAGCCATAGCTGTGGGTCAGCGCCACCACATCGTCGACGTGGGGATACCTGGGCAGCAGTTCGTCCTTGATGCGCTTGACCGCATGATCGAGCACCCCGGTCACGCACTGCACGGTGGTGGTGATGCCCAGGATATTGCGCGTGCCGACCGTGCCGTCGGCATTGCGATAGCCCTCGAAGGTGAAACCTTCCAGGGGCGCCTGGGCCGCCGGCACCTCGGTGGACAGCGGCAGGCTGTCCAGCGGCGGCGCGCTGGGCATGCGCAACTGCTCCTCCCTGACCCAACTGCCGCGGGTGATCGGCTGCAAGGCATAACCTATGGTCTGGCCGTAACGAACCACCGGGCCGCCTTCGGCGATGTCCTGCAGCGCCACCTTGTGGCTCTGAGGTACGAAGTCCAGGGTCACCAGGCCGTCGGCGAACGCGGTGCCCGCCGGCACGCCCTGGTCATTCACCACAACCACCACGTTGTCCCGCTCGTGCAGGCGGATGTAGCGTGGCGAATCGGAATGTTCAATCAACTGCATGACGCCGCCCCTTCAGGAATGCGCTTGGGAAAGTTGGCTCAGCTCGGGGCCGTTGCTCGGTGGTTCCTTGAGCACCACACGCTTGATCGGACCGACGATCACCAGGTAGCTGAACACCGCCAGCAGCGCGTTGCAGCCGACGAACACCAGCGCCCATTTGAACGAGCCGGTGGAGCTGATGATGTAGCCGATGACGATCGGCGTGGTGATCGACGCCAGGTTGCCGAAGGTGTTGAACAGGCCGCCGCTCAAACCGGCGATCTGCTTCGGCGAGGTATCGGACACCACCGCCCAGCCGAGCGCGCCCACGCCTTTGCCGAAGAACGCCAGGGCCATGAAGCCCACCACCATCCATTCGATCTCCACATAGTTGCAGGCCACGATGCTGCTGGAGACCAGCAGGCCGGCGATGATCGGCGCCTTGCGGGCGAAGGTCAGGGAATGCCCCTTGCGTAGCAGGTAGTCGGAAATCACTCCGCCGAGCACCCCGCCGATAAAGCCGCAGATGGCCGGCAAGGACGCGATGAAACCGGCCTTGAGAATGGTCATGCCACGCTCCTGCACCAGGTACACCGGGAACCAGGTCAGAAAGAAGTAAGTGATGCCATTGATGCAGTACTGGCCCAGGTACACGCCGAGCATCATGCGATTGGTCAGCAACTGGCGCAGGTAGTCCCATTTCGGGCCGTCGCTGCGTTTGCCTTTGCTGTCCTGGTCCATGTCGACCATGCCGCCGTTATCGGCGATGTGCTTGAACTCGGCCTCGTTGATCAGCGGGTGCTGGCGCGGGCTGTAGATCACCTTGAGCCAGACCAGCGAGAAGACGATGCCGATCACGCCCATCACGATGAACACGTGCTGCCAGCCGAAGCGATAGACGATCCAGCCCATCAGCGGGGCGAACAGCACCGTGGCGAAATACTGCGCCGAGTTGAAGATCGCCGAAGCCGTACCGCGCTCGGCGGTGGGGAACCAGGCCGCGACAATCCGCGCATTGCCGGGGAAGGACGGCGCCTCGGCCAGCCCCACCAGGAACCGCAGCATGAACAGCGCCACCACCGCGGTGGAGACGCCGAACTCACCGACATAACCCTGCAGCACGGTGAACAGCGACCAGGTGAAGATGCTCAGGGCATAGATTTTTTTCGAGCCGAAGCGGTCGAGCAGCCAGCCGCCGGGGATCTGCCCCGCCACATAGGCCCAGCCGAAGGCGGAGAAGATATAACCGAGGGTGACGGCGTCGATGCCGAGGTCTTTTTGCAGGCTGGAGCCCGCGATGGCGATGGTGGCGCGGTCGGCATAGTTGATCGTGGTCACCAGGAACAGCATGAACAGGATCAGATAGCGGACGCGAGTCGGCTTGGTCGCTTGCATATGGATGTACTCCCACTAGTTATTTTTATGCGGGTAAACATGCGTTTCATCGCCCCCGCCGGGCCTCAGGCAAAGGCCGGCGGGGGGTACAGCGGGACTTAGGAGCCGATGTAGGAAGTCTTCACCTGGGTGTAGAACTCCTGCGCGTAGCGACCTTGCTCACGGGAACCATAGGATGAGCCTTTGCGACCACCAAAAGGTACGTGGTAATCGACGCCGGCCGTCGGCAGGTTGACCATGACCATCCCGGCCTGGGAATGGCGCTTGAAGTGGTTGGCGTATTTCAGCGAGGTGGTGGCAATGCCCGCCGACAGGCCGAACTCGGTGTCGTTGGCCATGGCCAGCGCCGCCTCGTAGTCGGCCACCCGCACCACGTTGGCCACCGGGCCGAAGATCTCTTCGCGGCTGATGCGCATCGAGGCCTGGCTGTCGGCGAACAGGGTCGGCGCCAGGAAGTAACCCTCGGTATCGCAAGTCACCAGGCCGCCACCGCTGACCAGCCGCGCCCCTTCAGACTGCCCGATATCGATGTACTTCAAGTCCTGCTCGAGCTGCGCCTGGGACACTACCGGACCGATATCAGTACCGGCCTTCAGCGCATGGCCGACCTTGATCGACCCCATGCGTTCGGCCATCGCCGCGACGAACCGGTCGTGGATGCCCGCGGTGACGATCAGCCGGCTGGACGCGGTGCAGCGCTGCCCGGTGGAATAGAAGGCGCTCTGTACCGCCAGCTCCACCGCCTGCTTGAGATCGGCATCGTCGAGGATGATCTGCGGGTTCTTGCCGCCCATCTCCAGCTGCACCTTGGCCTGGCGCGAGACACAGCTGACGGCGATCTGCCGGCCCACGCCCACGGAGCCGGTGAAACTGATGCCGTCGACCTTCGGACTGTTGACCAGGGCATCGCCGACCAGCCGGCCGCTGCCCATCACCAGGTTGAACACCCCGGCCGGGAAGCCGGCGCGGGAGATGATTTCCGCCAGGGCCCAGGCGCAGCCCGGCACCAGCTCGGCGGGCTTGAGCACCACGCAGTTGCCATAGGCCAGGGCCGGAGCGATCTTCCATGCCGGGATGGCGATCGGGAAGTTCCAGGGGGTGATCAGGCCGACCACGCCCAGGGCTTCACGGGTCACTTCGACGTTGACGCCCGGACGCACCGACGGCAAGTAATCCCCCGAGAGGCGCAGGCATTCGCCGGCAAAGAACTTGAAGATGTTGCCGGCGCGGGTCACCTCGCCGATGGCTTCGGGCAGGGTCTTGCCCTCCTCCCGTGCCAGCAACGTGCCGAGCTCTTCGCGGCGGGCGAGGATCTCGCTGCCGACCTTGTCCAGGGCATCGCTGCGCGCCTGGATACCGGAGGTCGACCAGGCCGGGAAAGCGTTACGTGCCGCGTCGATCGCGGCATGCACCTGAGCCAGGTCGGCCTTGGCGTATTCGCCAATGACATCGGACAACTCGGACGGATTGATATTGGTCGAGTAGTCGGCACCGGCCAGCCATTGCCCACCGATGTAGTTATCGAAGCGTTTTACCTCTGCCACGCGCCCTCTCCTTATACAAAAGCCTTACGCAAAAGGCCGCTGATCGCTCAGCGGCCCCGGGGATGGATTACTGCGCGCCCTGGGCGTCGATCAACGCCGCCAGCGCTTCATACTCTTCCGGCAACAGCTCGGTCAGCGGCGCCCGCACCGGGCCCGCGTCATGGCCAACGATGCGGGCCCCGGCCTTGACGATGCTCACCGCGTAACCGGCCTTGCGGTTGCGGATATCCAGGTAAGGCAGGAAGAAGTCGTCGATGATCTTGCCGACGGTGGCGTGATCTTCCCGGGCAATGGCGTGGTAGAAATCCATCGCGGTTTTCGGGATGAAGTTGAACACCGCCGAGGAGTACACCGGCACGCCCAGGGCCTTGTAGGCCGCGGCGTAGACTTCGGCGGTCGGCAGCCCGCCCAGGTAGCTGAAGCGATCGCCGAGACGGCGGCGGATCGACACCATCAGCTCGATATCGCCCAGGCCGTCCTTGTAGCCGATCAGGTTCGGGCAACGCTCGGCCAGGCGCTCCAGCAGCGGCGCGGTCAGGCGGCAGACGTTGCGGTTGTAGACCACCACACCGATCTTCACCGATTTGCACACCGCTTCCACATGAGCGGCGACCCCGTCCTGACTGGCTTCGGTCAGGTAGTGCGGCAGCAGCAACAGGCCCTTGGCGCCCAGGCGCTCGGCCTCCTGGGCGTATTCGATGGCCTGGCGGGTCGAACCGCCGACGCCGGCCAGGATCGGCACGCTGGAGGCGCAGGTGTCGACCGCGGTCTTGATGATTGCCGAATATTCGCTGGCCGCCAGGGAGAAGAACTCACCGGTGCCGCCTGCCGCGAACAGCGCCGAGGCACCGTATGGGGCCAGCCATTCCAGGCGCTTGATGTAGCCCGCGCGATGGAAATCGCCCTGGGCATTGAAATCGGTCACCGGGAAAGACAGCAGGCCGGAGGAGAGGATGGACTTCAGTTCTTGTGGATTCATTGTTCGAACACCCTGGACGCACGTTGTGATGAAAAACACCTCAGCCTTGGCCGAAGTTGTAAGTCATCGTACAACTTAAAAAACAATCGTCAACCGCAATTCGTCAGCCATCGCCAAAATGCGCGGCAAAAAATACCTGCTTGACGCGTCAGGATTTTGCTTTATGCTCGCAAACAACTGTATATATATACAGTTAATTTTCTGAAATACCTACGACATATCAAGGAGCTAGAAATGTCAGGTCTACACACTCAGCAGCGGGAACAGCTGCAGCACAAAAGCCAGATCGTTGCCGATCTGGACAGCCTTTTCAGTGAACGCGGCATTGCCATTTCCGGTGACGGCGACCATCTGGTACTGATCGCCGACGGTCATCACACCATCAAGTACCACAAGCCCGGGATCCTCCCCGCGGCACCGGACAAAAACCTCAAGGCACTGCCCCAGCTGCGTTTCGAGGGTGGCGAGCACACCGCCATCGGCGACGCCACCCTGTTGCGCTTCGTCAAGGACGCCCCCGGCATTCCGGCCTGGCAGGTCGAATTGCACCTGCCCAATGGCCTGGCCCTGACCTACGGCCAGGTGGTGGCGCTGGGCGGCGATTTTTATGGCATCCCCGACCAGCCGATCTGTGACGGCGCTACCCCGGCGGATCGTTTGCAGCGTTTTACCGCCGCATTCAACTCCCTCGCCGTGTTGCCGGCGGCCAAGGACGAAGCGAAACAGATTCTCGCGGTGATGCAGAAGGAAATCGCCGCCGCCAACCAGGCACTCAAGGACGGCCGGCAACCCCACGAGGCTTATGACGCCCTGGGAGATACGTTGTCCGAAGAGTGGAACAAGATCACTGGCGGCGGTAGTTTCGCCTCGGCGCTGTTCCCCCTGGGTCGCTACCTGAAGCTGGCGGCCAACAATGCCGACCATTTCGGTGAGTGGGCGCTGCTGGCCTATGTCGCCGGGCACACCGCCGCCCTGCAGCAGGCGGTGCTGGCGCACAAGAACGCCGACGAGAAGCAGCTGGAACTGGCCTATGCCATGAACGCCTTCGCCGATCACTTCCTCACCGACCTGTTCTCCGCCGGCCATGTGCGGGTACCGCGCAAGCAAGTGGCAGCGGTGGTCACACCGAGTGACTTGGGTTCGCTGATCACCCGCTTCATGCACGACGAAGACAGCAAGTTCGGCCTCAACGTCAGCAACGCCCAGGGCGACCGCTGGCATGCCTATGGCGACAAGCGTTATTTCGACACCATCGACAGCAACAACCGCAAGCAGGTCAAGCTGGCGGTGCAGCACTCGGCGGACGAAATCTTCGACAGCTACCTCAGCGGATCGGCCCCGGCGCCCGGCAACTTCACGGCGCTGAAGCTGCTGCCGGACCTGAACGCAGCCAAGAGCGGCAATTTTTCACCGCTGTTCGTGATGCAGGGCGACAAGGTGCTGCGCCGCAGCGACGTGAACAACCTCAGCGATACCAAGACCATCGACAACTGGTGGGGCTGGAGCACTTACCTGCTGCTCAAGGACTACAAGCCCAACAAGCCGGCGGGCTACCTGGAGGCACCGACGCTTGCCCCGAGCATCCAGGCCAATGGCTGGCAGAGCCAGACACCCAGCGAACCCAACTGGCTGCCAGGCAATGCCGTGCGTTATGCCTTCAGCTACACCAATGGGCTGAACGAGTCGTACATCGGCCCCTGGTCCGCCTACGCCGAGCTGAGCGAACGCTTCCAGCCAACCCTGAATGTGCCGGTGGATACCAGCAGCAACTCCAGCGGGCGCAACATTTTCCGTCAGTTCCGCGGCGGCTCGCCGGAGCTGATCGCCTCGATCGACAAGACCGCCACCACCTACATCGACCGCAATGCCTGATAAGGACATCGACATGGCTATCAATCTGACTCTAGAACTGGCCTCGGGCCAATCCCTGCAGGGCGCGCCCCTGGAACTGCTGGTCAACGGCGCTCCCGTCGCGCGGGCAACCGTCGACAAGCAAGGGCGCGTGACTTTCGATGCCAAACCCGCTGCCGGGCAACTGGCCGTAAGGGTGGATCGCTCGATTCTCAAAGGCCGCTAAAAGCATCGCGGGCAAGCCTCGCTCCTACCAAAGACAAGCAGTGTTTCTGTAGGAGCGAGCGGGTGGCGATCCGACTTGCCTGCGATGACGGCACGACAACCTGACACAGGCGCCAGACCTCCCCGGTCTGGCGCCTGTTGCATTTACCCGCGCTGCGCCTCTGCCTCTTCATGGGCATGGCGCAGCCGTTCGCGGCTGTTGGTCAGGTGCAGGCGCATGGCCGCTCGGGCCGCGTCCGAATCCTGGCGGGCAATGGCTTCATAGATTTCTTCGTGTTCACGGCTCAGGCGGCTCATGTAGTGCTGCTGATCGTCGTGGGCCAGGCGCGCCGAATTCAGGCGGGTGCGCGGAATGATGCTGGTCCCCAGGTGGGTCATGATGTCGGTGAAATAGCGGTTGCCCGTGGCCAGGGCAATCTGCAGGTGGAACTGGAAATCCGAGGCCACCGCATCACTGTCGTGGGCCGCGCTTTCATTGAGGGCATCCAGCGCCGCGCGCATCGCCGCCAATTGCTCGGTGCTGCGCCGCTGCGCGGCCAACCCGGCCGACTCCACTTCCAGGCTGATGCGCAGTTCCAGGATCGCCAGCACATCGCGCAAGGTCACCACGGTCGCCGGATCGATCCTGAAACCGCTCGGGCTCGGTGTGTCGAGCACAAAGGTGCCGATGCCGTGGCGGGTTTCCACCTGGCCGGCGGCCTGCAACCGGGAAATGGCTTCGCGCACCACGGTGCGGCTGACACCATGGGCCTCCATGATCGCCGACTCGGTGGGCAACTTGTCACCGCGCTTGAGCTGACCGTCGCGGATCTGCTCCGAGAGCACGGTCACCAGTTCCTGGGCGAGGCTACGGCGCTTGCGTGGAAGGCGGGGCGCCGTGTTCTGGTTGTCCATGGTGAAGATCTTTCTCCGAAAACTGATGACGCATCATAGCTCAGCCGAGTTGTACGATCACTGTTGACTACACCGTCACCGCCTGGTCGACCAGATGCCCGCGCTCGATACGGATGTGCCGCGGGTGGAAACGCTTGAGGCTGCTGCGATGCCCGACGCTGACAATGCTCAGCCCCGGAAGCTGGTCGATCAGCGCCTGGTACAGGGTCGCTTCGTCCTCTTCGTCCATGGCCGAGGTGGCTTCATCCATGTACAGCCATTGCGGCGCGTAGAGCAACGCACGGGCAAAGGCCAGGCGCTGCTGCTCGCCCGGGGACAACATGCGCTGCCAGTGATTGCTCTCGTCCAGGCGGGACACCAGGTGCGGCAGGCGACAGGTTTCCAGCACCTGCGCATAACGCTCCTGCGGGTAGGTGTCGCCCGACTGTGGATAACTCAAGGCCTCGCGCAGGCTGCCGATCGGCAGGTAAGGCTTCTGCGGCAGGAACAGATAACGCTCGGCGGGCATGCGGATGCTGCCGTGACCGGCCGGCCAGAGCCGGCCCATCGCCCGCAGCAGGGTACTCTTGCCACTGCCGGAACGGCCGCTGAGCATCAGGCGCTCACCGGCGGTCACGGTCATCTCGGCGCCGGCCAGCAGGTGCCGGCCGTCCGCCAGATCCAGGCCGAGGTTATGCACCTGCAGGGTTTCGCCCTGGCTCTGCACGTCGATGGCTGGCGCGCGTTCTTCGTTTTCGCTCATGGCCTGGCGGAAGCTCAGCAGACGATCGCAAGTGGCGCGCCATGCCGCGAGCTCGGAATAGGCGGTGATGAACCAGCTGAAGTTCTCCTGGACGTTGCCGAATGCCGAGTTGATCTGCATCAGCTCGCCCAGCTCGATCTTGCCCGTCAGGTAACGGGGGGCCGCGACGATGAAAGGGAAGATGATCGCGATCTGGCCGTAACCCGAGGTGAAGAAGGTCAGGCGCTTGGACACCTTCATGATGTCCCAGAAGTTGTGCCAGACCATGCCGAAACGGCCGCTCAGGCGCTTGTTCTCGTTCGGTTCGCCGTTGTACAGGGCGATGCTCTCGGCGTTCTCCCGCACTCGCACCATGGAGAAACGCAGGTCTGCCTCGAAGCGTTGCTGGTTGTTGTTCAAGCCGATCAGGCGGCGACCGATCAGGTGGGTCAGCCAGCTGCCGACGGCGGCGTACACCAGGGCGCACCAGAACATGTAGCCGGGAATGCTGTAGCCGAAGACTTCGATACTGCCCGACACGCCCCAGAGGATGATCGAGAACGACACCAGGCTGACCACGGTTCGCAGCAGGCCCAGGGCCAGTCCCAGGGTATTGCTGGTGAAGCTGTTGAGGTCTTCGGAAATCCGCTGGTCCGGGTTATCGGTGTAGCCGCCCTGCTCCAGCTGGTAGTAGTTCTTGTGGCCCAGCCAGCGGGCGAAGTGTTTTTCCGTGAGCCAGGCCCGCCAGCGGATGGTCAGCATCTGGGTCAGGTAGAGCCGGTAGACCGCGGCCAGGATGGCCACCGCGGCAATCCCGCAGAAGTACAGGATCAGTTGCCAGAACGCCGCTTCGTCCTTCTTTTGCAGGGCGTTGTAGAAGTCCTTGTACCAGCTGTTGATCCACACCGAGATCGCCACGCTGAACAGGGTCAGGGCGGTCACCGCGAACAGCAGCAACCAGGCCTTGCCCTTCTCCTCACTGCGCCAGTAAGGCGTAGTCATTTCCCAGACACGACGGAAAAACTGCCCGCGCACAGTATCGTTGACCGCGGAATACTCAGCGTTCTGATTCATCATCAAGGCTCGATTGGGATAGGGACAAGCATCGAGCCGATCATAGAGGATCGGCTCGCTTTTTCACTTGTCCCGAGGACATTCGTTCAGTCGCGGTTCAGCGACGGACCGGGCGCTTCTGCAACTTGCGCTGCAGCGTTCGGCGGTGCATTCCCAGGGCGCGGGCAGTGGCGGAGATGTTGCCTTCGTGTTCGGTCAGCACCCGCTGGATGTGCTCCCATTGCAGGCGGTCCACCGACATCGGGTTTTCCGGCACCAGGGTGTCGAGGTCGGCGTGCTCGGAGAGCAGCGCGGCCAGCACGTCATCGGCGTCGGCTGGTTTGCACAGGTAGTTGCAGGCGCCGCGCTTGATCGCTTCGACCGCGGTGGCGATGCTCGAATAACCGGTGAGTATCACCACGCGCATTTCCGGATCGAGTTCGAGCAGCTTGGGCAGCAGCACCAGGCCGGAATCGCCGTCCATCTTCAGGTCCAGCGCGGCGAAGTCCGGCAGGTCCTGCTGGGCGAGGGCCAGGCCTTCTTCGGCCGAACCCGCAGTGCTGACGCGAAAGCCGCGGCGGCTCATGGCTCGCGCCATTACCCGGGTGAAGGTGGCGTCGTCATCCACCAGCAACAGATGCGGCAGTTCTTCGCCTTCGACTTGGATTTCGTCACTCATGTTGGTCTCCTCGGGCGCCGTGGGGCAGACGCAGCTCGGTGAGCGTGCCGCCTTCCTCATGACTGTAGAGTTTCACTGAGCCGCCGGCGCGTGTCACGCTGGCTTTGCTCAAAAACAGGCCCAGGCCGAAACCTTTGCCCTTGGTGGTAAAAAAGGGTTTGCCGATCTGCTCGGCAATGGCCAGCGGCACACCGGCGCCGTGGTCGCGAATACTGATGGTCAGGGTCTCGGCGTCCCAATCCAGCTGTACTTCCAGCCCTTCCGGACAGGCGTCGGCGGCATTGTTCAGCAGGTTGAGCAACGCCTGGGTCAGGTCCGGCGGCGGTGCTACCCGCGGCATCGGCCCCTGGCCCAGCAACTGGAAACGATAGGTGGCTTCGGGGCGCATCAGGTGCCAGCGGTTCAGCGCTTCGTCGAGCCAGACGGTGACATCCTGCATTTCCACAGCCATCCGGCGATTGGCCTCGGCGGCCCGCACCAGCTGCTGCAGGGTTTCCTTGCACAGTTTGACCTGATCCTGGAGCACGCCCAGGTCATCTTGCAGCAGCGGGTCGAGGTTGTCCTGGCGCATTTCCTTGAGCAGCACGCTCATGGTCGCCAGGGGCGTTCCCAGTTCGTGGGCGGCGCCAGCGGCCTGGGTGGCGACAGCCAGCAACTGCTGGTCGCGCAGGCCTTCTTCGCGGCGGATCGCCCGCAATTCTTCCTGGCGCCGCAGCTCCTCGGCCATTCTCGCGGCGAAGAAGGTGATCACCGCCGCGGCCAGGGCGAAGCTCAGCCACATCCCGTAGATCTGCAGGTTTTCCCGGGCGATGGGGAACGTCTGCAGCGGGTAGAACTGCGCCAGCAGCAGGGTGTACATGGTCAGCGCGATACCGGAAAGAACCACCGAGTAACGCCATGGCAAGGTCACGGCGGCGATGGTCAGCGGCACCAGGTAATAGGAGACGAAGGGGTTGGTCGAGCCGCCGGAGAAATACAGCAGGGCACTGTGGATAAACAGGTCACAGGCCAGTTGCACGGCATATTCCAGCTCGGTGACCGGCCACGAGGTGCGCAGGCGAATGGCGGTGAAGGCGCAGAGAATCAGCGACAGGCCCAGGGTGACGGCCAGTTGCAGCCAGGGCAGCGGCAGCAGGTCGAACCAGTAGGCGAGCCCCACCGAACCGGCCTGTGCGGCCAGAACCAGGATGCGGATGAAAGTCAGACGCCAGAGGTTCTGGCGAGTGGCGGAAAGCAGTTGTACGGGGGCGAGCATGAGCTCTCCTGATGAGCGCTCCAGGCGAATCGCGACGAGTATAACCAAGCAGCGGCCCAGACAGGCAAAACTGCGGCAAACCGCCACAGTTTTATGTAACGGCCTATCG